>JANMJO010000227.1:0-4061 GCA_031371425.1 Verrucomicrobiales bacterium | reverse complement strand
AGGACACTACCAAAGCGGTGGAGCGGATTCCGGTTTGCATTTGAACGCCGCGCCCGTAACTTGTCCCCGCAAAACGTGCGACAATTCATCACCATCGCGGTCAATGCCTTCATGGAACTCGTGCGCCAGCCGGTGTTCCTGCTGCTCACCACCTGCACCGCCGCGTTCGAGATATTCCTCGCAGTGCCCTATTACTTCGCGTTCGGCGATGAGCCCAAGCTCGTGAAGAACTCCGTCCTCGCGGTGATGCTGCTCTCCGGCCTGTTCGGCGCGGTGTTGAGCGCGTCCGCATCGCTCGCTCGCGAAATCCGCTCCGGCACGGCGCTCGCCGTGCTGTCCAAACCCGTGGGCCGCACACAATTTCTCCTCGCCAAATACCTCGGCCTCGCCGCCGCACTCACGCTCATGCTCTACGTGAACCTCATCGCCGCGCTCATCGCCAGCCGCATGGCGTTCGATGCCTACGGCCAGACGGACAAGGCGGCCATCGGCATTTTCGCCGGCGCGGTGGCGGCGGCCTACGCGCTGGCGGGCTTCAGCAATTTCTTCCTGCGCCGCCCGTTCGTGAGCGATGCCATCCTGCTGCTCGTGCCGCTCGTGACCGTGGCGGCGGTTCTGATTTTTCAATTCACGCAACAGACCCAAACGATGGGCGTCGCGGCGGCGGCGGCGGACTGGCGGCTCGTGCCGGCGGCGGTCTTGATTTTGTTCGCAGTCTGGATTCTCGCCGCGCTCGCGCTGGCGTGCTCCACGCGGCTGGACATGATCCCCACGCTGGCAATCTGCTCGGCGCTGTTCCTCCTCGGCTTGATGTCGGATTATTTCTTCGGGCGCCCCGCGAGCCATGGTTCTTGGTGGGCGTCGGCGCTTTACACCATCACCCCGAACTGGCAATTATTCTGGCTCGCCGATGCGCTGGAGACGGGCAAAAATGTCCTCAACTGGGGCTACGTCGGCAAGGCATTCGCCTACGCGGCGGGCTACGTCGGCGCGGTGCTGGCGGTGGCGGTGTTGTTGTTTGACGAGCGAGAACTAAGCTGATGAAAAGGCAAAAAGCAAAAGGCAAAGGGCAAAAACCCGGAACGGGCGCGGCCCGGTCATTTTTGCCCTTTGCCTTTTGCCTTTTGCCTTATTGACCATGGAACGAAGCACTCAAAAAAACGGATTGGTGAATCTGCTGATGCTGCTCGCCGTCGGCGCGGCGGTGTTCGCCGTGGCGCGGCACGCTTGGTCGCTGGCAGGACTCGTCGCGTCGGCGTTCCTCGGCCTCGGCGCGCTCGTGGCGGTCGTGAGCTGGTTTCAGATGCGCCTCGAAGACCGCGAGCGGTTGGAGAAATTCGAGATGGACGAACTCGCCCGCTCCAAGGGCAGCGCCACGCTGTTCGAGGGCAAGGATGAAACTTTCCCCGCGCAACAGTCGCGGTTGCAGTTCGAGAAATTTTTCGTGCCGGGCTTCACCATTCTGCTACTGCTCGCGCAAGCCGGCGCGGCGTGGTGGCTGTGGCAGGCGTTGCCCCGCCTCGTGGAACTGCCGTTGCAAAACCAGCTCTTCGCGATGGGTCTCAACGGACTCTTCTTCCTCGCGCTGTTCCTGCTCGGCAAATATTCCGCAAGCATCGCGCGATCGGAAAACCTCCGCCTGATACGCCCCGGCGCGGGCTGGCTGCTGCTCGGCGCGTATCTCTGCTTCCTCGTCACGGCGGGCGTGGCGGCGGATGAAGCGGGTTTCCCCAAGGCTGATTTCCATATCGCCCGCGCCCTCATCGCGCTGCTCGGCCTGCTCGCGGTGGAAACGCTGCTCGGTCTGATTTTTGAAATGTATCGGCCTCGCGTGAAGGGCAAAGTCGTCCGCCCGCTCTACGAAAGCCGCCTCGTCGGCCTGCTCTCGCATCCGGAAGGGCTTTTCACCACCGCGGCGCGCACGCTCGACTACCAGTTCGGCTTCAAGGTTTCCGAGACGTGGATTTACCGGATGCTCGCCGAGAAACTCCCCGGCTTCATCCTCGCGCTGCTCGCCGCGCTCGCGCTCTCGAGCTGCTTCATCTTTCTCGAACCCGGCGAACAGGCCGTGCTCGAACGCTTCGGCCAACCCGTCGCCGGCCACGCCGCGCTCGGGCCGGGGCCGCATCTGAAATTGCCGTGGCCCGTGGACAAAATTTACCGCTTCGAGACGGGCAAGATTCAAAGCTTCAACGTCGGCTTCGTTCCCGACCCCTCGCGCGAGCGGGAAAAAACCGTGCTCTGGACCGTGAGCCACTACAAAGAGGAATTCAACCTCCTCGTCGCCAGCCGCGATCAGCAGATGCTCTCCGCCACCAACTCACCGGACGCCCAGCAAGCCGTGCCCGTCAACCTCCTCGTCGCCGGCATCCCCGTGCAATACCGCATCACGAACGTCCTCGACTGGGCCTACGGCCACGCGAGCGCGGCGGAGTTGCTCCAGCAGCTCGCCACCCGCGAAGTCGTCCGCCACCTCGCCGGCGTGGATTTTCTCGACATCATGTCCGTGGATCGCGCTCAAGCCGCCGCCGAATTGCGCCAGCGCATCCATGCCCGCGCCGCCGAACTCAAGCTCGGCGTGGACATCCTCTTCGTCGGCCTGCAAGACATCCATCCGCCGACGAGTGTGGCGAAAGAATTTGAAGCCGTGAACGCCGCCGCGCAGGAAGTGCAGGCGAAAATCCTCCGCGCACAGGGCGAAACCAACAAGACCGTCCAGCTCGCACAAGCCGAGTCGCAGGAAAAAATCCGCGCCGCAGAGGGCGCCGCGCTGCGCCGCACCACCGGCGCGACCGCGCAAGCCGCGCGCTTCGCCAACCAGATTGCCGCCTACAACGCCGCGCCCACCGTCTATCCGCAGCGGCTCTACCTCCAGACCGTCGCCCGCGCCACCGCCGGCACGCGCAAATACCTCGTCGCGCCCACCAACACGCACGATGTCATCCAGCTCAATCTCGAAGACAAACTGCGGCCCGACCTCCTCGACATCAACATCGAGCCTTCCAAGAAATGAACTGCGAGATGAACCAACCCAAGCTGTCCGGGAGCGCGCCCGCCCCGGGCGCAGCCAACGACGCCCTCGTCGTTGGCATCGGGCGCGCTGCGACGTTCATGTTCGGCGCGAGGGCGCGCCGAACCACACGCGAGGCGCGTGCGCTCCCCAAAATAAAATAATTTATGAAACGTAATTCCCTCACCTTCACCATCGGCGTCCTGCTCGTGCTGGTGTTCGGCGCGCTGCTGTTCACCTTCCAAGTGCGCCAGAATGAAATCGCCCTCGTCACCACGTTCGGCAAACCCACCCGCCCGCTCAACGCCAGTCTCGACCAGCCGGAAGCCGGACTGTTCTTCAAATGGCCGTGGCCCATCCAGAAAGTCCAGAAGTTCGACAAGCGCATCCAGAACTTCGAAGGCAAGTTCGAGGAAACCCTCACGCAAGACCGCTACCCGCTGCTCGTCAGCGTCTATTCCGGCTGGACCATCAGCAACCCCGCGCTCTTCCGCGAACGCTTCGGCGATTCCATGGACAAAGCCCGCCAGAATCTCGAAGGCCTCATCCGCAGCACCAAGAACGCCGTCGTCGGCAAACATCCCTTCGCGCACTTCATCTCCACCGACGAGGCGCAGTTGAAATTCACCGACATCGAGCGCGACATTCTTCTCGCCATCCAGCCCGAAGCGAAGGCGAACTACGGCATTGATGTCCGCTTCCTCGGCATCGAACGCCTCGGCCTGCCGGAAAGCATCACACAGAAAGTTTTCGACCGCATGAAGGAAGAACGCCAGCGTTACGTGCAGAAATTGCAAGCCGACGGCGAGGCCAAGGCCCGCGATATCCGCAGCGCCGCCGACCGCGAACGCACCGAGACCCTCGCCCGCGCCGAGGCCAAAGTCACCGAGATCAAAGGCCAGGCCGACGCCGAAGCCGCCAAGGCGCTCGCCGTCTTCAAGGACAACCCCGAGCTCGCCGTGTTCCTGCTCAAGATCAACGCGCTCGAAGAATCGCTGAAAGAACGCTCCACCCTGATCCTCGACCAGCGCACGCCGCCGTTTGATTTGCT
>JANMJO010000176.1:0-8881 GCA_031371425.1 Verrucomicrobiales bacterium | reverse complement strand
ATCCTTGCCGTCTTTCAATTTCAGTCTGATCTGCGTGATGATCTCCGAGCGTTTCGTGCTGAGCGCAGACTTGGCGACCTCCTTGGGTTGTTCGTCCGCGGAAGTGAGTTGAATGGAGGTCGCGAGGACCAAGGCGGCGAGCGAAGCGGATAATATTTTTTTCATGTGTGATAATTGTTGGACTAGTTCGGCGGAATAGAACACTGACCTGCACGGCGCACAAGCCAAAACAGCCAGCGCTTTCCCCCACTAACTTTACTTGGCAGATGTTCCAAAAACTTTCTGCAACAAATCCGTCGTGCGCGCGACGGGATTGGCGCGGATGTTCTTCTCCTCCTCCGCCACCATCTTGAACAAGCCGTCCAGCGCTTTGTCCGTGACGTAGGTGTCAATGTCCGCCGCGTTCAGATTCACCACCGAACTCTTGCCGAACAGGCTGCCCAGCGTGTTCACCGCGTTGAACTTCGTCATCATCTGCTTGTAACTCGCCGTCACCCCCACCTTGTCCGTCGCGGCCTGCACGATGGGATGAAACTTCGCCACCAGATTCGTCTGCGTGGTCTTGCGGAAAAACTGCGTGGCCGAATCCGGCGCGCCGGAAAGAATGCCCTTCGCGTCCGCGATGCTCATCTGCTTGATGCTCTCGCCGAAAACTCCGGCGGCCACCGGCACGGCCTTTTCCGCCGCGTGATTCATCGAGGCGACGAAATCATCCGCCATCTGGTTCTGCCCCGCCAACCGCAGCGCGCTCTCCACCTTCTGCAACTTCTCCGGCATGGGAATCTTCACGTTCAGGTTCGTCAGGAAGCCGCCGTCGCGACCCAACCCCGCCACCGCGCGTTCCACGCCCTTGCCCAGCGCCTCCTTGAGCCCGCCCACCATCTGCTCCTGCGAAAGCCCCGCCGCCGAGGTCGCCGCCGCCACCGCCGAGTTGGTCGTCGTGATGGCGGATTTCAATTGGTCAAAAAAACCGGCGCGGGCGGTGAACGTGAACCCGGCAGCGAGAGTGGCAACGGCAACAACCCGGTAGAATTTTTTCATGGAAAAACTTTACGCTGCAACCAGTCGAAAGCAATGGCGGACTGAATGGCCATAACATCCACCCGACTCCCACATCCAACTTTCGGCGGCCACAAGCCCGCCACGCATTCAAACCATCCAACGACCCGAACTTGTGAAAAAATTAACTAGACTTCAAATCAAGCGTTCGTCTATTACTTTGTAGAATTCGTGGGCAATCTTTGAATCAACATCTCTTTTACCAACCCACCTCTACTAACTGATATGCACATAAAACTTGGAGTCCTCGATTACCTGATTTTAATCGTTTATTTCGTCTTCGTTCTAGGCATCGGCTGGATTTTAAAACGGCGGATGAAAGCGAGCACAGACTTCCTGCTGTCGGGCCGTTCCATTCCGGCGTGGGTCACGGGGCTGGCATTTCTCTCAGCCAATCTCGGTGCGCAGGAAGTCATCGGCATGGCGGCATCCGGCGCGAAATACGGCATCATGACCAGCCACTTCTACTGGGTGGGCGCGATTCCGGCGATGGTGTTCCTCGCGATTTTCATGATGCCCTTCTACTACGGCTCCAAGGCGCGTTCGGTGCCAGAATATCTCAAGCTGCGGTTCGATGAAAAGACGCGCGGGTTCAACGCCATATCATTCGCGGTGATGACAGTTTTTTCATCCGGCATTTCGCTGCACGCGCTGGCGAAGCTGCTCGAACTACTGCTCGGCTGGAATTACACCATGAGCATCCTCATCTCGGCGTTCATCGTGCTGGTGTATATCTTTCTCGGCGGCCTGACCTCTGCGATTTACAACGAAGTGCTGCAATTCTTCATGATCGTCTTGGGCTTTGCGCCGCTGGTATTCCTCGCGTTGAAAGACGTGGGCGGCTGGAGCGCCCTCAAGGTGAAGCTGATTCCCGTGGCAACCAGCCAGGGCTTTGCGCCAGGAACATGGTCCGAGTCGTGGGCGCACATGGGCGCTTATAATCAAAACCCCATGGGCGCGGACTGGTTCACCATGGTCGCAGGCCTCGGCTTCGTGCTCTCGTTCGGCTACTGGTGCACCGACTTCCTCGTGGTGCAACGCGCCATGGCGGCCAACTCAATGTCCGCCGCCCGGCGCACGCCGTTGATTGCGGCAGTGCCGAAAATGCTCTTCCCGGCGCTCGTGATTTTGCCCGGCATGATTGCCATCGCGCTGCAACAAGCGGGCGGTGCCATCATCCCGCTGGGCGCGGACGGCACGCCAGATTTCAACATGACCATTCCGGCGCTGCTCTCGAAATATTTACCGACCGGCCTGTTGGGAATCGGCTTCACGGCCTTGATGGCGTCGTTTATGTCCGGCATGGCGGGCAACGTCACCGCGTTCAACACCGTCTGGACGTATGACATCTACCAGAGCTACATCGCACCGAAAAAGACGGACAACCATTATCTGTGGATGGGTCGTATTGCCACCGTCGCCGGCATTATCATCAGCATCGGCTGCGCGTTTCTGGCCTCAAAATTCAATAACATCATGGACATGCTGCAACTGGTGTTCGGCTTCGTGAACGCGCCCCTGTTCGCCACCTTCCTGCTCGGCATGTTCTGGAAACGCGCCACCGGACACGGCGCCTTCTTCGGTCTGCTCGGCGGCACGGCAAGCGCGGCTTTGTTCCACGGTCTCGCCCACACCAAAGGCGCGGAAGTGGGCATCAAAGGCGCCTGGCTCGCCCAGAAATTTATCTTCAACAGCGAGATGGCGCAAAACTTCACCATGGCCATCGTGGCTTGGACAACCTGCTTCGTGCTCACTCTACTCATCTCACTGGCGACAGCCCGCACCAAAACCGATGCGGAATTGACCGGCCTAGTTTATTCGCTGACACCCAAGCCGAAGGCCGAGGATGAACCCTGGTATCAACAACCCGTCACGCTCGGCATCATCATCCTTGTCCTCACCCTCATCCTGAACCTGATTTTCTGGTAAACCCCACTTCGCAATCCATCATATGAACTTCGACCTACGATTCCCCATCGGCATCATGTTTAGTTTCTACGGCCTCTTGCTGTCAGGCTATGGATTGTTCACCAACGGAGACCAAGCCCTTTATGAACGCTCCTTGAACATCAACATCAACCTCGGCTGGGGTTTGGTCATGCTGGCTTTTGGCGTGGCCATGCTGCTCCTGTCGCGGCGCGGTCGAAAAGGCGAGTGAGCCGCCACCGGCACGCTCCTGTTTGCATTGGTTCAACTCTTCGCCGGCAGGTGCTCACGCCTGCCGGCATTTTTTTCAATGAAATCCGAACTCCGAAATAGAAATGGGAGCGCGCTCGCCCTGGGCGCAGTTTTCCGCGCCCTCGCGGAAAACCCGAGCGCACGGAAGACACCCAAAGGTTCGCGGCCAGCACGCGCCCGCAAGATGCTGACCGCGAGGGCGCGACCAGCGACGCCTGGGGCGGGCGTGCTCCCCAACTTTGGAAGTCAGGTGAAACCCAACGTCACCCAATCCGTTTTCGGCAAACTGCCCTCCGGCAAATCCGCCCACCTCTACACCCTCACCAACGCCCGCGGCTCCGTCGCCCGCGTTACCAACTACGGCGCGATTATCACCGAACTCCACGTCCCAGACCGCAACGGCCGCCTCGGCGATGTCGTCCTCGGCTTCGACAACCTCAAGCAATACCTCACCAACGACTACTACCTCGGCGCCACCTGCGGACGCGTCGCCAACCGCATCGCCAAAGGCAAGTTCACCCTCGATGGCAAAAAGTTTTCCCTCGCGACCAACAACGGCCCGAACGCCCTGCACGGCGGGCGCAATGGTTTTGATAAAGTTTTGTGGCGCGCCACCCCGCTCCAAGGCGCGACCGTCCGCCTCGATTACACCAGCGCCGACGGCGAGGAAGGTTATCCCGGCAAGCTCGCCGTCACCGTCATCATGAAGCTCACCGACGCCAACGAGCTGCTCATTGACTACACCGCCACCACCACCCAGCCCACGCCCATCAATCTGACCAACCACAGCTACTTCAACCTCGCCGGGCGTGGCGATATCAAGAAACACCTCCTCACACTCGCCGCAGATTTCTACACGCCCAACGACGACACCCAGATTCCCACCGGCGAAATCCGCCCCGTCAAAGGCACGCCGTTCGACTTCACCAAGCCCGCCGCCATCGGCGCGCGCTTCGCCAAACTCGGCGGCAAACCGCAAGGCTACGACCACAACTTCGTCCTGCGCGGCGACGCCACCCATTCCGGCGCGCCCGCCTTCGCCGCCCGCGTCACCGAACCAGTCACAGGCCGCGTGCTCGATATTTTCACCACCACACCCGGCGTGCAGCTCTACACCGCCAACTGGTTCGACGGCACGCTCACCGGCAAGAGCGGGATGCGCTACACCCCGCACACCGGCCTCGCCCTCGAAGCCCAGCATTTCCCGAACGCCGTCAACACGCCGCATTTTCCAAACACCATCCTGCGCCCCGGCGAAACCTATCGCCAACTCACCATCCACCGCTTCTCCACAAAATAAATTTATGACCCTCTCACATCTCTCCCTCCAGACCGCCACCGACTTCAAGAAACAATTCGGGCGCGAACCGAAATGGATTTCCGCCGCCCCCGGCCGCGTCAACATCATCGGCGAACACACCGACTACAACGACGGCTTCGTGTTCCCCATGGCCATCGAGCGCTACACCGTCATCGCCGCCGACGCCAACGGCACGGATAAAATCAACCTCCGCAGCTCCTCCGGCGACGGCGCGGCGACCATTGACCTCGCGCAACCGCTCAAGCCCGGCGCGCAAGGCCATTGGGCGAATTACCCCATGGGCGTCATCGCCGGCTTCATCGTGCGCGGGCTCAAACCCGTCGGCTTCGACGCCGTGTTGAATTCCAACGTCCCACTCGGCGGCGGTTTGAGCAGCAGCGCCTCGCTCGAAGTCGCCACCGCCACCTTGCTCGAAGCCATCACCGGCAAGCAACTTGACCCCGTCGAGAAAGCCCTGCTCTGCCAGAAAGCCGAACACGATTTTGCCGGAATGCCCTGCGGCATCATGGACCAATTCATCTCCGCGCTCGGCAAGGAAAGCCACATCCTCCTCCTCGACTGCCGCACCCGCACATTCGAACTCGTCCCCATGAGCGACCCCACCATCGCCGTCCTCATCACCAACACCAACGTCAAACACGAACTCACCGGCAGCGAATACCCCACGCGCCGCAAACAATGCGAAGCCGCCGCCCAAGCCCTCGGCGTCGCCTCCCTCCGCGACGCCACGCCCGAGCTGCTCGAAAAGAACAAGAGCAAGATGGATGAAGTTGTTTACCGCCGCGCCCGCCACATCATCGGCGAAATCGAACGCACGCCGCACGCCGCCCAAGCCATCCGCGCTGGCAACTGGCCTACCGCCGGCCAGCTCATGTATGCCAGCCACTACTCGCTCAAGGACGATTACGAAGTCAGTTGCCCCGAACTCGATGCCGTCGTCGAGATCGCGCAGAACATCGGCATGAAGGGCGGCGTCATCGGCTGCCGCATGACCGGCGGCGGCTTCGGCGGCTGCACCGTCGCGCTGGTGAAGACCGACAAGGTGGACTCCGTGATGAAAACCATCGAAGCCGAATACACCCAGCGCACCGGCATCAAACCCACCATGTTCGTCTCCCGCCCCGGCCCGGGCGCGACGCTGCTCAAGGGGTGATGTGGTGACGGTCAAATGAAACTCCCCCACCCAGACAAGCTGGTAGTCGAGCGCGAGAAAGTCGCGGATTACCTGCTCAACACGGCACATCGTTACGGCGCGAGCAAGGCACGGTTCTTCACTCATTTTGGTTTTCGCGTGCAGGCGTGGGAGCATCTGGCAAAGGCGTTACGCGAGCACGGACAGACCCATGACGTGACGAAGACGCGGGAGACAGGCTTCGGCCCACGCTACGAAGTGGAGGGCAAATTGAGCTGTCCCAATGGCCGCCACGCCCAAGTGCGGAGCGTGTGGCAACTGGATCAAGGCGAGGTTGCGCCACGCCTGCTGACCGCTTATCCTTTGGAGGCTGAATGAAAATCAAAGAACATGATTGTGTCGTGCTGACGAAGAACCTGCCGGAAGAAAGTCTTGAGGCGGGCGATGTGGGCACGGTCATACATATTCATAAAGCGGGCGCGGCTTATGAGGTGGAATTCAGCACACTCGCCGGCAGAACCGTAGCCGTGGCAACCGTCGAAGCAGCTGATGTGCGTCCTGTGGGCAAGCGGGACATCAGCCATGTGCGGGAATTGCAAGCAGCTTGAAATTTCAAACGACAACCCCGGCGCTCCCGCGAGCGCCGGGGTTGTTTATTGGTAGGGACGAACTGCCGCTCGTCCCAAATATCTGGGCCGCGCAGCAGCGTGTCCCTGCCACGATGGATTGCCCGAACCGAAGACCGCCCCGGTGCGTTCGGATTCCAACGGCAGAATCGGGGCGGCATCGGCCAAGGTTTGCTTTGCGCTGCCGGAGCGGGGCCAGCATACTGTGACCGCCTCGTTTGAATTATTTATGATTGCAGTCATCACCGGATTCATTGCCGGACTGGTCCATGTGTTGACCGGGCCGGATCATCTGGCGGCCATCGCGCCGCTGGCCGCACGCCAGCCGGTGCGGGCTTGGATTCCCGGCCTGCGCTGGGGCATCGGCCATTCGGCTGGGGTGGCGTTGGTGGGAGTGATTTCCCTGTTGTTGCGGGATCTGATTCCGGTGGCGCTAATCTCGGCTTGGGGCGAACGCTTTGTCGGAGTCATGCTGGTGGGCATCGGATTGTGGGCCTGGCGCAGGACGACGCAGCACGCCATCCACACGCACGAACACGAGCACAACGGCGACCGCCATGTGCATGTCCACATCCACACGCATCCGAAGAAACATCAGGAGGCTTCCGCCCATTCGCACCACGCCCATGCGGCATTCGGAATCGGCACCTTGCACGGGCTAGCTGGCAGTTCGCACTTTCTCGGTGTGCTGCCAGTGCTGGCGTTCAGCTCTAGGTGGGATGCGTTTGGCTATCTGCTGGCGTTTGCGGTCGGCACGGTGACGGCGATGGCGGGATTCTCATGGGGCATGGGGGTCATCGCCCACCGTTACTCGGTTCGCACTGGCCCGCTTTACCAGCGGTTTGCTTTCGGTTGCGCCGGGGCCGCAATGCTGGTCGGCGCATTTTGGTTGGTGACGAGCTTTCACTGAAGGTAGGTCACCGTATATTCTCTGGTATCGCCACCCGCATTGACGCCGCGCCACAGCGCATTCCGCTTTTCAACCGCGCGGGGCTGGCTTAACTTCCCCACGTTTTCGCACCATGCCAAGCGTCTTTATTAAAACCTACGGTTGCCAGATGAACGAGCGCGACAGCGAAGCCGTCGCCGCGCAGCTTGTCGCCAAGGGCTACGTCATCGCGCCGTCGGAGCAGACGGCGGATGTCGTCCTGCTCAACACCTGTTCCGTGCGCGACAACGCCGAGCAGAAGGCGCTCAAGAAGATGGAGAATCTCGCGGGCAATTTCCGCAAGCGCCGTCCCGATGTGGTGCTGGGCTTCATGGGCTGCATGGCGCAAAGCCGCGGCCAGGAGCTGATTGATAAGCTGCCGGACGTGGACCTCGTCCTCGGCACGCAAAAATTTCATCGCGCTGCCGAATATCTTGACGAGATTCTCGCCGGGCGGCGCGACAAGATTGTGGACGTGGCCGCAGAAAAAAACAGCGAGGCCACCATCAAGGAGCATCTGCTGAACGGCAGCGCGAAGAGCGCGGTGACCGCGTTCGTCAGCATCATGCAAGGCTGCAATCAATACTGCACCTTCTGCATCGTGCCTTACACGCGCGGCGAAGAACGCAGCCGCACGATTCCCGACATCGTCGCCGAGTGCCGCGAACTTGTATCGCGCGGTGTGAAGGAGATCACGCTCCTCGGCCAAATTGTGACGAGCTACGGCAAGCGCATGAAAAGTGACGAGTGGCGAGTGGCGAGTGACGCGGCCAGCCCCGTCACCCGTCACCCGTCACCCGTCACGCCGTTTGTCCAGCTCATCGAAGCTGTGCATGAGATTGTTGGTCTTGAGCGCATCCGCTTCACCTCGCCGCATCCGAAGGGTTACGGCGATGATTTAGTCGAGGCTTACGCGCGACTGCCCAAGCTTGTCGAGAGCGCGCACCTGCCGGTGCAGAGCGGCAGCGACCGCGTGCTGAAACTGATGCACCGCGGCTACACGCGCGAACGGTTTCTGGAAATCATCCGCAAGCTGCGCGAGACGAAGCCGGACATCGGCATCACCACGGACATCATCGTGGGCTTCCCCGGCGAGACGGAGGAGGATTTTGAGCAGACGCTCTCGCTCGCTCGCGAGGCGGAGTTCGACAACGCGTATCTTTTCAAATACTCGCCGCGCCGCGACACTCCGGCGGCGGCCATGCCGGATCAGCTTGCCGAGGAAGTGATCGAAGCGCGGCACGCGCGGCTGCTGGAAGTCATCAACGACATCGGCGCGCAGCGTTACCGGAAATTGGTCGGCGCGCGGGTGCAAATCCTTGTCGAAGGGCCGAGCCGCACCAACGACGCGCGCATGACAGGCCGCACACGCTGCGGCCGCATCGTGGTGTTCGACGGCAACGCGCGGCATCGCGGCGAGTTGATGGATGTGCGCATCGAGCGCGCGGGTTTGTTCACGCTCTACGGCGACCCGGCGGTGGTGAATCTGTAGCCTGTGAGTTGACCCAGAGTGAACGAATGGCGCGATATAACAATTCATGCTGACATTGGCGCAGTCATGGTTGCCGGGCGCTGGTAGGGCGCGTCGCTCCGCGCGCGCCGCTGGCTGGCACGAAAGCGTTCTGGTTCACGACGGC
>JANMJO010000161.1:0-8324 GCA_031371425.1 Verrucomicrobiales bacterium | reverse complement strand
GGCCGCCATTTTTGGCACGGGAAAAAGCTGAAGTGTTACGCGGCCTGCGTGATGCCAGATCATGTTCACCTGTTGATTCAGCCGTTGCCGGTTCAAGAGGCCGGAAAAGAAGGAGTTCATTCGCTCGCAGAAATTCTGCACAGCATCAAATCGTTTTCCGCGCACGAGGTGAACGATGCCATGAAACGCAGCGGGCCGGTGTGGATGGATGAATCGTTCGACCGGCTGATGCGCTCGGAGGCGGATTTGCACAAGACTTGGAATTACATCTGGAACAATCCGCGCAAGATTGGACTGGTCGGGCCGATGGAGGAATATCCTTACATTTGGACGCCCTCGGTTGCGGCTGCGCCGCAAGATGTCCGGCGGGACGCCGGACATCACCCGCGAGACGCGGGTGCTACACAACAGCAAGCGGACGCGGCGGCAAAACCTTCAACCTTCAACCTTCAACCTTCAACCTTTCTTCTGCACGGCGTCACCGGCAGCGGCAAGACGGAAATCTATCTGCAAGCCATCGCGCACGCGCTGGAACAGGGCAAGGGTGCAATCGTGCTGGTGCCGGAGATTTCCCTGACGCCGCAGACGGTGGAGCGGTTCAAGGCGCGGTTCAGTTCCGGGCCGTTGCAGACGCTCGTGGCGGTGCTGCACTCGCACCTGTCCTCCGGCGAGCGGCATGACTAGTGGCACAAGATCCGGCAAGGGCGCGCTCGCATCGTCATCGGTGCGCGCTCGGCGGTCTTCGCGCCGGTCGAGCCGCTCGGCCTCATCGTCGTGGACGAGGAACACGAGTCCACTTACAAGCAGGAGGAATCGCCGCGTTACCACGCTCGCGATGTGGCGACCATGCGCGGGCAGATGGAGGGCGCGGTGGTGGTGCTCGGCTCGGCGACGCCGTCGCTGGAAAGTTTTTACAATTGTCAGCACGGCAAATACTCGCTGCTGGAATTGCGCGAGCGGGTGGATAACCAAAAGATGCCGCGCGTGCGGGTGGTGGACATGCGTCAGGCGGCGCGCGCGGGAAAGGGCATCCCTATTTTTTCAGAGCAGCTCAAGGAGGCGATGACGCAGCGGCTGGAGCGCGGGGAGCAGACGATTTTGTTTTTGAACCGGCGCGGCTTTTCCACGTCGCTGCAATGCCCGAAGTGTGGCTACGTGGCCGAGTGCCCGAATTGCAGCATCTCGCTGACGTTCCATCGGCAGGCGCAGAAGCTGTGCTGCCACATTTGCAACCACGTCGAGCGCGTACCTTTGGTCTGCCCTAACGAGAAGTGCAAGAACCCTGCGATCCGCTACGCCGGCACGGGCACGCAGCGCGTGGAGGAGACGCTCGCCAAATTGTTTCCGCAGGCGCGCATCAAACGTATGGACGCGGATACGATGAAGCGGAAGGATGATTACCGGCGTGTGCTGGGCGATTTCCGCGTGGGCAAGATTGATATTCTGGTCGGCACGCAGATGATTGCGAAGGGGCTGCATTTTCCGAACGTGACGCTGGTGGGAATCATCTACGCGGACATGGCGCTGAACCAGCCGGATTTCCGGGCGAGCGAACGGACGTTCCAACTGCTCACGCAGGTGGCCGGGCGAGCGGGGCGAGGTGATGTGGAGGGGGAGGTGTTCGTGCAGGCGTTCACGCCGTTTCATCCGGCGATCCAGTTTGCGCGACAGCACGACTTCGCCGGATTTTACGCGCAGGAGACGGAGTTCCGCGAGCAGTTGAAATACCCGCCGTTCAGTCGCGTGGCGCTGCTCACGCTGAAGGGGCGTAACGAGGAGAAGGTGAAATTCTCCGCCGAGCACTTGAAACGCGAACTGGAAAAAGAGCAGCCCGCGTTCAAGGATTTGGTCATCGCCGGGCCTGCGCCCGCGCCGTTGCTGAAGGCGGAGACGTTTTATCGCCACCAAATCATGCTGCGGACGCGGCAGATGTCGAAGCTGAGCGCGCGATTGGCGAAACTGACGGGCGCGCTGGTGTTGCCGGAGGATGTGACGCTGGCGGTGGATGTGGACCCGGTGAATCTATCCTGATTGCGGGAGCAAGCCCGGAGCAGACAGTCCCGGGAGCGGAGCGCCGATTTCCAAATCAGCACGATGATGGGTTTGCGCGGCAACTGGCCGATTTGGAAATCGGCGCTCCAATGTTTCAAACCGCCTAACCCAAGCGCCAGACGATGCGGGCCTTGTTCAAATCGTAGGGGGACATCTCCATCTTCACGCGGTCGCCGACGGTGAGGCGGACGAAGCGTTTGCGCATCTTGCCGGAGATGGTTGCGAGGACCTGATGCTTGTTATCGAGTTCAACGCGGAACATCGTGCCAGCGAGAACGCTGAAGATGCGGCCTTCGACTTCGATATGTTCTTCCATGCGCGGTGCGGGGTTAAACAAAAAGGCGGGGCTCGGAACGACCGAACCCCGCCATGAAAATTCGCTTGTGTCTTAGTAGCGATTGGGGCGTCCGCCGCCGCCGCCGCCGTATTCACGACGCGGGCCGCGACTGCCGCCGCCGCCGCCGCCACCGCCACCGCCGGGAGGACGGTCTTCGCGAGGACGGGCGATGTTGACCGTGAGGGCGCGGCCGTCAACTTGGGCGCCGTTCATGGCTTGAATGGCCTTTTCGGCTTCTTCAGGGCTGCTCATGGTGATGAAACCGAAGCCGCGGGGACGACCCGTGGTGCGATCCATCATGAGGTTGGTTTCGACAACCGTGCCGTGCGCCGCGAAGGCGTCTTGCAGGTCGTTTTCAGTGGTGTTGAAGGAAAGATTTCCAACAAACAGTTTTGTACTCATGTGATGTATTGTCTCGTAGACAAACCTTTGCTCGAACCAGACTGTTCCCGAACTTCGGGTTTCAAATCATCACTGAACCAAGTTCACTTGAAGATTCACCATGCCGTGGAAGCGCTTAGCTATCTATCGACAGCCGGAGGTTGACCGTTCTAAAAGGAATTGCAAGTGGTTTTTCGCGGATTTTTTGCCACCGAATAAACGGTGGTTTATCAGGCCTGCGAGCCTGTGGCGCGTTCCTGGCGGGCAGCTTTCAGGTGGCCGTAGCCGACGAGTCTGCGGCGCTTCTCGTCCCAGAGCCGGAAGGTGAAAGATTTCAAGCTACCCAGCAGCGTCACCGGTTTCACGGTCTGGAATAACGGCTCGGCCTTGTGGCATTTCTCCAGATTATAATTTGGGATGCGCGGGCTCAAGTGGTGGATGTGATGAAAGCCGATGTTGCCGGAGAACCACTGCAAAATACGCGGCAGCTTGTAGAAGGAACTGCCCTGAAGCGCCGCCGTGGCGTAATCCCAGTTCTCGGTGCGCTCCCAATAAACCCCCTCGAACTGGTGCTGCACATAAAACATCCATACGCCCGCCGACCCGGCCACCGCCGTCACCGTCAATTGCAGCAGCAAAAACATCTTCCACCCAAACGCCCACGTCAGACCGGCGCACATCACCGCAATCCCAAGATTCGTCCAATAGACCGACCGCCGCTCGCGGGCGGGCGCGGCTTTGGCCTTGGGAAACCGTTGCCAGATGATGAACAAAAACAGCGGCGCGAGCACGAACAGCACGAACGGATTCCGCGTCAGCCGATACGCGAATTTTTTCCAGCGCGTCGCCTCCAGATACTCCTGCACCGTGAGCGTCCACACATCGCCCACGCCGCGCCGGTCAAGATCGCCGGAGGACGAATGGTGCAAGGCGTGTTCCCAGCGCCAGTGGTAATACGGCGTCCACGTCAGCACGCCCGTGATGCCGCCGACGAGGTGGTTCGCCCGCTGCGATTTGAAATAAGCGCTGTGTCCGCAGTCGTGGAAAATGATGAACATCCGCACCAGAAAACCGCCGGCCAACACCGCCAGCAGCAACGCCAGCCACACCGAAACACCCACCGCCAGATACATCAGAACCCACAGCGCGAGATACGGCACGACGGTGTTGACGATTTGCCAGACGCTGCGCGCCACCGAAGGAGTCTGGTAGCGGGCGACGATTTCCTTCCATGCCGCGACTTCCATCGGGCTTTCGCTGCTGCCGGTGTTTGAATGGTTCATAAATTCGGACTGCAAGAATCGAAAGCCAACCACCGACCTTTGAGCTCCTGAAGCGCGCACACCATACCCGATTTCCCCGGTAGCGACAACGCGCAATGCAGAAATATTTTTACGACGCCAGCGCCCGCCCTGCCAGCCAGCCAGTTGTCCATGCCGCCTGAAAATTAAATCCGCCCGTGATGCCATCCACGTCCAGCAATTCGCCCGCGAAATGCAGCCCCGGACACACGCGGCTCGCCATCGTCTTGAAATCCACCTCGCGCAACCGCACGCCGCCGCACGTCACGAACTCATCCTTGTTCAAGCTCTTGCCCGCCACCGGCAGCTCCGTGCGCGTGAGCTGCTGCACCAGCCGATGCTGCGCCGAGCGCGGCAGTTCCGCCCAACGCGTCTCCCGCGCGATGCTCGCCGCGAGCACGAGCTGCTCCCACAACCGCGCCGGCACGGGCGCGACGGGCGTGTTGACCACGAGCTTGGCGGGCTGGCTCGCCCGGCGCGAGTTCAACACCGCATCCACCTGCGCCGCGTCGAGGTGCGGCAGCCAATTCACCAGCAGCGGAAATTTGTATTCCAGTCCGTGCAGCACCCGCGCACCCCACGCCGACAGCCGCAGAATCCCCGGCCCGCTCAAGCCCCAGTGCGTGACCAGCACCGGCCCGCGCTCGCGCAGCTTCGCCGCCGGAATCGCCACCTCCACATCCTCCACGGAAATCCCCGCCAACTCGCGCAACCACGGCGTCTCGATGTGAAAGGTGAACAGCGATGGCACCGGCGCTTCGAGCGTGTGCCCCAGCGACACCGCCAGTTCCCCAGCCGCCGCCGCGCGGCAGCCGCCCGTCGCCAGCAACACACGGTCGCAGGAAAGTTTTTCGATGGGAGTGCCGGCCTTCGCCGCCAGATTCAATTCAAACCCGCCGCCGTCGCGCTGCGTGATTTTCTCCACGCCGCAGTTCAACACCAGCTTCACGCCCGCCGCCTGCGCCGCTTGCACCAAGCAATCCACAATCGTCTGCGACGAGTCGGTGATAGGGAACATCCTGCCGTCCGCCTCGCTCTTCAACTTCACGCCACGCGCCGCGAACCACGCCACCGTGTCACTCGGCTGAAATGCGCGGAACGGCGCGAGCAACGCACGTTCGCCGCGTGGATACCGCACCGCCAGCGAGCGCACATCGAAACAGGCGTGCGTGACGTTGCAGCGCCCGCCGCCGGAGATGCGGACCTTGGAAAGGAATTGCGGCCCGCGCTCCAGCAACGTCACCGCCACCGCGGGATTGGCCTCGGCACAGGTGATCGCCGCGAAAAATCCCGCCGCGCCGCCGCCCACCACGATGACCTGATGCTTGCTCATGCGCGGCAAGGTAGCGGAAGCGTGCGGCAAAGTCTCCCGCCAATCGTCACTGCCGAAAGACGTTGGCCATTCATACCGTTAAATTTGGAAAGAGAGCTTCCTATTCCCCGGCGGCAAGCCTAGGATGATTTTAAATACCGTCTGATTCCGACTGATTCCTGCTTGGTGTCCATGCCACACCTCCCGGAGATTCCCAGCGGAGACGAGTTCGGTTCGATTTTTTATGTCACATCCGAAAATCATTCAAGGCGGGATGGGGGTGGCGGTTTCGAGCCGGACTCTGGCGCGGACTGTCTCCCAACTCGGCCAACTGGGTGTGGTTTCCGGCACCGGCCTCGCCATCGTCCTCCTCCGCGAACTCCAGTTGGGCGACCCCAGCGGCAATCTCCGCCGCGCACTGACCCACTTCCCCATCCCCGCCATAGCCGAGCGCGTGGTCAAAAAATATTACATCCCCGGCGGCAAAGCCCCCGCCACCGCGTTCAAGACCGCCGCGATGCCCGTCCTCCACCCGGGCGCGGACTCCGTGGAATTGATGGTCACCTCCAACTTCGTGGAGGTCTTCCTCGCCAAAGAAGGCCACGGCGGACTCATCGGCATCAACTTCCTCGAAAAAATACAGCTCCCCACCCTGCCCTCCATCTACGGCGCCATGCTCGCCGACGTGGACTACATCCTCATGGGCGCAGGCATCCCGCGCTCGATCCCCGGCGTCATGGATTGCCTGGCCAAAGGCGAGACCGCCAAGCTGCGGATTGATGTCGAGGAAGCCCTGCCCGGCGAAGAATTCTTCTCCACGTTCGACCCCAAAACTTTCTGCGGCGGCACTCCCCCGGCGGTCAAGCGGCCACAATTCCTCGGCATCGTCTCCTCCGCCACCCTCGCCATGACGCTCGCGAAAAAAGCCAGCGGTCGCGTGGACGGCTTCGTTGTCGAAGGCGACACCGCTGGCGGCCACAACGCCCCCCCGCGCGGCCCGATGCAACTCAACACCACCGGCGAACCCATCTACGGCCCGCGCGACGTCGCCGACCTCGAAAAAATCCGCGAACTCGGCCTCCCCTTCTGGCTCGCCGGCTCCTACGCCCGCCCGGAAAAACTCACCGCCGCCCTCCGCGTCGGCGCCGCCGGCATCCAAGTCGGCACCGCCTTCGCCTTCTGCGCCGAATCCGGCCTCCAAGCCGACCTCAAACACCAAGCCCTGCAATTGAGCCGCGCCGGCAAAGCCCGCATCTTCACCGACCCCGTCGCCTCCCCCACCGGCTTCCCCTTCAAAGTCGTGCAGATGGATACCACCCTTTCCGCCGCGCCCGTCTATGAAGGCCGCAATCGCATCTGCGACCTCGGTTACCTCCGCCACCTCTACCGCAAAGCGGATGGCACCCCCGGCTACCGCTGCCCCGCCGAACCGGTGGATGACTTCATCCGCAAAGGCGGCACGGAAGCCGCCGCACAAGGCCGGAAATGTCTTTGCAACAGTCTCCTCGCGAACATCGGCCTCGGCCAAGTCCGCTCCGCCACCGACACCGAACTCGCGCTGCTCACCGCCGGCGACGACGTCGCCGACATCGCCCGCTTCCTGAAGCCGGGCCAAGATTCCTACTCCGCCGCCGACGTGGTCGCATATCTCCTGACCGGCGCTACTGAACAAACGTAGCGGCGTCTCGGCAGGGGGAAATTTGGAGTGCGCGGACACCGCCCGGCCCTACTGGTAATTAAACCCGAACTCCAAAATAGGAATGGGAGCGCGCCCGCCCCGGGCGCAGTTTTCCGCGCCCTCGCGGAAAACCCGGGCGCACCAGAGGCATCCAAAGTTACCTGGTGTCCGCACGCGCCCGCAAGATGCTGGCCGCGAGGGCGCGACCAGCGACGCCCGGGGCGGGCGTGCTCCCCAACTTCAGAAGTCGGGTTAAAATCTGCGGTCATCTGCGTCATCTGCGGATAGATGCTTTGAACAAATCCTTCCCACGCACGTCGAACCCACCACACCGGACGGCAAACCAACCTTGCCTGCCGGATGAGCGGCTGCTACTGTGCTCACCGCTTTTGCGACCAAACAAATAAAATTATGAAAATGAAATCCGCTCTCTCGCTGGCCGTCGGTCTGACCGCCGCCCTGCAAATCGCCACCGCCGCTGACCTCACCGGCACCGTCACCCTCAAAGGCACGCCGCCCGCCGAAAAAGAAATCACCCCGCTCAAGGACGACGCCACCTGCGGCAAGTTCCACACGGGCGCCGCGCCCATGACCAAGTTCTACGCCGTCGGCGCGAACGCCGGCCTCGCCGACGTCGTTGTGATGCTCAAGGGCATCACCGGCAAATCCACCGGTGCGAGCGCACCCGCGATGATCGTTGACCAGAAGAGCTGCCTCTATGCGCCGCAGATTTTCGCCGTGCAGACCGGCCAGGCCATCACCGTGAGAAACTCCGACCCCGTATTGCACAACGTCCATTCCGTCCCGGCGGTCGCCGGCAACACGGAAGAGAACAAGGCGCAGATGCCCGGCGGCGCGGACCTGAGCTTCAGCTTCTCCAAGCCGGAGAATTTCATGAAGTTCAAGTGCGACGTGCATCCGTGGATGTTCGCGTGGGTCACAGTGGTGGACAGCCCGTATTTCGCCGTGACCGACAAGGACGGCAAATTCACCATCAAGAATGTGCCCGCTGGCAAATACACCGTGACCGCCATGCACCGCAAGGCGTCGCCCGCCGGCGTGGATCAGGAAGTGGAAGTGAAGGCCGATGGCGCCAAGGCCGACTTCACCATCGAGTTGAAGTAAGCCCCGGACGTTTTCAAACGACCGCTGCGGCAGAACGCCGCAGCGGTTTCTTTTTCTGAATCCACAGATGACGCAGATTGCACAGATTGTTTAATCTGCGGCCATCTGCGTCATCTGCGGATAAAACTCTGATGAACC
>JANMJO010000159.1:0-15837 GCA_031371425.1 Verrucomicrobiales bacterium | reverse complement strand
CCATTGGCCGTTCACCGACCCGGCGCACGCCACCGGCAATGAGGAGGAGCAGATGCAAGTCTTCCGCCGAGTGCGCGACGAAATCCGCCGCGTGTTCGGAGCATACGCCGATGGTTTGCGCGATGCGGGGAAGTAGGCGGGGCCGGGCGCATCTCAATTTCTCATTAGCACCGGGCTTCAGCCCGGTGATCGTGTCGGCAAAGGCCGAAACCGTTTCAACGGTTTCATTTCATGGCCGCAAGAAAACGGTTGAAATCGTTTTCCCATCCCCGCATTCCCCACACCCGGCTGAAGCCGGGTGCTAATGAGAGCATTTGGCCGCGTGCAAATAATGAGCTGCGCCCGGCGGAAGCGTGTCGGGTTTTCCACGTTTGCCAAGGTCGTGCGCTTCGTCTAGGTTGTCCGCATGAAGACTTTCACGGCTATCATCTATCCCGGCGAGACCAAACGCTGGCTGGTGGCTTACAATCCGGAAACCGGCACGACCACCCAGGGCAAGACCGTCGAGGAAGCCTTGAAGAACCTCAAGGAAGCCACGTCTTTGTTTTTGGAGGAAAAAGACCTGCCTGACCGGCGCGGGGCCATCCTGACTACTTTCGAATTGGAACATGCCTAAACTGCCTTGCGTATCCGGCTTGAAGGTGGCGAAGGCGCTGGAGCGTCTCGGGTTCATCCGCCAGCGACAGCGGGGAAGTCATCTGGTCATGCGGCGGGGCAGCGCGGTGTGCGTCGTGCCGCTACACCGGGAAGTGGATCAGGGGACGTTGCGCGGCGTCTTGCGCCAAGCCGGAGTTGCGCCGGAGGAATTTGTGGAAAAACTTTGAGCGTGCGCGACGAAATCCGCCGGGTGTTCGGCGCTTACGCCGATGGTTTGCGCGATGCGGGGAAGTAGGCGGGATAGGGTTGGGTAGGGACGGCGCGCTGCGCTGTTCCCCGTCCCGACTCCGAGTCGGGACGGCATCGAATCACCGAAGTTACCCGCGCCATCCTGTTCGTTCCGCTCTGCGCTGCGCTGCGGGCGGGGACATCGCAGCGCGATGTCACTACCAATTCACCTTCCGGTTCGAGCGCGTCCGGTTTTGGAGTGCGGCGACATGTCGCCCAGTTCCAACTTGTCGCGCCGAAGCGCAGCGGAGGCGGAAGCTCGGTCATGTCCGCGCACTCCACAATCGTCACCCATCCGTCACACTCCCGTCACCGGGTTGTTGCCGGGTTTGAATTGTCTGCGGAGCGGCGGCGTGTTAATCAATCCGTGTGAAGCAGAAGATTCTGGTGGTGGACGACGAGCCGGATGCGATTGAGCTGATCGAGTTCAACCTCAAGCAGGCCGGCTACGAAGTCGTCACGGCGGGCGACGGCGCGGCGGCGTTGAAAAAAGCCCGCACCACGCACCCCAACCTCGTCATCCTCGACATCATGCTGCCGGAGATTGACGGCTTCGAGGTCTGCAAACTCCTGCGCCGCGACCCCGCCACGGCGGCGATTCCCATCCTCATGCTTACAGCGCGCGCGGCGGAGATTGACCGCGTGCTCGGCCTCGAACTCGGCGGCGACGATTATGTGACCAAGCCGTTCAGCCCTCGCGAGCTGGTGTTGCGCGTGAAGAAAATTCTGGAGCGCGCTGCGTCTCCGGCCAAGTCCAAGCGCGATAAATTCATCATCGGCGACCTGCACATTGACGTGCCGCGCCACGAAGTCCGGTGGAAGGGGAAGGTCATTGAACTGACCGCCACGGAGTTCAAACTCATCGCCTTGCTCGCAGAACGGACGGGGCGGGTGCAGTCGCGCGAGCAACTCCTGCGCGATGTCTGGCAATACGACACGCTGATTGACACGCGCACGGTGGATACGCACATGCGGCGTCTGCGCGAGAAGATCGGCGGCGCGGCGAAACATCTCGATACCGTGCGCGGCGTTGGCTATCGGTTTGTGGACTGATGTCGGTTAGCGGCTTAAATAATTCTGTAGCCGTTATTTTGTCAGCCGCGTTCCCCCTCACCCCGGCCCTCTCCCTCGGGGAGAGGGAGCAACGCTCCCAGCGTCTCGGCGAAACGAACGCGGAATTCTGCTCGGTGACTGGCCTGTTTTAAGGACGCAGCCAACGGCTGTTATTCATCCGACTCCACGCCTCTCTTTTCGGCATTTCAACCAGGTGTGATATTGGCCCACTTGGTCGCGCTGCTCGACGACGGTGAGGCCGCTGGCGGCGAGGCAGCGCAACAAGTCGGACGAGTGATACATCTGGCTGTTTCCATTCGCGATGCAGGTGAAGTAGAGCGAGGTCTGTTGCAGACAGAACGCGGCGGTCGCGTTCGGCTGCCGGTCCCAGAACAGTTCGAGGATGTGCAGCGTGCTATCTGCCGTCATCGCCGCCGCCGCGCGTTTTAGGATTGAAATAATCTCCGCCTCGGAAAAACAATCGAGGAACTGGCTCATCCAGATGGCGTCGTGACCGGTGGGCAGCGGCTTGGATTCATCGAGCAAATCGGTTGCGTGAAAGCTGACGCGATTTTCCAAGTGTTGCAGGCGCACGGTTTCGCGCGCGAGCACGAGCTGCTTTTCCAGATCAGCGATGGTGATGTGGACGGCGGGATTGAATTGAGCGCATTGCACAGCCCATTTGCCGGTGTTGCCGCCGACATCGAGCAATCGTTTGGGTTGGTCGGCGAACACGAGCGGAAGCGCGGCGGGAAAGGCGGCGTCGGAATAAAAATGGTCGAAGGCGAGCCAGCTTTTGCGCGCTTGCGGGGAAATCTCGGCCAGTCCCTCGTAAAAAGTTTTCCAATCGCCGAGCGTTTTCAGGCCTACGGGTTTGCCCTCCGCGATGGACTTGTCCAGGTCGAACAGGCCGCGATAACAGATGTCGTGCACCACGTCCATGTTCACGCGGGTCATCTCGTCGCGGAACATGAAGAAGCCGAGCTTCGTCAGCGTGAAGCGGCCGTCGTTCAGGCAGAACAACCCAATGCCCAGCCCGGATTCCATGAGGACTTTCACGCCGTAGCGCGGCAGGGAAACTTTCGCGACAACTTCCTCCAACGTCAGCCCGGTGGCGCGGCTCTGCTGCACGAGTTCCAGAATGCCGGCATCGCGCAGGATGCGGCACGCCTGAAACACCACCGGGGCGAAGGCGATGCGCTGGGCCTCGGATTTGGCGTCGAAGGCGGTCTGATTGTCTTCTTGAAAATAGTTCATTGCACAGCGCGGGAGCTTTTCCCTTGGACGATTTTTGCGAGCAACGGCAGCGCGCGTTCGGGTTGGGTGACGTAGGGGTTGTTGCGGTCCCAGACGTAGCCGGCGAGCACGGAACAAATCTGGCGCATGATGTCGGGGTTGGCCGACGCGGCGAAGAAAATTTCGTGCAACGTGCCGTCATACCACGCGGAGACGTAGGCGCGAAATGCGTTGATGCCTTGCATGACGTGGTCGGCATATTCGGTCTGCCAATCCGGCGATTCGCCGCGCAACTGGCGGATCAAAACTTTCGCCGCGCGATTGGCCGAAGCCAGCGCGAGCGTCACGCCGGAACTAAAAATGGGGTCAAGGAATTCGGTGGCGTTGCCGACGAGGGCGAACTGCGGCCCGAAAAGCTGCTTCACGGCGCAGGCGTAACCGGAGATTTTTTGCGGGGCGAAGGTGAACTGCGCCTGCGCCAGCCTCGGCCCGGCGCTGGGATCGGAGGCGATGATGGCGCGCAGGCGTTGCTCCGGGTCGGTGGGGTAGCGGGCAAAGAATTCCGGCTCCGCCACCGCGCCGACGCTGGTTTTGCCGTTGGAAAACGGGATGATCCACAGCCACGCGCCTTCGGGATGTTGGCACGCCCAGATTTTTCCCTCCTCGCGTCCGACAGGCCGCGAGTCGCCGGTGACGTGGGTGAACAACGCCTCGCGCACGGGAAAGTTCGAGGGCCGTTCCAAGTCCAGCAAGCGTGGCAGCACGCGCCCGTAGCCGCTGCAATCCAAAATAAATTTCGCCGTCACCGTGCGCTGTGTCCCGTCGGGGCGCGTGAGCGTCACGGTGGCGCTTGGAGTTCCGCCTTTAGGCGGCTCGGGCGGGGAGCCACCTGAAGGCGGAACTCCGAACGGGGGATTGAACTCCACTGCCGCGACGCCGTGGCCATAGAGGATTTCCACGCCACGCGCGGCCACGGCGTCGGCGAGCGCCTTGTCGAAATCGCCGCGCGGGACTTGGTAGGTGAATTTCCAGCCGGCGGTGAACTGGGAGGCGAAATCGAAGTTGCAGGTCTGGCCATTGCGATGGAAGACCGCGCCGTTTTTTTGCATGAACTGCTGCGCGGCGACCGCTTCCAGCAAGTCCGCGTCCTGCAAAAGATCCATGCAGTGTGGTAACAAACTTTCGCCGATGACGAAGCGCGGGAAGTGGAGCTTCTCCACCACGAGCACGCGAAAGCCCGCGCGGTGCAGGTGCGAGGCGGATGTGGACCCGGCCGGGCCAGCACCGATAATCAAAACGTCGAAGTCAGTGGGCATTTGGTTTTATCGGTGTGAAGTTGCTGAAAAGTAGGGCAGGCGTCTCGCCTGCCCAGTCGGCGCAGAACTGCTCGCGCTGCCGCGCTCGTTGGGCAGGCGAGACGCCTGCCCTACTTTATTGACGGCTCGGTTCATCGGGATTAGCGGAGACATTTTTTCTGCACGGCTTCTGATTGCAGCAGCTCCATCACGCGGGTGATGTCCTCGGCGAGCGGGCGGTCGTTTTCCAGTTTCGGCGAGACGCTGCGGACGACGTCGTAAAGCTTGCGGTAATCGCCGCCGAGAGTTTTTTCCACGCCTCGCAAATCCGCGGCCTGCGCGAGCGTGATGGCTTCGATGGCGACAATTTTCCAGAGCAGCGGCAGGGCGGTGCGCGTCATCTTCGCGGCGATGCAGCCCATACTGACGACGTCTTGGTTGTTGGCGTTGGTGGAGATGGTTTGGATGGACGCCGCTGTGCCGAGCAACCGCGCTTCGGCGGCGAGCGAGGTGGCGAGGAGTTGCGCGCCGCTCAAGCCGGAGTTCAAACCCGGCGCGCCGCCTGCGAGCATCGGCGGCAGGCCGCGGCTGTAACGCCAGTTGACGAGCCGCTCGATCTGGCGCTCGGCGAGCAGCGCCATTTTGATGAGGCCGAACCGCAGGTAGTCGCTGACCATGGCGATTTGTTGGCCGTAAAAATTGCCGCCGTGAATGACCATGCCGGTCTCGGGAAAAATCAGCGGGTTGTCGGTGCTGGCGTTGAGTTCGCGGGTGACGACTTCCTCGATGTGCCAGTGCGCTTCCTGAAACGCGCCGAGAATCTGCGGCGCGCAGCGGAGCGAGTAGGGGTCTTGGATTTCTGCGCCGGGATCAACAGCCTTCGCCGCCGTGCCCCACTGATGGTCGTCAATGCGCTTGGCAAATGCCGGATGCGAACGGAGCGAATCGCTGATGCGCTTGGCAACGAGCGACTGGCCGCGAAAGCCGCGCGCCATGTGGACTTGCTGGCACAACACTTCCGGCTCGCCATCGAGCACTTGAAAAAGGCAGGCGGTCAGCAACTCCATCCAGTGCAATAACTGTTCGCCTTCGTGCGTGGCGAGCGCGGCGAGGCCGGTCATCACGCTGGTGCCGTTGACGAGGGCAAGGCCTTCCTTGCATTGCAGCGTCACCGGCTTGAGGCCGATGCGGCGCAGGGCTTCGGCGGCGGGCAGTCGTTCGCCGTTGAGTCGCGCGTGGCCGAGACCGACGAGCAATCGCGCCATGTGCGCGAGCGGGACGAGGTCGCCGCTCGCGCCGACAGAGCCTTCACTGGGAATCTCCGGCAGCACGCCGGCGTTGAGCGCGGCGAGCAGAAGCTCGATGAGTTCCTCGCGGATGCCGGAGTAGCCACGCGCAAGGGCGTTGGTGCGGGCGAGCATGATGGCGCGGGTTTCCGATGGTGAAAACAGCGCGCCCTGACCGACGGTGAGGTGGTGGAGGAGATTGAGTTGGTGCTGCGCGAGGTCGGCGTCGCTGACGCGGAAGCCGCTCAACGGGCCGAAGCCGGTGTTGATGCCGTAGATGGCGCGGGGTTCGGCGGCGAGGGATTCCACGAGCTTGCGGCTGCTGCGGATGAGCGGGCGCGCTTCTGCGGCGAGTTCGCAGACGGACTGGTGCGTGGCGATGTCCCAAGTTTCGCGCAGGGTGAGTTTGTGGCCGTTGATTGCGATCATGTAGCTAGTAAATTGAACGGCGTTTCTACAACAAACCGCTTGCCGAAGCAAGAGCCGCCATGTTTGCTTGCGCCCGCAACGCGACTGAATCATGCCCGAGCATTACAGAAAACCGGTTTGGAGTTCCGCCTTTAGGCGGTCAGTCGCGGCATCCAAACGGGCCGCCTAAAGGCGGAACTCCAAGCGTCATGGCTGAAAAAACTATCATCATCATCGGAGCGGGCATCGCCGGGCTTGCGGCGGGCAGCTACGCGCAGATGAACGGCTATCGCACTCGCATCGTGGAGCATCACAGCGAACCCGGCGGCGTGGCGACGGCTTGGGACCATGGCAGCTATCACATTGACGGCGGCATCCATTATCTGATGGGCCACAAGCCGGGGCAGGCGTGCCACGAGATTTACCGGCAGCTCGGCATCTTTGAAAATCGCCGCTATCCCGACCTCGAAACCTTCGTGCGCTTCACAGATGAAATCACCGGCAACCAAATCAGTTTCAGCCACGACTTGGAGCAACTGGCGCGCGATCTGAAACGCATCGCGCCCAGCGACGCGAAGCTCATTGACGGATTCATCGCGGGCGCGCAGGCGATGCGGCGGGCGGATTTGTTTGGGCTGATGGAGACGCCGTCCGAACTGATGGGTATGTTCGGGCCGCTGAAACAACTCTGGGGCATGCGGCGCGTGCTGCGCTATTTCGGGCCGGAGTTCAATATGCCGATGACGCAATACGCCCAAGCCGCGCAGAGCGAGGAATTGCGGCGGTTGCTCGTGAATTTATTTTTGCCGGAAGTCCCCGTGTGGTTCGTGCTGCTGATTCTCGGGCTGCTCGCGAACCGGCAACTTGGCCTGCTCGCCGGCAGTTGCACCGACTTCGTCGCCAGCATGGTCACGCGCTACGAGAAGCTGGGCGGCACGGTGCAATACAACGCCACGGTGAAGGAAATCCTCGTGGAAAACCACCGCGCCGTGGGCGTGCGGCTGGCGGACGGCAACGAGCAGCGCGCCGACATCGTCATCGGCGCGGGCGACGGACGCAGCACGATTTTCGATTTGCTGGGCGGCAAGTATGTGGACAAAAAAATCACGGAGCGCTTTGCCGATTGGAAAATGCTTTGCCCAATCATCACCGTCAGCTTCGGCGTGACGCGGGAGTTTGCGGGCGAACCGCCATTGAACTTTGTGCTGCTGAAAGAGCCGCTGGAACTTGGCGGCGTGATGCTCACGGGCTTTCCGCTGCGGCTGTTCAACTACGGCACGAAATTTTCGCCCCCCGGCAAGACCGTCGTGCAGGTGTTGCTCCACGCGGACTGGAAATTCTGGAACGACCTGCGCGCCGACCGCGACCGCTACGCCGCCGAGAAGCAGCGCGTGACCACCGAGGTTTTGGCGCGGCTTGAAGCGCATTATCCCGGCATCTCGGCGCAGGTGGAAGTGACCGATATCGCCACGCCCTACACGACGTGGCGCTACACGTTGAATCACGAAGGCGCGTTCATGGGCTGGCTGCCCACGCCCCAGGCGATGCGCGCGCAGGTGGACAAAACCTTGCCCGGCCTGAAGAATTTTTACATGGCCGGCCAATGGGTCATGCCCGGTGGCGGCGTGCCGCCCAGTCTTTATTCCGGGCGGCAGGTGATCCAGATTCTGTGCAAGCGGGATGGGAAAAAGTTTGCCGCCGGAGTCGCTTAAACTCGGTCCGGCCAAACGCAGAGACGCAGAGACGCAGAGAACGCGGAGGAGCGCAGAGCTTGGTGTCCAATTAGGCAAATATCTTTTGGCAAGCCCCGCGGGTTTTCACTCCGCGCAACTCTGCGTTCTCTGCGTCTCTGCGTTTAATCCGGGTTTCATCCATTTTCCAATTTCCGCTTGCCAAGCAGGCGGCAAGTTTCACAGGCTTCAGAAATCATTATGCAAAAAATCAAAATCAATCTACTGCTGGCCGCCGTGTTGTTGTTGTCCGTTTCTGGACTGCACGCGCAAAAAATAAAACTGGAGTCCGGCTCGCTGGACTTCCTGAATGGCGCGACCTCCGTGAATATTGAGTATACCTATGACGGCCTGACCGTGGGCAAGCAGACCGAACAAGCCTACACCGAGAAAAAAGTCGCGGAGATGAACGCCAAGGAAGCCGGCAAAGGCGACCAATGGCTGGAGTCTTGGAAACACAACCGGGCCGCGCGGTTTCAGCCGAAGTTTGAGGAGTTGCTCAACAAGCAGTTCGCCGGGCTCAAGGCGGACTTGAAAATGGGCGCAGATGCAGCGGCCAAATACACGCTGATTTTGAAGACCACGATCATCGAGCCAGGCTGGAACATCGCCATCACGCGGCACGACGCAGAAGTCAGCGCCACCGCCGTATTTGTCGAGACCCAGAACCGCGCGACGGA
Organism: Verrucomicrobiales bacterium; assembly: GCA_031371425.1. Classification (GTDB taxonomy): domain Bacteria; phylum Verrucomicrobiota; class Verrucomicrobiia; order Limisphaerales; family JAFMIX01; genus JAFMIX01. The sequence goes on along the minus strand of JANMJO010000159.1, from coordinate 7,264 downwards.
ACTGGCGGTGGTCACCATCAGCCGCGCTCCGGGCCGCGACGTGATGGGCTATGATTTTGACGGCGGCTGGCGCGTGCAGGAAGCCTACGCCAAGGCTGGCAAAGAACTCGGCGGTTTCATCTGCAAGAAGGCGTTGAAATAATTTCAGGCAGCAAGCCGCTGCAAAAAACAACCCCGGCGACCGCGAAGGTCGCCGGGGTTGTTGTTATCTGTGTCGACTCTAGTCGTATGGGGTGTTCACCCCATGGCGACCAGCGGCGGCTTGGACCAGCTTGAAGTGGCAGTGCATATCCTGCTTGCAGAACACAGGCGGCTTGGGTAGTAACCATTCCATCGGCTAAATTATTGGAGACTAACAAAATGAAAAAAACTTTGCTTACTATGTTCTTCGCCAGTTTGGTGTTGACTGGTTTGACCGCTGCCCAAGAAACCAATTCAACCAAGACACTTGTTTGGTGTGGTTTGGATTATTCTATGGTGAAAATGATTGGCACAATGGACTTTAATCAGCCTGATAAAATTTTCCCAAATATGTTAAGCACTTGGAATGGTCTGTTCATGAAAGAGATGTTCCCAAAGTTGGATTCAACATGGAATCCGTGGTCATCCGTCAAGACTGATGTAACGGCGGTTTATTCACGCAACGAAAAAACCAGTGCTAATCAAATTATTCGTGAAGATGGCTCACGTGAAGAAATGGTCAACTCAACGCATATCACCGAGGCTGACATCTCGAATGCGGTGGGTTCTTACGATTTAAAAAACAGCCAAGGCATTGGCTTGGTATTTATCATGGATAGACTCGTGAAGGCTCAACAGGAAAGTTGTTTATATGTGATATACTTCGAGATCTCATCGCGTAAGGTGCTTTATTCCGAACGTGTAATTGCCAAAGGAGGGGGCATTGGTTTTCGTAATTTTTGGTTTAATCCAATCAAAACAGCAGTCGGCAACCTTTCAAAGATGTATAAAAAAGCTGAAAAGGCACAAATAAAGAAGTAGCTGCTTCAAAAGCAACGTCCAGCTTGACAAAATCGAATTCGATTATGTCAGAGAGTTGTTTCCAATTGAACCTCGCCAAACTATGGATAAAAAAATAGCGCTGGTCACGGGTGCCAGCCGAGGCATTGGCCGCGCGGTGGCGACTGCGCTCGCGGCGAGCGGGTGCCACGTCCTTCTCAATTACCGCCAACGCCAGGCGGACGCTGCGGAGACGCTCGCGTTCATCGAGCGCGCCGGCGGCAGCGGCGAGCTTTGCCCCTTCGATGTCTCGGACGCCGCTGCCAGCGCGCAAGCCATCGCCGCCTGCATCCAAGCCCACCAACGGATTGATATCCTCGTCAACAACGCCGGCATCCGCAGCGACTCCCTCCTCGTCTTCATGAAAGCCGAGCAATGGCAGCAGGTGTTGGCCACGAATCTTAACAGCTTTTTCAACGTCACCCAGCCCGTGTCCAAACAAATGGCGCTCCAGCGGCGCGGGCGCATCGTGACTATCGCCTCCACCGCCGGTCAGACGGGCGTCGCCGGTCAGGTGAATTATTCCGCCGCCAAAGCCGGTGTCATCGGCGCGTCCAAATCCCTCGCCCGCGAACTCGCCAAACGCGGCGTCACCGTCAACGTCCTCGCCCCCGGCTACATCGAGACCGACATGACCGCCGAGCTGGCGGAGGATCAGGTGCTCGCGCAAATCCCGGCGGGGCGTTTCGGCAAGCCCGAGGAAGTCGCCGCCGCCGCCGCGTTTCTTTGCTCCGATTCCGCCGCCTACATCACCGGCGCAGTCCTCAACATCAACGGCGGGATTTACACCTGACATGGCCGCGCCCGCCGCTGAATCCAGCCGATGGTCCGGCTCCGGCCAATTGCGCGGCGGACGTTGGGGCATCTGGTTTTTCGTCACCGTGCTGCGCGTGTTCGGCCTGCGGTTCACCTACGCGCTGCTCGTGCCACCAGCGATTTATTTTTCCATCGTCTCGCCCGACGTGCCGGCCACGATGGACTTTCACCGGCGCATCTTTGGCCTGCAACCGTGGTGGAAACGCCGCTGGCTCGTGTTCCGTCATTTCCTTTCGTTCGGCCATGCCATCATCGATCGCACCGCCATTCTAGCGGGCAATAGAAAACATTTTTCCTTCACCTTCGACGGCGAGGAACACGTGCGCCGCAGTCTGGCCAATGGCAAAGGCGTGCTGCTCCTCACCGCGCACCTCGGCAACTGGGAGGCCGCCGGCCAGTTGCTCACACGCTTGGACGTGCCCATCAACGTCGCCGGTTTTGACAAGGAGGCCGACGGCATCCGCACCGTGCTCCACCAACATTCCAAAGCCAAGTTCCACCTCATCCCACTCACCGGCGCGCCTACCGATGCCATCCCGCTTGTGGCCGCGTTGCGGCGCGGCGAAGTCGTGGCCATGCTCGGCGACCGCGCCTACGGCAGCACCACCGCCTCCATCCCGTTTCTTGGCGGCCACGCGGGATTTCCTGTCGGTGCGTATGTGCTGGCCGCCATTGCGGGCGTGCCGCTCATCCATGTGTTCAGCCTGCGTGAACCCGGCGGGCACTATCACTTCTTCGGCTTTCCACCGCAGCACCCGCAAATGCCGCCGCACCGCGAGCGTGACGAATATTTAAAAAACTGCGCCGTGCGCTTCGCCTCCGACCTGGAATCAATCGTCCGCCGCGACCCGTTGCAATGGTATAACTTTTTCCCGTTCTGGGAGAAACCCGCACCATGACCGACGCCATCGAAAAACTTCTGCCGCACCGCGCACCCATGCGCTTCATTGACGCGCTCACCGCATGCACGGAAACCACCGCCACAGCCACCGCCTGCTTCCGCGCCGGGGATTTTGCCGTCGCCAACGGCGCGGTGCTGGAAACCGCGCTCGTCGAATGCGTCGCCCAGACCGTTGCCGCCGCGCTCGGCCAGCGGGCGCAGGCGCAAGGTCTAACCGCCGCCCCGGCCAACGGCATGCTCATCGCCGTCACCAACTTCCGCATCACCGCACCCGCGCCGCTCGGGAAAGTTTTGCAGATCGCCATCACCGAACGCAAACGCCTCGGCCCGATGCTCATGATTTCCGGCAGCATCCTCTGTGAAGGCCAACCCATCGCCGCTGGAGATTTGACGTTGTATGCGTAAGCGTCCCTCTGAAAATAAATCGGGCGACGGACGCGCCGAGTTTGGAGTCCCGCCTTCAGGCGGTTCGGGCGCGCAGCCGTCTTCAGGCGGCACTCCAAGCGTGATCATCGCCGGCATGGGCGCGACGACCGCCGTGGGTCACGGCGTGGCCGCATTGCGCGCCGCGCTGCTCGCCAACACCAGCGGCCTGCGGGCCGACGCCCGATTCGACTCGCCGCGTTTCCAATCCAGCATCGTCGGCGCTGCGACCTGCAATCCCGACTCCGATAATCCCGCCTACGACCTCGCCGCTGCCGCCTTGCGCGAAGCTTGCGAGCAGGCGCGCAAAATTCTCACTCCGATTCCCGCAGCGCGCATCGGGCTGGTGCTCTCCACCACCAAGGCCAACATCCAAGCGCTGGAGCGGTTGGCCGATGACCGCGAGTGTTCTCCGCCGGCGCTCCGGCATTTGCAGGGAAATCTGCTGGCCGCAGATCTCGCGGTGGAATTCGGAGCGGACGGCGACGTGCAATGTATCTCCGCCGCGTGTGTCTCCGGGTTGGTGGCGATTCAGCAAGGCGCAAAAATAATCCAACGCGGCGATGCCGACGCCGTGCTAGTCGTCGGCGTGGATCATCTTTCCGCGTTTGTCGTGGCCGGATTCACCGCGCTCAAGGCCATTGATTCCCAAGGCTGCCGTCCGTTCGATCAGAACCGGTGCGGCCTGAGTCCCGGCGAAGCCGGCGCGGCCATCGTCCTCGTGCGCTCCGGGCTTGGCGTTCCGCCTTCCGGCGGCGGTGTGTCCGAACCGCCTGAAGGCGGAACTCCAAACGTAATCGTTCGCGGCTGGGGCACGAGCAACGACGCCAACCATCTCACCGGCCCGTCGCGCGATGGCTCGGGGCTGGCACTCGCCATCCGCACCGCGCTCGCCGCCGCCAAATTGACGCCGGCGGAGATTGATTACGTCCACGCACACGGCACCGGCACGCCCTACAACGACGCGATGGAAGCGCTCGCGCTGAAAACTATTTTTGGCAACACCTGTCCGCCCGTCAGCGCCTCGAAAGGAATGCTGGGCCACACGCTCGGCGCGGCGGGTGTCGTGGAAACCATCATCTGCCTGCTGGCGATGCAGGGAAATTTCCTGCCCGGCACGCCGCGCCTGACCCTTGCAGCCGATGGCGCTCCGGCCAGCCTCGTGCGCGAACCCCGTTCCGGCGTGCGTCTGAAAAATGTGCTCAAACTCAACACCGGCTTCGGCGGCCTCAACGGCGCGCTCATCCTGAGTCATGAATAGGACAACTCTCAAAAAACTTTCCCGGATTGGAGCGTCGGTCTCCGACTCGGCGCGAAGTTTGCGTTGGAGTTCACGCTTTAGCGTGTCCCCGAACAAGCTAAAGCTTGAACTCCAGCGCGGCGTCACTCTGCCACCTGAATTCTTTAGCGCATGAATAAAATCATCCTCACCGCCACGAGCCAGGTGACCGCCGCCGATTTGCCCACGGCTCGCCTTGGCCCGCGCTTTGGCCGGCTTGATCTGGCGAGCCAGTTGGCGCTGCTCGCGGTGGAAACACTCGGCGTCAATTTTGATGCGCTGCTGCGCGAACGCGTGGCCATCTGTCTCGCTTCACAAGCCGGGTCGCTCTCCACCGACATCGAGTTCTGGCGCGGGCGCAACGGAGCGGGCGGGCCGAGTCCGACGCTGTTCGCCTACACGCTGCCCAGCGCGGCCATCGGCGAACTCGCCATTCGCCATCGCCTCACCGGCCCGAACCTGTGCCTCACCGGCGATAGCCGCGATGTGCTGCCCGAAGCGGCGGACTTGCTCCGGCGCGGCGAAGCGGACTACTGCGTGGGCGTTTTCTGCAACGTCATTTCCGCTAGCGCCGCCGCGATGATTTCGTTGCCGGAGTCGGCGAGCGCGAGCGCGGTTTTTCTCCAATGCGGTGGCGTGGGACTGGCGGAGTTGGGGGAATTTGACCGTGACATGGAAGTGCTGTGTGCTAAATTTCGCGCCTGAAATTCGTTCGCATTTTTTATGGAAATTCTAGCCGCCGATCTCAAAACCAAAATCATCGAATCGCTGAATCTGCAGGACATCACCCCCGACCAGATTGCCAATGACGCGCCGCTGTTTGGCGCGGGCGGCTTGGAATTGGATTCGATTGACGCGCTGGAACTGGTCGTGATGCTCGAGAAAAATTACGGCATCGTGATCAAAGACATGGAAGAAGGCCGGCCCGCGTTCCAATCCGTCGCCACCCTCGCCGCCTTCGTTAACGCCAAACGCTCCCCCTAGTGTCCCCGCGCACTCCTGTCATCACCGGTCTCGGCATCGTGACCGCGGCGGGCTGCGGCACGGAGGAAATCTGGCAAGCCATCGCCACCGGCACGAGCGGGCTGAAACCGTTGAGCCTCTTTCAATCGCCGCGCTACGGCCAGATTGCCGTCGGCGAAATCCGCCAAAACCTCGCCGCGCTCGGCGCACCCAAACGCGGTTCGCGCAGCGACAAACTCGGCTGGCTCGCCACACGCGACGCCCTCGCCGATGCCAAAATAAATCTGCCCGCGTTCGCCGACCGCGCCGGCATCGCCCTCGGCTGCTCCGTCGGTGGCTCGTTCGACAGCGAACACTTTCTCACCGCGCTCATCAAACGCGGCGAAATGCGCGCCCGCCCCACGCGCTTCCACGAATGTCATTCCGCCGTGGACCTCATCGCCGATGACTTCGGGCTGTTCGGCCCCGGCATGACCATCGCCACCGCGTGCTCGTCCGGCGCACTGGCCATCGCCACGGCGGCGGACCTCATCATGAGCGGCGATGCCGACGTGATGCTTGCCGGCGGCGCGGATTCGCTTTCGCTGATGACGTGGGGCGGCTTTCATTCTCTGCTGCTCGTGGATGCTGCGGGGTGCCGGCCGTTCGACGCCAGCCGCGCCGGCATGACCTTGGGCGAGGGCGCGGCGATGCTCGTTATCGAAGCGGAGGAGACGGCGCGGAAACGCGGCGCGAAAATTCTCGCCCGCCTCTCCGGATGGGGCGCGAGCTGCGACGCCCACCACGCCACCGCGCCGCATCCCGAAGGCGCGGGCGCGCTCGCCGCAATGCAGGGTGCGCTGAACCGTGCGCGGCTGGATGCGACGGCGATTGATTACATCAACGCCCACGGCACCGGCACGCGCGACAACGATCTCGCGGAATCGAAAGCGTTGAAAACCCTTTTCAACAATCGCGTGCCGCCGTTTTCCAGCACGAAAAGATTTTTCGGCCACGCGCTGGCCGCGAGCGGCGCCATCGAGGCCGTCGTCTGCATCGAGGCGTTGCGGCGGCAGGCATTGCCGCCGAATCCCGGCTTCACCGCGCCCGATGCCGCCATCGGCCTCGAACCCGTCACCGTGCTGCGACCAGCGGCGTTGACGCATGTGATGAGCAACTCGTTAGGCTTCGGCGGCAACAACGCCGCGCTGATTTTCTCTCAACCGGAAACGACCGTGCGTCCACAACCACCCGAGCGCGTGACGGTGGCCATCACCGGCCTTGGCATCATCGGGCCGGGCGCGGTCAGCTTGCGCGAAATTGAGCCGCCGTTGCCTGCGGGAAAAGTTTTGGTTCACCATTGCGGCCCGCTCGCGGACGCCGCACAGCTCACGCCGAATCAGCGGCGGCGTTTGAGCCGCTTCATCCAAATGGCATTGCTCACCGCGCGGCGCAGTCACGCGCCCGACCCGGCGCAGCGCGTGGCCGTGGCTCTCGGCACGGGCATGGGCTGCCTCGAAACGGCGGCGCTGTTCATCGAGAACATGATCGCCAAGGACGAACGCGAGCCGATGCCCGCGCAGTTTCCCAACTCTGTGCACAACGCCGCCGCTGCGCAGATCGGCATTGATCAGGGCGCGCATGGAATGAATTCCGCGCCGACGTGCGGCGAGATTTCATTCGAGAGCGCGCTGTGGCAGGGCATTTCTCAACTGGCGACAAATAACGCGGACTGCGTGTTGGCCGGCGCGGTGGATGAGTTGAATAAATATATTCTAGGCATCGGCCAGCGCTGGGGAATCTGGAGCGAACAGAATCGCCCCGGCGAAGGCGCGATGATCGCCAGCCTGGTGCGCGCTGGAAATTCGACCGCACCGCTCGCG
>JANMJO010000143.1:0-6286 GCA_031371425.1 Verrucomicrobiales bacterium | reverse complement strand
CGCTCACGGGCAAAATCCATTTCAACACGTTCGGCGGCAACCCCGTGGTCAGCGCGATGGGCAAGGCGGTTCTCGAAGTCATCGAGAAAGATAATCTGCAAACCAACTCGCTCAAGCTTGGCGCACACATCAAAGCTGGTTTGGAAAAACTGAAGGAGAAGCACAAGATTATCGGCGACGTGCGTTGCAAAGGTCTGATGATCGGCATCGAGTTGGTCAAGAATCGCGTGACCAAAGAACCCGCCACCGCCGAATGCGCCGCCGTGCTGGAGTCCGCGCGAGACATGGGCTTGCTCATCGGCAAGGGCGGCTTGCGCGGGCAGACGATTCGTTTTGCGCCGCCGATGTGCATCACGCAGGCGGATGCGGATTTTCTGCTGGAAGTTTTGGACGCAGCGTTTGGGAAGGTCAGTTAAGCACCAAGCACCAAGCGTCCAAGCTCCAGAGAAACTTCAAGCTCCAATCACCAAACTCGCGTTCGTGCGCGAGTGGCCGAATTGGAGCTTGATGCTTGAAGCTTCTCTGGATGTTGGAGCTTGGAATTTGGAGCTTTATCAAAACTTCGGCTGTTCCCACGCCATCCCGTGCGCTTCGGCCACGGCCTTGTGAGTGACCTTGCCGCCCATGACGTTGATGCCGCCGATGAGCGCGGGCTGGCGCTGGCAGGCTTCGTTGAGGCCGAGGTCCGCGAGCATTTCGATGTAGCGATAGGTCACGTTCGCCAGCGCCTGCGTGGCGGTGCGCGCGTAGGCGCCGGGCATGTTGGCCACGCAGTAATGCGTCACCCCTTCCTCGACAAACACCGGGTTGTGGTGCGTGGTGACGCGGGAGGTCTCCGCGCAGCCGCCTTGGTCAATGGCGATATCCACGAACACGCTGCCGGGACGCATACGGCGGAGCATCTCGCGGTTCACCAAACGCGGGGCTTTCGCTCCCGGCACGAGCACCGCGCCGATGAGGAGGTCCACGGCAGGCAGGATTTCGTGCAGGTGTGCCTCGCTGGAAAACAGCGTGTGCGCCGTGTGCAGCGTGATGTCGAGAAAGCGCATCCGTTCCAGATCCACTTCGAGAATCGTCACGTCCGCGCCGAGACCCTGCGCCATACGCGCGGCGTTGATGCCGGATGAACCGCCGCCCAGCACGACCACCTTGCCGGGCAAAACTCCGGGAACGCCGCCGAGTAGGACGCCGCTGCCACCGTGGTGTTTCGCCAGAAAGTAGCCTCCGACCAGCACGCTCATGCGCCCGGCGATTTCGCTCATCGGCTCGAGCAACGGCAGACGCCGGTTGACCTCGATGGTTTCGTAGGCGATGCCCGTGACGCCGGATTTCATCAGCGCCTCGGTGAGCGGTTTGCCGGCAGCGAGGTGGAGGTAGGTGAACAGAAGCTGGCCGGAGCGGAGCAGGGGGTATTCCGCGGGCAGCGGCTCCTTCACCTTCACGATGAGGTCGGCCTCGGCGAAAACCTCGGCGTGCGTGGCCACAAGTTTGACTCCGGCTCGCTCGTATTCGGCGTCAGGGTAGCCCGCGCCGACTCCCGCGCCGCGTTCGACTACGACTTGGTGGCCGCGCTTGATGAGCTGATACGCGCCGGAGGGCAGGAGGGCGACGCGATATTCCTGGTCTTTGATTTCTTTTGGAACGCCGATAATCATATGGTGAAACAGTTCGAGGTTTTAAATGAGGGCAAAAATTTAGACGAGGTGCGGGGTTTTGTCGCGCTGAATGTGTCCGCCGCCGGGTGTGACTGGAAGTGCCGAGCAGACATTGTTGGAGTTCACGCTTCAGCGTGTCGGGGCGATGTCCAGAGTGACGGGAACAAGCTAAAGCTTGAACTCCAACTCAGGGCTGGCTTCCGCTGCGCGGCAGTTTCAGTCACACCCTCCGCCGCCGATTGCTTTGACATTCATATTCAACATTGCCCAACGTCACCCACTCGATTTAACTCACCGCTGCGAATGCCCACCAACCCGAAAAATTCTCCCGTGCTGCTCCCGCTGGCCGAAGCGCGCGTGCTCATCGCGGCGCACACCAGCCCGCTGCCTCCGCTGGCCGCGCCGCTGGCCGAAGCCGCCGGGTGCATCCTCCGCGCGGACGTTTGCGCTGCGGAAGACCTGCCCGCCTTCGACCGCTCGGCGATGGACGGCTACGCGGTGGCGCCGGGCGACGACTCGCTCCGCTTCCGCGTTGTCGGCGAAATCCAGCCCGGTGACGTCCCCAAGCTTAAGATTCAACGAGGCGAATGCGCGCGCCTTTTCACCGGCTCGCAGATTCCGGAAGGCGCAGCGCAAGTGCTCATGCAGGAAACGGTGCGGTTGGAGAACGGTTTCATCGAGCCATCGCCACGCGGGCACGCCACGCACATCCGCCGCCGTGGCGAGGATGCGCGGTGTGGCGATGTTCTCCTGCGTTCTGGCTCGCGGCTGGGCGCGGGCGAACTCGCCTTGCTGGCCAGCCTCGGCGCGCTGCAACCGCAGGTCTCGCCGCCCGTCCGCGTGGCGCACTTCGTCACCGGCAACGAGCTCATTGATCCTGCCCACGCGCCCGCGCCGGGGCAGATCCGCGATTCTAACAGCACGCTCGTGGCCGCTTTCCTCCAGCAACACGGCGTCGCGCTCATGCGGCAAGAGCGCGTGGCGGATGACTTCGACTTGTTGCTCGCCAAGACCCGCGCGGTTGAAAACGACTTTGACCTGCTGCTGATTTCCGGCGGCGCGAGCGTGGGCGATTACGATTTTGGGAAACGGCTGCTCACGACACTCGGATTCCAGATCCATTTTGAAAAGGTTGACCTGCGTCCCGGCAAGCCGCTCATCTTCGCCACGCGCGGACAGCAGGCGGCGTTTGTCCTGCCGGGAAATCCAGTTTCGCATTTCGTCACCCTGCACGTCGCGGTGCGGCTGGCGCTGGAACGGTTTGCCGGAGCGCTGGCGGCGTGGCCGTTGGCCGAGGTGTTGCTGGCCGAGGACTTCGCCTACCGCGCGGATGTGCGCGAGACGTTCTGGCCGGCGCGGGTGGCGTGGGACAACGGCGGACTTGTTGTCCGCGCGCTGCGCTGGCAAAGCTCCGGCGATGTGACCGGGCTGACCGGCGCGAACGCGCTCCTGCAATTGGCGGGAGGCGCGGTTGCACCAAAAGCCGGAGACCGCATCAACGCATTGCTGCTCGAACTGCCATGAAAAAATTTTCCCATCTCGATTCCGAAGGCCGCGCCCGCATGGTGGATGTCGGCGCGAAAGTCCCGCAGCAGCGCATCGCTGTCGCCGGTGGCGAGGTGCATTGCCAGCGCGCGACAATCCGCGCACTGCGGGCGAAGACGCTGCCGAAGGGGGATGTTTTCACCGTGGCCAAGGTTGCGGCAATTCAGGCTGCGAAGCGCACAGACGAGTTGATTCCACTCTGCCACTCGCTGCCGCTGGACACGGTGGAAGTCTCGTTCAGCCTGAAAGCGGACAAGGTTTTCATCCACGCCGAGGCGCGCACGACCGCCCGCACCGGCGTGGAGATGGAGGCGCTCACCGCAGTGACCGTGGCGGCGCTGACGATTTACGACATGTGCAAGGCGGTGGACAAGACGATGGTGATTGGGAACGTCCGCCTCATTTCCAAAATCAAAAAATGAAGATTGGCCGCATCACCTTGAGCGACCGCGCCAGCGGCGGCATCTACGAAGACCGCAGCGGGCCGGAGATCGAGCGCGTGCTGGGCGGGCTGTTTGCGGGGACGGTGGAATTCGAGCGCGTGCTGCTGCCGGACGAGCAGCCGCTGATCGAGGCGGCCTTGAAGGATTTGTGTGAGCGTGGCTGTGCGTTGGTCGTCACCACTGGCGGCACCGGGCCTTCGGCGCGCGACGTGACTCCGGAGGCGACGCGGGCGGTCATTGAAAAGGAATTGCCCGGTTTCGGTGAGGCGATGCGGGCGTTGTCGTTCCGCACGGTGCGGACGGCGATCCTATCGCGGGCGACTGCGGGCGTGCGCGGAAAAACATTGATCGTGAATCTGCCGGGCAACCCAAAGTCCATCGCGGAATGTTTGCCGCCGCTGCTGCCGGCGATTGTCGAGGCGATTGACCACATCGCGGGCTTTCGCCCGGAGGTCAGGAACGGTTGAGCGCGCTCAACACGGCGCGCACGGAAGCCAGCTCGATGTTCGTGTCCACGCCCGCGCCCCAGCGGGATTTGCCATCGGCGGTCTTGATCTGGATGTAGGAGATGGCGCTGGCTTCCTCGCCGCTGCCCAGAGCGTGCTCGCTGTAGTTGGTGATTTCAAAACGCGGCACGCCCGCCGTGCTGAAGCCGTGGACGAGCGCGGCAAGCGGGCCGTTGCCTTCGCCGCTGAATTCCACGGGCTTGCTGGCCTGCAACATTTTTGCGCGACATTTCACGACGCCGTTTTTGCTCTCCGTCTCGAAGCCGGACAACTGCCACGGTTGCGTGCGCTCAATGTATTCCTTCCAGAACATCGCCTTGAGTTCCGCACCGCTGACTTCGCGGCCGAGCTTGTCCACGGCGTCGTTGGCGATGGGGCCGAACTCGCGCTGCATGTCCTTGGGCAAGGCGATGCCGAACTCGGTTTCAAGCAGATACGCCACGCCGCCTTTGCCGGACTGGGAGTTGACGCGGATGACTTCGTGGTATTCGCGGCCAATGTCGGCGGGGTCAATCGTAAGATACGGCACGTCCCAATATTGTTGGAGTTCACGCTTTAGCGTGTCGGGCGAGGAACAAGCTGAAGCTTGAACTCCAACTTTTTCCCGCTCGGCCAAGCCTTTCTTGATGGCGTCCTGGTGCGAGCCGCTGAACGCGGTGAACACCAACTCGCCACCATACGGCTGACGCGCCGGCACGGTCATGCCGGTGCAACGCTCATAGACTTCGCGGATGGCGTTGAGGTCGGAGAAATCCAACTTCGGATTAATGCCGTGCATGTAGAGATTCAACGCGACGGTCACGAGGTCGAGATTGCCCGTGCGTTCGCCATTGCCGAAGAGCGTGCCCTCGACTCGGTCTGCGCCAGCGAGCAAGCCCAGTTCCGTCGCCGCGACGCCGGTGCTGCGGTCGTTATGCGTGTGGAGGCTGATGACGAGCGAGTCGCGGTTCTTGAGGTTGCGGCACATCCATTCGATCTGGTCGGCATAGACGTTCGGCATCGCGACCTCGACGGTGTCTGGCAGGTTCAAGATCATCGGGCGTTCCGGCGTGGGTTGCCAAACGTCCATGACGGCTTCGGAGATTTCTTTGGCGTATTCCACTTCCGTCATGCTGAAACTTTCCGGCGAATATTGGAGCATGACTTCCGTGCCTTTAAGCCGGGGCAAACGATCCTTGATCCACTTCGCGCCCTGCACGGCGATGGCCTTGATCTCGTCCTTGGACTTGCCGAACACGACGCGGCGTTGCGCGGGCGAAGTCGAGTTATACATATGGATGATGACGCGCTTCGCGCCGATGAGCGACTCGACGGTGCGCTCGATCAAATCCTCGCGTGCCTGCACGAGCACCTGCAACCACACGTCGTCCGGCGCGCGTTTCTCCTCGATGAGCCGGCGGTTGAACGTGAACTCCGTGTTCGACGCCGACGGGAAGCCGACTTCGATCTCCTTGAAGCCGATCTTCACGAGCGCGCTGAAGAGTTCGAGCTTCTGCGAGACGTTCATCGGCACGGCGAGAGCTTGGTTGCCATCGCGGAGGTCCACGCTGCACCGGCGCGGTGCGGCGGTGAGGACGCGGTTGGGCCACTGGCGGTCGGGCAGGGCGACCGGCGGGAACGGGCGATATTTTTTAGACGGGTCTTTGAGCATGGCTTTAGTCTCCAGAATTTAACCACGGATGGACACGGTCTGTTGCATGGTCTTCAGATAAAGGGAAAGTAGTAAATTGCTGGTAAAACTAAAGGCTATTCGGGTGAACCCGGCAGAATTTTACCCAACCCGGGGCCGCCTTCACTGACACTTTCACTGACAGTGCCAGTCTTGATTCGTTCGCGTTCATGGTGGTTTTCAAGCGGGTTGTAGGTCGGCGGGATAATAGGAGCGATACTTTGCGCGGGGGTCGGTGGGATGACTGCCGAGCGGGTCAAAGCTGCCGCAAGGATGCTGCCAGACGCCGCGCCGCTGATTCCAGTGGAAGCCCAAAGCCCAAAGCATCTTCGCCAGCAGCGGCTTTCTGGCCGGGGACACGTCGAGCCAAACCCATTTGCCGACAACCTCGGCGACTTCGTATTGGTGGGGCAACTCTGCTCGCAAGCAGTTCAAAACCGCATCCGTGGACAGTCCACGGTTGACCTG
>JANMJO010000127.1:0-3045 GCA_031371425.1 Verrucomicrobiales bacterium | reverse complement strand
CTGCCCGCGGCGGCGAAGCCGACGCAATGCTCGCGCTATCGCGCTCGCTGGGCAGGCGAGACGCCTGCCCTACTTTGCCTGCGAGATAAAACGTATCCTGCGAATCGCGTGCGGGATGATCGGCGGGCGTGTTCAGCGCGTCGAAGCAATGATACTCGTCCTCGATCTCCGGGCCATCCGCGACGGCGAACCCGATCTTGCGGAACGCGCGGACGATGTCGTCGGTGACTTGGGTGAGCGGATGCAATTTGCCGAGTGCGCGGCGGCGTCCGGGCAGCGTGAAATCGGTCGGCTCTTTCGGCAGCGCGGCTTTCAGCTCCAACTCTTCACGGCGGGCGGCGAGCGCGGCTTCGAGTTCGACCTTGGCGGCGTTGATGAGTTTGCCGGCGGCGGGTTTTTCCTCTTTCGAGAGTGTGCCGAGCTGTTTCATCAGCGCGGTGAACTTGCCGTTCGGCCCGATCCACGCGCCTTTGGTCTGTTCGAGCGCGGCGAGGTCGGGCGCGGCTTTGAGTTCGGCGAGCGCGGTCTGTTTCAATGGTTCAATGTCGTCAAGGAGCGGCATAAAGGTGGGGAATGATTAGACAGGATTCACAAGATTCACAGGATAATTTTCAACGGAACGGTTGCTTGATGTTCATCCACGTTGCTCATCGGGTTGATCTGGTCACAAAAGAAAAACGGGCGGCCATTGCTGGTCGCCCGTTGAGAGTGTTGCTGAAAACTTTTACGCCTTGGCCAAGGTGGCGGCGGGCTTGGCTTTCAGCGCCTTCTTGGCGAGGTTCACGAGTTCCGTGAACGCGGCGGTGTCGGTGGCGGCGAGGTCGGAGAGCACCTTGCGGTCGAGCGCGACTTTCGCGGCCTTGAGGCCTTCCATGAAGCGGCTGTAGGTCAGGCCGGTTTCGCGGACGGCGGCGTTGATGCGAACCTGCCAGAGGGCGCGGTAGTTGCGCTTCTTGGTCTTGCGGTCGCGATAGGCGTATTGGCGGCCGTGGTCGAGCGCGTCGGCGGCGTAGCGGTAGAGTTTGGAGCGGCGCATCCGGAAGCCTTTGGCGGCTCGGACTGTGCGTTTGCGGCGTTCACGGGAGGCTGGGGCGTTTGTTACTCGCATGGCTGGTAATAGTTAAGAGTGAAAGTTGATGAGAAAAATCAGTGGCTCCACGGCAGGTTCTGCTTGATGCGATACACATCGGTGGAATCGGTGACGGCAGACGTGCCGAGGCGGCGGCGGCGGCGGGGGCTTTTGCCAGCGAGCAAGTGGCGGCGGCCAGCGCGGGCGCGCATGACTTTGCCAGTGCCGGTGATTTTGAACCGTTTGGCCACGGCTTTTTTGGTCTTGATACCTTTGGGACGTCTCATAAATTCAATTTTCTTTCTAAAAGAGCGCGCAATATAGGTAGGCACAGTGCCTGAAGCAAGCGGTTTCTTCGGGTAAAACGCTTCAATCCTTCGGGCTGAGCCTGCTCGTGTCGGCATTCGATGGAACTGGGTCTGTGATTTCATCTGCCGCCGCAGGCGTAACGCCAGATTCCCCGGCAGCAAATCCAGCCGTCCGCGATAAATGAGTTTTGACACCGCCGCTTCTGCCGCGCCAGCGCACGACAAGCCAGCCCGCGCCCACCGCCTGCAATGTGCCGAGCCGGAAACAATCGTCCGCGTTCAGGATATTCCTTGAGCAGCTCCACCGTGCCGTCCCGCGAACCGCACGTCCATCACGATGCGCTCGATGTTCGGGTAAGACTGCGAACGCATGCTCTTGATGGTTTCGCAGATGGTGCGGATGCTGTTGAAGCTCGGCGTGACGATGAAAATTTTCGGCAACGCGGACACGCTGTTAGATAACATCCGCCCCGAAGCGCGGTGAAGCAAACATGCGCCACAATGTTTCTTGACGACCCGCGGCAGCGCCCTTTCACTGTCCCGCGTCGTCAGACAACCGCCGTGAAACTCCTCGTATTCGCACACACCCCGCCGCCGCACCACGGCCAAAGCCAAATGGTGCGGCTGCTGTTGGAAGGCTTCGCCAACGACCCCGCGTACGGCATCGAGTGCCACCACGTCAACGCCCGCTTCTCCGACCGGGTGGAAGACATCGGCGGATTCCAGCCCGGAAAAATCTTCCGGCTGCTGAAATTCTGCGCCCAAGCCGTATGGCTGCGCTTCCGGCACGGTGTGAAAAACTTCTACTACATCCCCGCGCCCGGCAAACGCTCCGCCGTCTATCGCGACTGGCTGGTCCTGCTGCTGTGCCGTCCGTTCTTCCGGCGCATCATCTTCCACTGGCACGCCGCAGGACTCGCCGAATGGCTCGCGCGCCCCGCACAAAAACACCTGCGCGGCCCCACCGGACTCGCCTTGCGCGGCGCGGATTTGAGCATTGCGCTCTCCGAATACAACCGTGCCGACGCCGAACGCTTCTCCGCCCGCAAGATCACCATCATCCACAACGGCATCCCCGACCCCTGCCCTGATTTCACCCGCGTGAAACCATCCTCCGGCAACGTCGTAAACGTGTTGTTTCTTGCGTTGTGTTCGCGCGAGAAAGGTTTGTTCGACGCCATCAACGGCGTGCTGCTCGCCAACCGCACGCTCGCGGCGCAGTCATCGCCAATGTCGCTCCGCCTGACCATCGCCGGAAACTTCGTCACTGACGCCGACCGCGCGGAGTTCGACCGGCTGCTGGCGCAAGATGACAATTCCAAAATCGTCCGCCATCTCGGCTTTGTAGATGGCGAGAAAAAGTCCGCGCTGCTGCGCGAAGCCGATGTGTTTTGCTTCCCGACATTTTATCCGAACGAAAACCAGCCCGTGAACCTCATCGAAGCCATGGCCTTCGGCCTGCCCATCGTCACGACCCGCTGGCGCTCGCTCCCCGAAATGCTGCCGCGCGACTACCCCGGCCTTGTCCCGCCACGGTCGCCCGAGGCCATCGCCAAGGCGTTGATCGACCGCGCCACGGCAGACACGGGAAGGGAATTGCGCGAAAACTTCCTCCAACGCTTCACCCTGAAACGCCACCTCGCCGCCCTCGCCGAAGCCCTCCGCACC
>JANMJO010000059.1:0-1876 GCA_031371425.1 Verrucomicrobiales bacterium | reverse complement strand
CGCAGGCCGGTGAGGATGGCATCGTAAAGCTCGTTCAGCGTGGTGCGCGCACCGACGGCAACATTGTAGGCCTGGTTGATGGCGTCAGGGTTCGTGGTGGTGGCCGCGAGCAGGTTGGCTTGAACCACGTTGTTGATGTAGCAGAAGTCGCGGCTGGTCTCGCCGTCGCCGTTGACGAGCACCGGTTCGCGGCGCAGCACGGCGGCAACCCATTTGGGAATCACGGCGGCATACGCGCCGTCCGGGTCTTGGCGCGGGCCGAAGACGTTGAAGTAGCGCAGGCCGACGGTCTGCTGGCCGTAGCTGCGGGCGAAAACGCCGGCGTAAATCTCGTTCATCAGCTTCGTGGCGGCGTAGGGCGAGAGTGGTTGGCCGATTTTTTCCTCGAACTTGGGCAGGTCGGGATGATCGCCGTAGATGGCGCTGCTGGAGGCATAGACGAAGCGCCGCACCTTCGCAGCGCGAGCGGCGTCGAGCATGTTGATGAAGCCGGTGACATTGGCGGCGTGGCTGGCAATGGGCTCCTCGATGGAGCGCGGCACGGAGCCGAGCGCGGCTTGGTGCAAAACAAAATCCACCCCGGCGCAGGCGCGGGCGCAGGCGGCGGGCGCGGTGATGTCGCCTTCCACGAAGGTGAACGCGTCCCATTGCGCGGGGGTGACGAGTTTTTCCACGGCGGCGAGGTTGTGGCGCTTGCCGGTGGCGAAGTTATCGAGGCCGGTGACGCGCTGGTCGAGCTTGAGCAGCGTCTCAAGCAGGTTCGAGCCGATGAAGCCAGCGACGCCGGTGATGAGCCAGGTGCGCGGCGCGGCGCGGAGTTCGGTCTGGAGTTTGGTGTAGGCGGTCATTTTGGATTTGCGATATTCGATTTACGATTTACGCGCGAGCCGGCAATGACTCGTCAATCGTCAATCGCAAATCGTAAATTTCATCACGCTTTCCAGACTTTGCCGGCTTCGGCTTGGCAGTTCACCATGGCGTTGCGGGTGTCCACGATGAGCGGCGACCAGTCGGCGAGCTGCTGGTAGTTGACGGCTTTGTGCGCGGTGGAAATCAGCACGGCGTCGAAGCCGGAGATGGTTTCGCGATTCCAAATGATGGACTTGAAGCCGGTCCATTGCGGATGTTCGCGCGTGGGGCGGATGACGGGGACGTGGGGGTCGTAATACGCGACTTCCGCGCCCTGTTGCTTGAGGAATTCCATGAGGTGGTAGCTCGGAGATTCGCGGTCGTCGTCCACGTTGGCTTTGTAGGCGAGGCCGAGGATGAGGATGCGACTGCCGTTGACGGATTTCTTTTTTGAATTGAGCGCCTCGGCCACGCGGCTGATGACGTAGTGCGGCATGGCGGTGTTGATCTCGCCGGCGAGTTCAATGAAGCGGGTGTTCTGGCCGTATTCGCGCGCCTTCCACGTCAGATAAAACGGGTCAATCGGGATGCAGTGGCCGCCGAGACCCGGTCCGGGATAAAACGGCATGAAACCGAATGGCTTGGACTTGGCGGCGTTGATGACCTCCCAGATGTCAATGTCCATGGCGGCGTAAACAACCTTGAGCTCGTTGACGAGGGCGATGTTGACGCTGCGAAAAATGTTTTCGAGGAGCTTCGTCGCCTCGGCCACGCGGCAGGAGGAGACGGGGACGAGGGTCTTGATGGCGATGCTGTAGAGCGCCGTCGCCTTTTCGAGGCACGCGGGCGTGAGGCCGCCGACGACCTTGGGAATTTGCGCAACTTTGCTATCGGGGTTGCCGGGGTCTTCGCGTTCCGGGGAGAAGGCGAGGTGGAAATCAATTCCCGCCTTGAGTCCAGAACCGGCCTCGAGCACGGCGCGCAAATCCTCGTCGGTCGTGCCGGGGTAGGTGGTGGATTCGAGCGA
>JANMJO010000033.1:0-4440 GCA_031371425.1 Verrucomicrobiales bacterium | reverse complement strand
GCGCGCTGGATCACGGCTGACATCGAATACATCGCGCGCCTCGAATTCTCCCGCGTGCTCGTCTATGCGCTGCTGTTCTTCATCGTGCTGAACAACGTCCGCCCCGAGTCGGCGCGGCTCGTCGTCTTCACGCTGGTCGTGCTGGCGACGGCGGTCTCGTTCTACGCGCTCTACCAATTCCTCAGCGGCTCAGACCGCGTGTGGGCATTCGTCACGCCCTACAAACATCGCGGCTGCGGCACCTACATTTGCCCGAACCACCTCGCGGGCTTTTTGGAAATGCTGCTACCGCTCGCGCTCGCCTTCGCCATCGAAAGCCGCGTGAAACCGCCGGTAAAAATCCTCCTCGGCTACGCCGCACTCGTGATGGCGGCGGCGTTGGCGATCACGATGTCCCGGGGCGGCTGGCTCGCGGCGGGCGGCGCGCTGATGCTACTCTTCGCGGTGTTCCTGTCGCGACGGCATCTCCGCCGATCTGCGTTGCTCGGCGCGCTGGCGGTGGCGGCGGTGGCGGGGATTGTTTACACGCAATCCCCCACGCTGCAGTTGCGCGCGCAGAAAATATTTTCCAAAAACCCGCAGACCAGCACCGTGGACAACTTGCGCTTCGAACTGTGGCAACCCGCCGTGCGGATCTGGCGCGATAACTTCTGGTTCGGCGGCGGCCCGGCGCATTTCGATGAGCGCTTCCGCGCCCACCGCCCGCAGAACATCCAGATGCGCCCAAATCACGCCCACAACGACTACCTCGAAACGCTCGCCGACTGGGGCGCGGCGGGCGCAGCAGTCATCGCGGCGGCGGTCGCGTGGCTCGGCATCGGCGCGTGGAAAACGTGGCGCGCTGTGCGGCCGGATAGCGGACGCGGCGGCAACCGCAGCAACAAATCCGCCCTCGTCCTCGGCGCGGCGGCGGGGCTGTTCGCGCTGCTGCTGCACTCGGCGGTGGACTTCAACATGCACATCCCCGCCAATGCCATCCTCGCCGTCAGCCTCATGGCGCTGCTCGCGGGACACCAGCGGTTCGCCACAGCGGTTGAAAAACGGAATCCGGACAAACGCAGAGGCGCAGAGGACGCGGAGTTACGCGGAGCGGAAACCGATGAAGCCAGGCAAAACGGGAACGCTGATTCGTCCGCCAAACTTTCCGTCCCTCCGCGTTCTCCGCGTCTCTGCGTTGAGTCCGGGTCGGGTTCAGCCACGGCGTTCTGGCTGAACTGCGCGGTCACAGTTGCGCTGCTGGCGGCAATAATTTTCCTCGGCGCTCAAGGCTGGCGTCGCGGGCGCGAACACGTCCTGCTGCAACGCGCGTCGCGGGCGGCGGATTTTTCACCCGCGCAGACGGCGGCGTGGCAGTCGGCTTACGCGGTCGAGCCAAAAAACTTTGCCACGACCTACGCGCTGGGCGAGGTGCTGCGCGTGCAGAGCATGGACGGCAACCGCAACTACGCGGCGCAGGCGCAGCAGGCCATCGCGTGGTATGAGCGCGGCATGAAGCTGAATCCCCACGACGCGAACAATTGGCTGCGGCGCGGCATGTGCCGCGACTGGCTGGAGCAGCACGACGCTGCGGCGGCGGACTTCGCGCATGCGGAGGCGCTCGACCCGAATAACTATTTCATCGTGGCATACGTCGGCTGGCATGAGGTGCAGGTCGGCAACTACGCAGCGGCGCGGGAATATTTCGAGCGCTCCATCCGGCTGGATCACGTGAACAATCCCGTTGCCATGAAATATCTGGAGATCGTGAACCGCCGGCTGCGCGACGCGGCGGCAAGGCCGTGACCGGCGCTCACCAATCCGTCGGCGCGTAGTCTTTGAGGAATTTTTCCCAGACGTGCTCGCAGTTCGCACCCTTGCGGCAGGCGCGGAACAAATTGGACTTGAATACACCCTTTCCAGTCGTATGGTGTGTATCAAATGAAACGAACGAACATCGTCATGGATGAAGACTTGGTGCGGCAAGGTTTGAAGTCCACCGGCTTGAAGACCCGCCGCGCCTTGGTGCATCACGCCTTGCAAGAACTCGTGCGCCGAGAAAAACAAATGGGCATGCTCGCGCTTGAAGGTAAAATTAAATGGACGGGCGACCTCAATAAAATGCGGCGCAGCCGCTTCGCATGAGGCTGCTGGTTGACTCAACGGTCTGGATTGATTTCTTTGCCGCCCGGCAAAACGTCCAGACTGACCGCTTGAAGCAGGCAATCCGTGATGGCAATCAAATTTGCGTGTGCGGATGCGTTTGGTTGGAAGTGTTGCAGGGCGTCCGGCTGGAGAAAGAACTTGTCGCAATCAAAGGTCATTTTCAAAATCTAGCCTACCTCGATGATGACCAATCCACCTACGAGCTGGGCGCGACTATTTATCGCGAACTGCGGCGCGACGGCATCACCATCCGCAATTCCATTGACTGCCTGATCGCCGCCACGGTCATCCAGCACGGCGTTCATTTTCTGGAGCACGACCGCGATTATAAATTCATTGACCGCCATTTCCCGCTGAACCGGCTTTGACCGCGTCCCGCGCGCTCCACTTCACCAATCCGTCGGCGCGTAGTCCTTGAGGAATTTTCCCCAGAGGTGCGTGCCGGTGTTGATGCCCGCGATGATCGGGTCCACGATGCGCGCCGCGC
The DNA here is from genome assembly GCA_031371425.1 of Verrucomicrobiales bacterium. Lineage (GTDB taxonomy): Bacteria > Verrucomicrobiota > Verrucomicrobiia > Limisphaerales > JAFMIX01 > JAFMIX01. The sequence continues at coordinate 1,811 of JANMJO010000033.1, read as the reverse complement.
CATCCACGATGTCCAGCGGCGGATGGAAGCGGTGCTCCTGCACCTTGCGTGCAGCAATCTGCACCGGGTCTTCATCCGTCACCCAGCCCGTGTCCACGGCGTTCATGTGGATGCCGTCGGCGTGATAATCGGCGGCGGCGGTGCGGGTCATCATGTTGAGCGCGGCTTTGGCCATGTTCGTATGCGGGTGGCGCGTGGTCTTGAACTTCCGGTAAAATTGCCCTTCGACTGCCGAGACGTTGACGATGTGCTTGTCGCGCTCCGGCGTGCGGAGCATGAGCGGCTTGAGGCGCGCGTTGAGGAGGAACGGCGCGATGGCGTTGACGAGCTGCACTTCGAGGAGTTCCACGGAAGGCACTTCCGCCATTTGCATCCGCCACGAATTGTGCTCGCGCAAATCCACCTGCTGCAAATCCTGATCCAGCTTGCCCACGGGAAACAGCGCCTGCTGCGCGGCAAGTTCATCCGGCAACAGCGGCACCTGCGAGAGTTCCGCAGCGTGCGTGAGGCCGGCGAGCGGCAGGTTTGGAGTTCCGCCTTTAGGCGGCGCGGCAACCGAACCGCCTGAAGGCGGAACTCCAAACGCAATTTTTCCATCACCTTCCGGTAGCATGTGGTAGCCGCGCAGTCCTTCATAAGCGCCGAGTAGTTTGCGCGCTTGCTCCGGCAGCGAATTCAGCGCCGCCATCTCGTCCGCCATCATGTGCGCGTAAAAATCCGGCGGGCGACGCACCGTCTGGCAGGCGTTGTTGATGATGAAATCCAGCCGCGAATACTTCGCAAGCATGTGGCGGCAGAACGCCTCCACGCTCGGCGTGTGCCGCAAATCCAAACCGAAAATTTCCAGCCGGTGACCCCACTCCTTGAAATCCGGCTCGGCGGCGTAACGCATCGCGGAGTCGCGCGGGAAACGCGTCGTCACGACGAGGTGCGCGCCGGCGCGGAGCAGCTTGATGCCTGCCTGATAACCGATCTTCACGCGCCCGCCCGTGAGCAACGCCACGCGCCCGCGCAAATCCGCAGACTCGGTGCGCTTGCGGAAATTCAGCTCCGCGCACGCCGGGCAAAGCTGGTCGTAGAAATGGTGGATCGTCGAATAATCCTTCTTGCAGATGTAGCAGTTCTGCGGCTCGACCACCTCGCGGAACTCGGGATCGTTCGCGACTTCCTGCGGCTCGAGGTCCGGCGGCGGCGGCAGATTCGGCGTGATGAAGACGGGCTTGCGGCGCAGCGTGCGGATGCCGGTCTCGTTGAGCACGCGCTGGTCGCGCTGGATTTTATCGGCCTTATGCTGGCGCTGCTTGGCGCGCACGAGCTGGCGACGCTTGCTGACATCGGGACAAAAAATCGCTCCCGCCGCTTGCGTAAGCCGCGAGCGTTCCTCCTCCGTCAACTGCGCCAGCAACGCGCGATTCTCCACGACCTGCTCCAGCATCGCAGCAGCGGCGCGCAACTGCTCGACGCCCGGCGCGGCGGGAGGCGTCGCATTGGCGGAGTCAGCGTTTGGTTCTTTGCCCGTTGGCATGGTCGGACAGGATAGCCCGTCGCAAAGCCGGGTCAAGGAATGCGCGGCGCTCCACCAGCACGACCACGACACGCAGCGGAGCTGCCCCAAGTTGGAGTTCACGCTTTAGCGTGTCGGGGCGGTGTCCAGAGTGACGGGCACAAGCTAAAGCTTGAACTCCAACAATCCGCCCCGACACGCTAAAGCGTGAACTCCAACTTGGGGGCAGCTCCGCTGCGTGTCGTGGTCACGCTGATGGAGCGCCGAGCATTCCTCGACCCTCCGATGCTTGTGGCTACCGCGTCCG
>JANMJO010000331.1:0-7793 GCA_031371425.1 Verrucomicrobiales bacterium | reverse complement strand
GCCCGCACGCCGGCTACGCGCAGCAGTATCTTTTCCATTACATGCGGACGAAATCGGGATAGGTTTGGAACGGAAATGAATTCGCTTGAAGCCATTCTCACGCCCGCAGAATTCCGCGCGCTGCACACGCGCGACTTGCGGAAGACGGCGTGCGTGGTGTTCGATGTCCTGCGCGCAACGAGCACCATCGCGACGGCACTGGCGAACGGCGCGGCGGGCGTTGTGCCGGTCTCGGAGATTGCCGAGGCGCTGGTTTGGCGGAGGCGGCAGCAGGGGATTCTGCTGGCGGGCGAGCGCGGCGGAGTGCGCATCTGCGGCGCACATGCCAGCGGCGGAGATTTCGATTTGGGCAATTCCCCGCGCGAGTTCACGCGCGAAGTCGTGCTCGGGAAAACCATCGTGACAACGACGACGAACGGGACGCGTGCGCTGCGTTCGTGCATGGGCGCGAAGGTGGTTTTGGCCTGCTCGTTCTTGAATCTGTCGGCGACGGCGGGATTTTTGCGGCGGCTCGACCCTGAACATCTTCTGCTCGTGTGCAGTGGCACGGGCGAGGACGAGGCTTTTGAGGACACGCTGTGTGCCGGTGCGCTGGCGGCGGAGTTTGCGGCGGACGGCGCGGGTTCGCCGTCGGCGGAGCGCGCGGTGGAACTTTGGCGGCAGCACGGCGGCGATCTCGCCGGCGCGATGCAACTCTTCGCGAACGCGCAACGGCTCCTCGGCATGGCGGAGTTGCGCGACGACGTGGCGTTCTGCCTGCGCCGCGATGTTTTCAATCTGGTCGCCGCGATGAGCCACGACGGCATCATCCAAAAAATCGCATGAACACTGAACCCGAACTCCGAAATGGAAATGGGAGCGCGCCCGCCCCGGGCGCAGTTTTCCGCGCCCTCGCGGAAAACTCGGACGCACCGAAGTCATCCAAAGGTTCGCAGCCAGCACGCCCCCGCAAGATGCTGGCCGCGAGGGCGCGACCAGCCACGCCCGAGGCGGGCGCGCTCCCCAGCTTTGGAATTCGGGCTGAAGCCCCGACCTCTCTCCCGCCGCGATTCGAGGCGGCCATCCGCCGCTTCGACGAGGAAAATTCCCGCGACCCGAACAGCGAACTCGCCGATGGCGTCACCCATCCGTGCGAGCTGCTCTACGCCCGGCGGCTCACCGACTGGGTGCTGAAACTCGCGCCCGCCGCGTCCGAGCCACTGCGCCTCGCTGCGCGTTGCCAGCATCTGTGCCGCTGGCAAAGTCCGCGCGCCGATTACCCGATGACGCGCCCCGGCTACCTGCAATGGCGCGCCGAGTTAAAAAAATTTCACGCGCAGAAAGCTGGCGAGATTTTGCGCGAGGTCGGCTACCCGGAGGAAGACATCGCTCGCGTGCAGGCGTTGAACCTGAAAAAGAATTTTCCCACCGACCCGGATAGCCGCGTGCTCGAGGACGCGCTGTGCCTCGTGTTTCTGGAATTTCAGTTTGCCGACCTCGCCGCCAAGACCGAGGCGGATAAGGTCATCAACGCCCTGCAAAAATCGTGGCGGAAGATGAGCGCGGCGGGGCAGGCGGCGGCGTTGAAACTGGCCTACGCCCCGCGCGAGGCTGAGTTGTTGCGGCAGGCGCTGGCTACGACTGCGTCCTGAACCGGACTTTTGCTTGCCTTGATTCCCGCGCGTCGTTACGGTTTCGCAATGAAACAGTCGGCCCGGCTTTTGACACTTTGCAGCTTTATCCTTCTGGCGTTCGCCTTCCGTTCGCCCGCGCCGCTCATCTATATCCCCGGTGAAGGTTGGACCTACGACACCCCCGGCACCGACTCCGGAGGCTGGCAGCGTCCCCGCGCCAAAGACCAGATGGATGTCGCCCAGGCCGCCTACGACAAGAAAGATTTCGACCTCGCTCTCAAGGCCTCCCGTCGCGTGGAAAAACAATGGCCGCTCTCCGACTACGCGCCCAAAGCCCAATACCTCATCGGCCGCTGCTACGAAGCCAAGGGCAATGACGAAAAAGCCTTCAACGCCTACCAGCGCATCATCGAACACAACCCCAAGGCGGAAAATTATCAGGAAATTCTCAGCCGCCAATACGACATCGCCGGTCGCTACCTCGGCGGCCAGCGCTTCAAACTCTGGAACTACGTCCCCTTCTTTCCCTCCATGGACAAGACCTCCGGCATGTTTGAGACCATCGTCAAGAACGGCCCTTACAGCGATGTCGCCGCGCAGGCGCAGTTGAAACTCGGCGAAGCCCGCGAGAAACAGGACGAGCCCAAGCAAGCCATCAAAGCCTACGAAGCCGCCGCCGACCGCTACAACGACCGCCCCAAAATTGCCGCCGACGCCCTCTTCAAAACCGGCCTCGCCTACCGCAAGCAAAGCAAGTCCGCCGAATACGACCAAGGCGTCGCCGCCCAATCCATCGCCGCCCTCACCGACTTCATCACGCTTTACCCGGACGACTCACGCGTGCCAGAAGCCCGCAAGACCATCGCCGACCTCAAGACCCAAGCCGCCCACGGCAGCTTCAACATCGCCGAATACTACGAGAAGAAACAGAAGCTCCCCGCCGCCCTCATCTACTACAACGAAGTCCTCGTCCACGACGCCAGCTCTCCCTACGCCCAGACCGCGCGTCAACGCATCGAAACCTTGAAACACAAACTCGGCGTCGAACCCGCCGCCGCCGCCGTCGTCGCGACAACTCCCGCCCCAACTCCGGCGATCACAACCGAAACCCCCGCGCCCACCGCCCCCAGTGCACCCACCGCTACCGCGCCAACACCCGTTGCGCCCGCGCCCGCGCCCGTCGCCATTGCCGGCACAACTCCATCCGCAGAAGCCCCGCCCATTCCCACACCCACACCCGCATCAACTGCGCCCGAAGTTGCCGCCAAGGAAACCGAACCCACCGAAGCCGTCCAGAAAACCGAGTCCCATTGGTGGAAAGACGTCCTGCACATGAAATGGTTGCCCTCCGCCCCCAAGCCCAAGAACGCTCCCGCCGCCGGTAGCGAAGCTACGAAATAAAGCTATGCGTCACCCCGCACTCCTTGCCACAACACTGCTCGCCCTGCTCCTCACCGGTTGCGCCGGCTACATGCTCGGCCCCACCAATGGCGACGCTGCCGGCGAGAAATCCGTGCAAGTCACACCCTTCGTCAACCAGACCCTCGAACCGCACCTCACCGACGCGCTCACCACCGAAATCCGCAAGCGCCTCCAGCAAGACGGCACCTACAAGCTCGCCACCCGTGGCAACAGCGACATTATCCTCACCGGCGTCATCGTCGGCTATCAGCGCAACGAAACCACACTGCGGCCCGACGACACCTTCACCGTGCGCGACTATCGCCTCACGCTCACCGCCCAAGTCACCGCCCGCTCCCGCGCCACCGGCGCCGTCATCGTTTCTGAACGCATCGTCAAAGGCTACACCAGCGTCCGCGTCGGCAACGACCAGACCAGCTCCGAGCGACAGGCCTTGCCGCTGATTACCGCCGACCTCGCCAAGAACATCGTCGCCATCCTCGCCGACGGTAGCTGGTAAAAAAACTCCGGCTCGCTCCCACCGGATGTCTTTCACTTTGGAGTGCGCGGGCATGCCTGCGCTTTGTAACTGGGAGACATGTCTCCCAGTCGGAAAGCGGCGACATGTCGCCGCACTCCACACCTCATCTGCGCTAATCAGCGTAATCTGCGGATTGCAATTCGTCCCCGCCGTGCGCCTTGAAACGCCGCGCGATTTCATTATTCTCCCGCCGTGAAGCCACTCCTTTTTTCGCTGGTGTTGAGTTGTTGTCTGACACGACTTCCTGCCGCGCCCGCCGCCGCGTTCTTTCCCATCATGCCCTACAACACCGCGCCCACGAACGCCGCCGCGTTGCAACGGATGCGCGACTGCGGCTTCACCCTCGCGGGCTTCGCTGCGCCCGACGCGCTCGATGCTTGCGCTGCCGCTGGCCTCAAGGCCATCGTCCGCGACCCACGCGTCGCGGATTACGACTGGGCGAAGGTGGACGCCACCCGCTCTCGCACGAAAATCGCCAGCCTCGTCAAGCAAGTCGGGCGTCACCCCGCCACCTTCGGCTACTTCCTCCGCGATGAGCCGGATCTCGCCATGTTGCCCGGCCTCGCCACGGTCGCCTCGCTCGTGCGCGAACTTGCGCCCGGAAAATTCCCCTACATCAACCTCTACCCGAACTACGCCGGTGCCGCGCGGCTCGGCACGACCAACTACGGTGAGTATCTCGAACAATTTGCCGCCGTCTGCCGCCCGCCGATTGTCAGCTACGACAACTACTCGCTGTTGGACGACGGCGATGTGGACGGCGCGTATTGGAGCAACCTCGAACAAATCCGCTCGCTCGCCCGCCGGCACAGCGCGGAATTTTGGAACACCGTCCTCGCCTCCGCGCACTTCCGGTATCGCGAGCCGAGCGCCGCCGACTTCCGCCTGCTCGCCTACACCACGCTCGCCTACGGCGGACGCGGCCTGTGCTGGTTCACCTATTTCGCCACCGGCGCGAATTACCACATGTCACCCGTGGACCAGTTCGGCAACGAATCACCGACGTGGTATCTGCTGCAAAACATCAACCTCCAAGTGCAGCAACTCGCGCCGACAATTTTGCAACTCACCAACACCGACGTGTATCACCTCGGCAAAATTCCGGAAGGCTGCCACGGCACGAACGACACCAGCATCGTGACGGCGATGCCGGAAGGGAACTTCGTGGTCGGAGACTTCACGCACCGCGATGGCACAGACTACGTGCTGATTGTGAACAAGGATTTGACCCGCGCCCGCCGTTACCAGCCGCAGTTCCGTTCCGAGCCGCGGCGGTTGAGGATTATTTCCCCGTTCACCGGCAAGGCGGAGGATTATGAAAAAGAATTTGCGTGGCTCGCGCCCGGAGAGGGCGTCTTGCTGAAGCTGGAACGGTGAGGGAAAACCAAACCCGACTTCCGAAGTTCAAACTCGCACCGCTGGCGATGGGCTTGTTGCCACCGCGTATTTTCCAATGGCTCACACCGTGGGCTATCCTCGGCCGCAACTCCGTAGCTGCGGAATTATTTTACAACACCGACACCGCCGTGCGTTTCACCCAGCCGATGCGCTTCTGATTGCCGCCCACTTGCAACCAGTCGTCCCGCTCGTCCAACACCGTGAGTTCCGCGCCGTCCTTGGCGGTGAAAGCCGCCTGCGCCTCGTCGAGCGGGCCTTGGCGCACCACCGCTTCGGCCACGATGACCACGGCGGACTTCGCGGAATAATTCACCGCCCAATCCGCCGCCACACCACCGCCCAACACCGCCGTCGCCAGTCCGGTCAGCAGCACATAACTTTGCAAGCCGCTGCCCCACGCCATCCGCCACTGGCCGAGCGCGAGCAAAACCAGCCAGCCCCACAGCGCCACCGCCGCGAGCAGCGTCCACTCGTTCAAAGTCAATTTCCCCAACGCTCGCTGCGCCAGTCCCGGCGTCACGGAAAGATTGCCGCCGATCTGCTTGCGGGCGAATTGCAGATTCGCGCGCACATCCGGGTCGCGCGGCGTGGCTTGCTCCGCCCGCCGATACGCCGCGATGGCGCGCCCGAACTGGCCGGCCTTGAAGCACGCGTTGCCGAGATTGAAATACACCGCCGGACTCGCCGCGCCGGACTGGATGATTTTCCCGTAGCCGTCCGCAGCGTCCGCAAACTTGCCTTGGCTGTAAAGTTTGTTGGCCGCGTCGAACTCCGCGTCCGCTGCGAACAGGCTGCTGGTCGCAAACAAAAGAGCCAAGGCCAGCAAACTTGCCCTCACCCCGGCCCTCTCCCATACGACCCGCCTCGCTCGCGCTCCGGCGCGGCGGGTCGGATGGGAGAGGGTCAGGGTGAGGGCAGTCTCAGCCAACCACTGAACCCAGCGGCTAATCAAAAAACGACGCTTCATGACTTGATCTCCTGGATTTCCCGCAGCGCGGCTTCGATGCGCGGGATGAATGCCTCGAGTTCCTGGCTCGATTTCATCGGCGCGTAGCGTGCGAGATTGCAGGCCTGAAATAATTCGTGCAGCCGCGTCAGCATCGGCGCAGGCAGACGGCGGCGTTGCAGTCGCTCCTCGATGACCGCTTCGGTGATGGACGCGGCGGGGAGGTCGAGGCGCTCGCCGAGTTGCTCCTGCAACAGGCGGAAGACAAGGGCGAAGAACGCGGCGGAATTATTTTCCTGCGCGTGAGAATTCAACCCCGCCAAACCCTGCCGCACGAACTGCGCGACCTGCCGTTGCCGGCGCAGGCGCGGATTGTTCGCCAGCGATTCCGCGCGCCGCCGCCGCACCAGCAGCGCGGCCCACGCCAGCATGGGCAAACCTTGCACCGCCCAGAACAGCGGGCGCGTCACCAGAGGGCCGCCCGCGCTGCTGCTGCGTCCGGCGCGTAGCTTGATGGGCACGATGTCTTGCGCGGGCGGCGGATTTTCCTGCTTGCCCGAGGCCAGCGTTGGCGAAGCCGAGGCCGCGCCCGGATGCACCTTGATCGCCACGGCGGGCTGGGTCAGCGTGCGGTAAGTTTTTTGCTCCGGGTCGAAAAACGAGAATGTGAATGGCGGCAGTTGTTTCAACTCGGCAGTTTGCGGCACGACGACCAGCTCGAAATATTTTGTCCCCTGCAAGCCAATTTGATCCGTCGGCTGCACCTTGGAGCTAGGCGGATAGGTTTTGAAATCCTGCCACGCCGTCTGCACCGGCAACGTCACCGCGTCCAGCGCGCCGCGCCCGGTAATCTGCGCCTTGATCGTGATGGGGTCGCCGGCGGTCACATCGGTCGGCGCGGCGGTCATGGTCATGGAATAATTTCCAACCGCGCCGCTGTAACCGGCGGGCGCGCCTTCCGGCAGCGGCAAGACCTCCACGGTTTCGGCCTCGGTCGAGAGCGTGATGCGCCGCTGCTCGCCGCGCTGGAACATGCCGAATGGGTCGAAGGCGGTGGGCTGCTGCTGACCCGTGGCAGGCAGCAGCACGACCATCGAGAAATCCACCGGCTCGATTTTCAACGTGCCGGTCTTCACCGCCGTAATCGTGGCTTGGAACGGCACGACGCTGAAGTTGGCGTTGCCGATGCGTGCCTGACGCTGCGCGCCCTGCACGGTCTTGCCGAAGGCGAAGCCATCGGCATTGAACGGCGACGCTTGAAACTGCTGGATGTTCTGCACGCCGTCGCGGACGAAAAGCTGGAGTTCGATGGGGATGATTTCGCCGAGATAAACCTGTTTCTTGGGCAGCACGAGTTTCAGTAGGGCGATTTGATTGTCCGCACCGGCGGCGTCCGGCTGCGCGGCGGCGGCGCGTGCAGCTTTCAATGTGATGGGCGGACTGCTCAAGGTTTTCCCGTCCACCTCGGCGGTGATGGGCGGGATTGTGAAATCGCCTGGCTGCACCGGCGTGAGCGAGTAGGTGTAGGTGACGCTCGATGTGCTCTTGCCGTTGACCCAACTGAACTGGCTCGATTGGCTGCCGACGGTTGTGCGCAGATTTTGGAGGCGGGGCAGGGCGGGCGGAGTTTTCGGCGAACCGCCTTCAAACACCAGCGTCAGCGTCGCGCTCTCGCCCACGGCCACGGTAGCGCGGTCAAGCGTGGCGGTGAGGGTTGCTGCGAGAAGCGTCGCCGGGGCGAGCGCGAGGCACGCGAATGCCAGAAACAAAACCGCCGCGCGCCCGAATCGCTTCGGTCGGCTGAACTCCGATGTGTTATGGCACAAACTGTCTCGCATCAATTCCGGCTATGTTTGCCGACTTCGCGCCCTCGGCGCAAGTCAGACGGTAAATT
>JANMJO010000209.1:0-15024 GCA_031371425.1 Verrucomicrobiales bacterium | reverse complement strand
CGCACAGCCACAACGCCCCGGAGAACCGACACGGCATGGATTACTTGCGCTAGGACTATCTCGGAACCCCGCCCGTGCCCATACCCAAAATCATCGCCGAAAACCCTAGGGACCGCGTCGCGCCGGCCCGCGTCGGCTACGCCGACGCAACGCTCCCCCAACTGAAGTCGGGGTCGCCGGGCAGGCGAGACGCCTGCCCTACATTAACCATGGCCGATGTGCCGCTCGCGCAAATCGCCGAATACGCCGCCGAGGACGCCGACGTGACGTGGCAACTCCGCGCCGCGCTCGAACCGTTGCTCAAGCAGCACGGTCAGGAACGTGTGTTCTACGAGGTCGAGTCGCCGCTGATTCCTGTTCTCGTGGCCATGGAGTCGGAAGGCGTCCGCGTGGACGCCGCTGCGCTTGCGGAATTTTCCGAACTGCTCGGCAAGGAAATGGCCGCGCACGAGGCCGCCGTTTACGAACTCGCCGGGACGAAGTTCAATCTTAATTCTCCCCGCCAGCTCGGGCAGATTCTTTTCGACGTGCTCAAGATTGCCGAGAAGCCGAAGAAGACCAAGACCGGCCAATACACCACCGACGAACAGACGCTCACCGAACTCGCCGGCACGCACGCCATCGTCCAGCGCCTGCTTGATTTCCGCACCGCCACCAAGCTCAAGTCCACCTACGCCGACGCGTTGCCCGAAGCTATTTGGCCCGCGACCAACCGAGTCCACACCACCTACCAGCAAGTTGCGACCAGCACCGGGCGACTGAACTCCACGAATCCCAATCTGCAAAACATTCCCATCCGCACCGAACGCGGGCAGGAAATCCGCAAGGCCTTCGTCCCGCGCGACGCCGAGCACACGCTGCTCTCGGCGGATTATTCGCAGATCGAACTGCGCATCATCGCCGCGTTGAGCCGCGAGCCGGCGATGCTCGAAGCCTTCGCCTCCGGTCTGGATATTCACGCGGCCACGGCGGCGCGGGTGTTCGGCGTGGCGCTGGACGCCGTCACGCCCGAGATGCGGCGCAAGGCGAAGATGGTCAACTTCGGCATCATCTACGGCATCTCGGCGTTCGGGCTGGCGCAGCGACTCGGCATCCCGCGCAGCGAGGCGGCGGAGATTATTGAGCAATACTTCGCGCAGTTCCCCGGCATCCGCGGCTACCTCGATACGACCATCGCCTTCGCTCGGCAACACGGCTACGTGGAGACCGTCACCGGCCGGCGGCGTTACCTGCGCGACATCAACTCCGCGAACGGCAGCATCCGCGCCGCCGCCGAGCGCAACGCCATCAACGCGCCCATCCAAGGCACAGCGGCAGACATGATCAAGCTGGCGATGACCGCCATCCACCGCGAACTCACCGCGCGCCAGTTGAAGACGCGAATGCTGCTGCAAGTCCACGATGAACTGGTGTTCGACCTCTACCGCCCCGAAGAAAAGGAAGTCCGCGAACTGGTGGCCGAGAAGATGAAAACCGCTATCGCCCTCGACGCGCCGGTGGATGTGGAAATCGGCATCGGCGACAACTGGCTGGCGGCGCATTGACAGGGCGTGGTAGGGCGCGGCACTTCCGCCTTCGCTTCGCTATGGCGAGACGAGCCGTGCGCGCCGTCGTGGTCTATCCGAACGCGTTTGTTGGCAAGCGGCGGCGGGCAAAGGATTGCCCGCCCTACCTCGTCCCGGCAGGGACTACCGGAAATTAGCCAGACACGACGTGTCTGGTTCTTGCCCCAAACGCAATTCGTCCCGGCGGGACGGCGGGAAACCGCGCTTCAACCCTCCGGCGTCCCGACGGGACGCAAACCATTTATGGGTGATGCCACCAGCCACTTCGTAGCTGGCTAATTTCCATTTGTCGCTCCGCCGCCTGACGAAGGCCAGCCAGAAAACTGACAACTATCCTATTGACGTCTCGGCCTAGTCTGGCAGGCTGCGCCCATCATGCATGAGCGCGAGAACCAATTCTCTATCACCCGCGCGGCGTTCAGTACAAGCGGACGCGTGAAAAGCAAATTCCTCCTTATGAAACAAAGTATTCTACTGCTCGGAACAATGCTTTTCTTAACCGCTTGTGCATCGACTGGGAAGAACTTCTGGCGCGTGTCTTTGGGGGCGAGCAAAGCCCAAGTTATACAGATCCTCGGGAGTCCTTGGTCAGCAGGGGCAGGAGGAACAGGGGGTAATGTTGAAGTACTGCATTATCGTGATCATCCTGCCGCAGACCTGTTTTCAGTTGGGCCATTCACCTATTACTTTGTGCGTTGTGTAGATGGGAAAGTTGAGTCTTATGGGCCAGAGGAAAAAAAGCAGATGGTCACGGAAAGCAATCCGCCGCTAAAAGCTGTAAAATAATATCTTTCTGCAAAAGGTGTAATTCATCTTACTTGGCGAGTAACGGGTTGGTTTTTTTTTGCGGCAATTCAGATTGCCTTCCCATCAAAACTTCGGCAGCTCGCGCACGCGCACGTCGCCGGCGAAGACCACGCGCTTTTTTTCCACGGTGAAGGTTTCCTTGCCGGCGAGCGACACAGCTTGGAGCGCTTCCCAGCCGGTGAGATTCCACGAGGCAAAGCTGTGCCGGTAGAAATGCCACGACTCGCGCCGGTGCGGCCACGGGCGGAAGTCCATCTTCAACTGCTTCTCCAAAACGGGCATCATGAAATCCCAGTCGCGGTCGTTGTAGAGCGTGTGCGGTAGAAATTTTCTTTGCCGCAACTTCATCGCCGTCGCCTCGTCGGTGATTTTGAACAGCGGCGTCAGCGGGTCTTCATCGGAATGCAACAGCAGGAACGGCGGCAGGAAGGTGACGCGGATGAGGGTCTGGTTCGTGAGCGCGGTCACGGCGTCGAGGAGTGTGGGCGCGTCGTTGGTGAGGGTGGTGCGGGCGCGGTGAAACAGGTAGAACTCGTCCGTCGCGCCGGGCATAAAGATGAGCGCCTTGACGGTGGCGTTGGATTGGAAGGCGCGGAGCATGGTGGCGACGCAGTTGGTTTCGGCGAGCGTGGTCACGCCCGCGCCGAGGGGCATCTGCGCCAAGGCGAATTGCCAGTCCGCATCGGCGGCGAAAGCGACGGGCGCGGTGAGCAGAAAAACTCCGAGCAGCCAGCGGTGGATGAACGAAAGTCGCGTCACGTTGGCGACGAAACTAATCGCCCGCCTCGCCGCCGTCAACGCACCTCATGCGCCCGGGTGTGACTGGAAGTGCCGCGCAGGAGGAGGCCCGCCCCAAGTTGGAGTTCAAGCTTTAGCTTGTCGGGGCGGTGTCCGGGCGGTGTCTGGCGTGACGGGAACAAGCTAAAGCTTGAACTCCAACTATCCGCCCGGACACGCTGAAGCTTAAACTCCAACAATCTCTGCGCGGCACTTCCAGTCACCCCCACGGGAACGCGCTCCCGAATGCTCGTCCATCAGACGTTGCAGCCTCCCGGTTTTTCAATAATCTCCCCGCTGTGAAACTGATTTCGTGGAACGTCAACGGCCTGCGCGCCGTGCTGAAGAAAAACTTCCTGGAGTTTCTCGACGCCGAGAAGCCGGACGTGCTGTGCCTTCAGGAAACCAAGTGCCACCCCGACCAGGTCGAACAACTCTGGCCCGCGAGTTACACGACGCATTGGAACAGCGCGGAGAAAAAAGGCTACTCCGGCACGGCCATCTTCACCCGCACGCGCCCGCTCAAGGTCACGCTCGGCCTCGGCATCGCCGAGCACGATTGCGAGGGCCGCGTGCTCACCGCCGAGTTCGAGGATTTTTTTCTCGTCAATGTTTACACGCCCAACTCCAAGCGCGAGCTCACGCGCCTGCCGTATCGCCAGCAATGGGACAAGGATTTTCTCGCCTACTTGAAGAAGCTGGAGCAGAAAAAACCCGTCGTCTGGTGCGGCGACCTCAACGTGGCGCACACGGAGATTGACCTCGCCAATCCCAAGGCCAACGTCGGCAACCACGGCTTCACGCCGGAGGAGCGCGCGGGTTTCGATGCGTTCGTGGCCGCCGGGTTCGTGGACACGTTCCGCGAATTCGAGAAGTGCGGCGGGCATTACAGTTGGTGGAGTCCCATGAGCGGCGCGCGGGCGCGGAACATTGGTTGGCGGCTGGATTATTTTCTCATCAGCGCCGCGCTCAGACCGCGATTGAAGCGCGCAGCCATCCTGCCCGAAGTGCTTGGCTCGGATCATTGCCCGGTGGTCATCGAATTGAAATGAACCCGACTTCCGAAGTTGAAATTCCGGCGTTGGCACGCGAGCCAGTGGTCGGGTGGAATCGTTCCCCCTCACCCCGGCCCTCTCCCTTGGGGAGAGGGAGAATCGCATCCAGCCGCACTCAAATCGTTGCTGCTGGATTGACGGTGGCGGAATTTACCAACCGTGATATTCAATCATCTATGAGCGCCGCAGCCTGTCCCCTCTCCCTGAGGGAGAGGGTCAGGGTGAGGGGGAAAGCCACCGTATGACTCCGTTGACTGACACGCTCTGCCTGCAATGCGGCCTGTGCTGCAACGGCGTCCTCTTTGGCGACGTGCGCCCCGAACCCGGCGATCTCTCGCCGCTTTTTGCCGGGCGTTCGCGCGTGAGCCAGCCGTGTCCCGCGTTCACCGCCGCGACGTGCGCCTGCGTCATCTACGCCGACCGCCCCATGCGCTGCCGCAAGTTCGAGTGCAAGCAACTGCTCGGCGTCGGCTCTGGAGAAATTGCCGCCGAGAGCGCGCTCAAGAAAATCCGCGCCACAAAAAAACTCGCCGCCAAAGTGGAACGGTTGCTCGGCGAACTCGGCTACAACGACACCGCGCTGCCGCTGAACCGCCGGTTCAAGCGCTGTCAACGTGCGGCGGAGACGGGCGGGCTGGCGGCGGAACAGTTTGATACGCTCGCGGATTTGCAGCTCGCGGTGCATGAGTTGACGCTGCTGCTGGCGAGGGATTTTTACTCGTGAAGGAGACGCCGCAAAATTGGAGCGCTGGCCTCCGGCCCGGCGCGTTTCAGTTGGAGTCCACGCTTCAGCGTGTTCCCCGACAAGCTGAAGCTTGGACTCCAACACGCCGGGTCGGAGGCTGGCGCTCCATCGTTGGAAAACGATTCTTTGCGGAGATTTCATGAAACGCTGGGCCGAATACACGGAGCTGATGGTGCTGTTCTTCCTGCAATGGACGGCCATGAGCATCTGGTTCGTGCCGTTGAGCGCGGTGCTGGATGCGCACGGACTGGGCGGGCTGCGGCCGTATGCGTTCGCCACCGGGGCGATTGCCGCCTTCATTTCACCGCTGGTTTTCGGCGCGATGGCGGATCGGCATTTTGCGCCGGTGAAAGTTCTGCGCGGTCTGGCCGTGGCCACTGCCGCCGCGCTGGCGCTCGCCACGTTCAGCATCCAGCGCGGTTGGCCCACCGGCGTGGTGCTGGGGTTGATACAGATTCTTGCGCTGTGTTCCGCGCCGTCGGCGAGCATCTCCACGAGCATTATTTTCTCGCGGTTGCAGAATCCGAAGCGCGAGTTCGGCCCGATCCGCGCGATGGCCACGATCGGCTGGATGTGCGGCTGCTGGCTGGTGAGCGCGGTGGGCGCGGACGCCTCCACGCTCGCGGGCTACATGGCAGCAGTCGCGTGGCTGGTGATTGCGGCGTTCACGTTTCTGCTGCCGAACGTGCCGCCGCCGGAATCGCAAGGGCGCGTGACTTGGCGCGAACGTCTCGGCTGGGACGCGCTGGTGCTGCTGAAAAACCGGGACACGCGCGTGGTGTTCATCACCGCCGCGCTGTTGAACATTCCGCTCGCGGCGTTCTATCCGCTCACGCCGCCGCACCTGAAGCAGCTCGGTTTCCAACACGTCTCGGCGTGGATGACGCTGGGGCAGACGACGGAGATTATCGCCATGCTTGCGCTGGCGGGGTTGTTTCTGCGGCTGCGTTTGAAATGGATTTTCCTCGCGGGGCTGGGGTTTAGTTTTGTGCGTTTTATTTTTTGCGCGCTGGATGCTCCGTGGTGGTTGCTCGTGGGCATCACGCTGCACGGGTTGTCCTACACATTTTATTTTATCACGGCGCAGATTTATCTGGATGAGCGGATTGATCCGGCGTGGCGGGCGCGGGCGCAGGCGCTGTTCTCGCTGATGACGGGCGGGGTGGGGAATCTCATCGGCTACTTGGGGACGGGTTGGTGGTTCAATGCCTGCACGCAGCCGGCTGGCACGCAGTGGCCGCTGTTCTGGGGCGGGCTGGCGGTGGTGGTGGCGGTCATCACGGGATATTTTCTGACGGCGTATCGGGGGCAGAGTTCGGGAATTGCGCGGGTGAAGTAGCGTGCGATGAAACATGGCGACGTCCTCGTCGTCCGGCGCAGCAGGAAGGAGGTTTCCCTGTAGCCGCGCCTGTGAAGGCGCGGAAACGCATCGCTGCCAAACCGTCCGCGTTGTCACCAACGCGGCTACAATCGGCGCTCCGGCGAAATCAACTCTTGCGGAAGACGCTGGTGGCGGAGGTGTCAAAACCGGCGGCGGTGGCGGTGCCGTAGTCATCACCGATGGGCGAGATGGTGCCGGGCAGGCGCCAGGCGACTTCAAAAACTTTCACGGCTTCGCGGATGCCTTTCACGTTGACTGGCGGGAGTGCGGTGCAGGTGGCGGCGAGCGCGGGGTCATCGCGCTGGAGGGCGGCGTAGGTGGTTTCGCCGATGAGGATGCGCGCTCGGCCGGAGAGGGATTCGAGGCGGCTGGCGAGGTTTACTTCGCGGCCGAACGCGGTGTAGTTGAGGAGGTGCGCGTCTGAACCCATGAGGCCGACGATGGCTTGGCCGGTGTTGATGCCGGTGCCGAGTGTGAGGATGGGCAGGGGGGGGAGCGGCGGTTCACCGGCGGCGATGCGTTGGAGGTTTTCCAGTTCCCGACTGGTGTTGAGCGCGGCGCGGCGGCGGTTGAGGTCGTCAATGGCGCGCTGGGCGGCGATGGCGGCGCGGACGCATTGGAGTGGGTGCTGCGGCGTGGTGACGGGGGCGTTCCAGAAGGCCATGACGCAGTCGCCGATATATTTATCGAGGGTGCCGCCGTGGGCTTTGATCTGGTCGGCGACGAGGGCGAGGTAGGCGTTGACGGTGTGGATGGTTTCGCGGGCTTCGTGGTCGAAGTGGGCTTCGGCTTCGGCGGGGTCGAGGTTTTTTTCGAGCGCGGTTTGGATGGCGGCATCGCGGCTGGCGTCGGTGTAGGCGGTGAAGCCGCGGACGTCGGCGAAGAAGACGGTGATTTCGCGGCGGGCGCCGCCGAGGGCGAGGTTGTCGGCCTCGAGCAATTCTCGCACGACTTCGGGGGCGACGATGCGGGAGAAGACGGCGCGAACGCGGCGTTTTTCTGATTGTTCAAAGATTGCGCGCCAAGTGACGAGGCAGATGTGCGGGAGGATGAGCGCGCCGATGATGGGGAAGAAGAGGGGCAGCCAGAGTCGTTGTTGGAGGTAGAGCAGGAGTGCGCTGCCGAGGTAGAGGGCGATGCTCGCGAGGACGGCGAGGGATGCGGCGAGGGTGGGCAGGCGCAGGGTGAGGGCGGTGGCGAGCGCGCCGAGGAGGAGGAGGATGATGAGGTCTTGTGTGGTGGTGGTGCGGCGGATGAAGCGTCCGGTGAGGATGGAGTTGGCGATGTTCCAGTGTTTGCTCATGAGGATGGTGTCGCGTTCGAGGGGCGTGGCGCCGCGGTCGGTGAGGTCGTTGCCGGTGGCGGTGGAGCCGATGATGACGAGTTTGCCGCGCCAGCGGTTGAGGAGGTCGTTGGTGTGGCCTGCGGCGCGGGCGCTGTCTTGGGCGAGGAGGTTTTCGATGGGTTCGCGGGTGAGGCGCGGGTCGTTGGGTGGGAGTTGCCAATCAATTTGAAAATAGCCGCTGGTGTCCACGGGGATGGTGCGGGTGTTTCCGTTCGTGCCGCGCAAAATGATTTTGCCGTGGGGCAGATTTACTTCGGCTAGGGCGAGGTCGAGGCCGAGTTGGTGCGCGGCGATGGCGATGCCCATGTGCCAGACGCGTTCGTTGGTGAAGGGTTTGGCGCGGGGGAGTTTCGCGGCGGCGGCACCGCCGAAGTCGGCGGGGTCGAAGGTGCCGTCGGCGGCGAGGGGGATTTTGAATTTATCGCCGGTGGCGGAGGCGATGGTGATTTGGCGGGGTTCGGTGTGGGCGTGTTCGAGGTCGAGGTCGAATTCGCGGGCGGCTTGCTCGAAGAGGGGATGCCAGTGGCGGTATCCGGTGTAGGCGCGGGCGCGGCGCAGGACGCCATCGGAGTCCGGGCGGGCGGAGATGTCGGCTACGGTGGCGTGGTCGCGGAAGAGGGCGTGGGGAAGGATGGCTTGGTCGGCGGCGATGATGGCGTTGTTGGCGCGGTGGAGTTGCCAGGCGAAGAAGTCATCGGATTCGACATTAATCTGGCGGTCGGTGGCGTAGGGTTTTTCGGCGGGGTGTAGTTGGGCGAGGAAGGTTTCGAGGCCGGGTTCGGTGTTGGTGTGGACGAGGATGGGAGAGTGGTCGGGGCGGAGTTCGCCGAAGATGATGTCGAAGCCGACGGCGGTGGCGCCTTGGGCGGCGAGTTCGCGGAGGAGGCGGCCGTGGATGTGGCGCGGCCAGTAGAGGCCGTAGCGGAATTTCAGTGGGCCGTCGGCGAGCGAGCCGTCTTTGAGTCGGGCGATGGAGTCGTCGCTGATGAAGACGAAGCCGAGGTTGGTGGCGGTGGAATATTGGCCGGGGAAGCGTGCGGCGAGGCGGGCGCGGGCATCGAAGGTGCGGGCTTCGAGCTGTTCGAGTGAATCAAACCGCAGGGATTGGAGGAGGCAGATGAGTGCGATGACACCGGCGGCAAGGAGGAGGGGGATGCGTTGAAAGGATTTGAGGTTCACCGGCGGCAGCAAAGCAAAAACCCCAGGGCAACTCAAGGCTGCTCTGGGGTTGGAAAGTGGCGGATGGGGCTAGGGTTGTTGTGGGGGCGTCTGGGTTATGTGGAAATCTCCGGGTAAAATGGGAGAGATCGGGGTGACGGTGTGGTCAACGGTGATGTAGGTGGGAGGAGGGGTTTCGCCGGGCGGCAGATCATCATCGCCGTGGGCTCCGGCCAGAAGTTGTGTGAGGTTGCCGTTGCTGAGGTCGAGCACCCATCCTGCGTTTACGGTTTTGGTGACGAGAATATTATTATTGTCGTAGTAGGAAATGACGACGGAGCCGAAGAAGACGGTGAGGATGCCGTTGGCGCTGAGGTCGAACAGGGTGCCGCGGATGCCGGCGACTCCGTTGGGGAGTTTGACTTCAAATCTGGAGGCGGCGGAAAGTTTTTTGACGTTGCCAAAGATGCGGCCCGAGCGCAGGTCCAACTGGATGTCTGTGACGACGTCTGCGCCGGTTTGTTCGAAGTTAACCTTGTCGAGGGCGAGGACGGTGTTTTCGCGGAGGCGCACGATGTTCTGTTGGGCGTCCTGACTGGTGTAGTTGAACCGGCGGATGATCGGGGTGACTGCGGGGGTTTCGTCCTCGTTTCCGAGAACGATGTCCACGGTGGACTCGGAGGCGGTCTGGATGACCGTGCCGGGCTTGAGGACATCGCCCACATGGAGCGGTCGCCAGACTTTGTTGCCGGAGGAATATTGGGCAGCACCTTTGAGGCGGATGACCTTGGCGGTGTCGGCTTGGAGATTGGAGATGACGCCCGCACAAATGATTGCGATGGCGGCCCATTTACTGGCGGAAGGTGACAATTTCATAAAAACCTTTGCTCAACTGATACGGCGTAAATCTAGACCGCAAGGTGCGGTTGTCAATGGATTTTCCGGCGGCGGCGGCGGCGATAATAAGTCCCAGCGAAGGCGCGGCTTGACAAAATGCGTGCGCGATTTAGGCTCTGCGCCGGTTGGTGGTCATAGCTCAATGGTAGAGTCCAAGCTTGTGGAGCTTGTTGTTGCGGGTTCGAGTCCCGTTGGCCACCCCACTTCAGTTTTTTGCGTGGAGAAGCCAGATTCCGCCAATTGATTGTTGACTTGGCGCGACCGTTTGCTAGTTTTTGCCCCCTTTGAAACAAGTTTGAAATGAAAACGCATTTGCCGAAAATCAATATCGACGCTCGCAAGTGGCATGTGATTGATGCTGATGGCGCCATCTTGGGCCGTCTCGCAGCACAGGTCGCCAACATTCTGCGCGGGAAAAACAAACCCGTATTCACCCCGCACATGGATGCCGGCGACTTCGTCGTCGTCATCAACGCCGAGAAGGTGCGCGTCACCGGCAAGAAGGAGACCGCCAAGGAATTCATGTCCTACTCCGGCTGGAAGGGCGGAGAGAAATACAAATCCGTCGCGCAAGTCCGCGCCACCCAGCCCGAGAAGCTCATTCATCACGCCGTCAAGGGCATGGTCCCCAAGAACCGCCTCGGTCGCGTGCTGCTGACCAAGCTCAAAGTCTATAAGGGCGCAACCCATCCGCACAGCGCGCAGCAACCCGCCGCGCAGGTCGCCTCGAAATAATTCCAACCCACACCAAACTGTATGGCCGCATCTAAAATTCAAGAATACCTCGGCACCGGCCGGCGCAAAACCGCCGTCGCTCGCGTCCGCATCGCCTCCGGCTCCGGCAAGATCACCGTGAACGGGCGCAAGTTCGAAACCTATTTCCCGCTGGAAATCCAGCGAGGCGTCGTCACCGAGCCGTTGACCGTCACCGGCACGGCGGACAAGCTCGACGTCAAAGTCAACGTCCAAGGCGGCGGCCCGAACGGCCAGGCCGGCGCGGTGCGCCACGGCATCTCCCGCGCGTTGCTGGAGTTCGATGTGAAGCTCCGCCCCGCGCTCAAAGCCGAGGGCTTCCTCACCCGCGATTCCCGCGCCAAGGAACGCAAGAAATACGGCCAGCCCGGCGCGCGCAAGCGCTTCCAGTTCAGCAAGCGTTAATCGCACGGACAGTTTTCAAGCCCCGCTGGCAAAACCGGCGGGGTTTTTTGTTTCCGGGGAGGGACGGCGTGTCGCCGTCCTAAACTCACGCTCGGAAAAACTTTGTTTTTTTGTTCCTTTGTTGTTCAATTTTGTCGGCAAAATTATGAAACCTAAAAAAGTCGCCATCGTCGGTGCGTCCGGCTACTCCGGCGAAGTTCTGGTGCAACTGCTCCTGAACCATCCGCACGCGGAACTGGTCGCCGTCACCTCTCGCCAGAACGCCGGTCAGCCGCTCGCGCAACTCTTCCCCAAGTTCGCCAGCCATCCGAAATCCAAGACGCTCCGGTTCAGCGAGCCGAACGCCGAAGTCCTCGCCAAGCAGGCCGACATCGTGTTCCTCGCGCTGCCGCACGGCGTCGCCGCCGAATTCGCCGTGCCTCTGCTCCAGCTGGGTTGCCACGTCATTGATTTGAGCGCGGACTTCCGGCTCAAGAGCGCGGAAGTTTACAAGGACTTCTACGCGCACGACCATCCCGCGCCCGACTTGCTCGCCAAATCCGTTTATGGTCTGCCGGAAGTTTATCGGAAACAGATTGCAGACTCGCAACTCATCGCCTCGCCGGGCTGCTACCCGACGAGCATTCTGCTGCCGTTGATTCCGCTGCTGAAAGCCGGACTCATCAAGCACGATGGCATCATCGCCGACTCCATGAGCGGCGTCAGCGGCGCGGGGCGGAAGGCCGAACTCGACTACCTTTTCTGCGAGTGCAATGAAAGCGTGCGGCCCTACGGCTTGCCTAAACACCGGCATCTGTCCGAGATCGAGGAACAACTTTCCATCGCCGCCGGCACGCGCGTCGTCATCCAGTTCACGCCGCACCTGATCCCCGTGAACCGAGGCATCCTGACCACCCTCTATCTCGCGCCCACGAAACATTTCACCAACGCCGCCGACATGTTCACGCTCACCGGCCAGATCACCGACTGCTACGCCAAGGCTTATGGCAACGAGCCGTTCGTCCGCATGCTTGAAGGCAAGGCTCTGCCCGACACCAAGAACGTCGTCGGCACGAACGTCTGCGAAATCGCGTGGCGGCTCGACCCGCGCACCGGCCGGCTCATCGTCGTGAGCGCCGAGGATAACCTCGTCAAGGGCGCGAGCGGCCAGGCCGTGCAAAGCATGAACATCCTCTGCGGCTACCCCGAAACCGCCGGGTTGGTGTGAATGAAGAATTTAGAATGATGAATGAAGAAGCCGGCGCGCGGTCGGCAAAACAACTTTTTCATTCTGCATTCTTCCTTCTTCATTTGAAATGAGTCTCGTGACCTCGTCTCCTGCAAAAAAAACAAAATGGAACGCCGCGGACTACGCCGCCCATTCCGTCATCCAGCAAACCTGGGCGCGCGAACTCATCGCCCAGCTCAAGCTGCGCGGCGATGAACACATCCTCGATGTCGGCTGCGGCGATGGCAAGGTGACTGCGGAACTCGCCCGCGCCGTGCCGCGCGGTGCAGTCGTGGGCGTGGACGCCTCGGCAGAAATGATCCGCTACGCCCGCAAAACTTTCCGGCCATCTCAAATCTCCAATCTCAAATTTGAAATCGCCGACGCGCGGAAGCTTCAGAACGTAGGGCAGGCGTCTCGCCTGCCCAGCCAGCGCGTCAGCGCGGGCCTGTCGAAAACCCCTCCGTCGGCTTCGCCGACGCAGCTAGGCGAGACGCCAGCCCTACTTTTCGACGTCCTCTTCTCCAACGCCGCGCTGCATTGGGTGGATGACCACCAAGCCTTCCTCCGCTGCGCCGCCGCCGCGCTGAAGACCGATGGCCGGCTCGTCGTCTCCTGCGGTGGCAAAGGCAACGCGCATGACGTTTTCCTCGCGCTGCGCCCGGAGATGCGGCTGGCGCGCTGGCGGCAATTCTTCCGTCGGATGCCGAAGCCGTATTTCTTTTTTGCGCCCGAGGATTACGAGAAATGGCTGCCGCGTTCCGGCTTCAAGACCCGTCGCATCCAGCTCGCGCCGAAGGACGCCACCTATGCTGGCGCGGATGGTTTCGCCACATGGCTACGCACTACCTGGCTGCCCTACACCCAGCGCGTCCCGGAAAATCTGCGCGAGGAATTCATCGCCGCCGTCACCGAGCGTTACCTCGCCAAGCATCCGGTGGACAAAGCCGGCCAAGTCCACGTCCGCATGGTGCGGCTGGAAATTGATGCGGTGAAAATTTGACACGGATTCCACAGATTTGCACAGATTGAATCCGTGAAAATCCGTGCAATCAGTGTCTGTTTTTCGTGTCATTTCGTGTGGTTCGTGGTTCAATTCGATTTCGTAAAATGAAACTGAAGTTCAAATCCATCAAAGGTTCAATCGTCGCGCCGCGAGGCTTCCTCGCCAGCGCCGTGTTCTGCGACATCAAACGCCTCGGCACCGGCAAAGGCTCGAACAAAGGCCCCAAGCGCGACCTCGCGCTCATCGTTTCCGAAGTGCCGGCCACCGTCGCGGGCATGTTCACCACCAACCAAGTCTGCGCCGCGCCGGTGAAAATCTGCGTCGAGCGCGTGAAACGCGGCGTCGCGCAAGCCATCGTCGTCAACTCCGGCAACGCCAACGCCTGCACCGGCCGCCAAGGCATGAAGGACGCGCGCGAAATGACCGCCGTGCTCGCCAAGGAATTGCACATGCCGGAGGCGCATGTCCTCGTCGGCAGCACCGGCCGCATCGGCGTCACCATGCCGATGGCGCAGGTGAAGTCCGGCATTCTCCACGCCGCGCAACTGCTCGGCCACGCGCCCGCCCAGGCCGATGAAGCCACCGAAGCGATCATGACCAGCGACACGAAGCCGAAGCAGGTCGCGATCGAATTCAAACTCGCGGGCAAGACCGTCCGCATCGGCGGCATCTGCAAAGGCGCGGGCATGATTCAGCCCGGCATGAGCGCGACCGGCGCGCGCCCCGCCGCGTTGCCGCACGGCGGATTGCACGCCACGATGCTGGGCTTCATCACCACCGACGCCGCCATCGAGGTGAAGGCGCTCCAAGCCGCGTTGCGCGAAGCCGTCGCCCACAGCTTCAACCGCATCACGGTGGACGGCGACATGAGCACCAATGACACCGTGCTCGTGCTGGCGAACGGACTCGCGGACAACGCCCCCCTTGTAGCCGCGAATGTGAATTCGCGGAAGTCCGCGCTTTCACAAGCGCGGCTACACGAATTTAGTATTTTCCAATCCGCTTTGACTCATGTTTGCCTCGAACTCGCCAAGATGATCGTGCGCGATGGCGAGGGCGTGCACCGCGTCGTGACCGTGCGCGTGCGCGGCGCGAAGACGATTCAGGACGCCGATGCCGCCGCTCGCGCCGTGGCAAACAGCTCGCTCGTCAAGACGAGCTGGCACGGCGGCGACCCGAATTGGGGGCGCATCATTGACGCCATCGGCTACAGCCCGGCGACGGTGGTGGAGGAGCGAGTTGACATTGGCTATTCTGCCGTTGGCGCGAAGAAAATCTTGTGGAGCTTGAAGCGCGGCCAGCCGACGAAGGCGACGTTCAAGCAACTCTGCGTTGCCGTCGCACCGAAGGAATTTGAACTGCACATCAACCTCAACCTCGGCAAGGCCGCCGCCGTGATGTATGCCGCTGACCTGACCGAAGCCTACGTGGACTACAACAACGGCGACGTGACCGACCCGACAACGCTGGGGGGTTAGAGCAGTTTCAAAAATACTGTAGCCGGTGAGTTGACCAGGGCGAACGAATGGCGCGATAGCGTCTTGGACTGCGGCAGTCCTCTGCCGCTGTGAATGTGGTGGGATGATTGAAAGCGGCAGAGGGCTGCCGCAGTCGAAGACCTCGCGGAATTTTTCGAGCAGCCTTCCAAATCATGGCTACAGGTTTATTGAAATTGCTCTAGTCTGGAGAAATTGCCGTCGCCAACACGCTCCTTGCCCCGGCCGGCGGTCACGCGCAAATCCCGTCAATCACCCGCCCATGCACATCCGTCAGGCGGAAGTCGCGGCCCTGATAGCGCACGGTCAACCGCGTGTGATCCACGCCGCAGAGTTTCAGCATCGTCGCGTGCAAGTCGTGAACGTCCATGTCCTGACCGTCTTCGAGAAAGCTGTAGCCGAGTTCGTCCGTGTTGCCATACGTCAC
>JANMJO010000295.1:0-6536 GCA_031371425.1 Verrucomicrobiales bacterium | reverse complement strand
TTCGATGGAGCAGATGATGACGCAGTTGTCGGCCTTGTCGCGCATGACTTCCATCTCGTATTCCTTCCAGCCGAGGAGGGATTCTTCGATGAGGATTTCGTTCACGGGCGAAAGTTCGATGCCGTTCTTGGCGATGGCTTCAAATTCTTCCTGATTGTAGCCGATGCCGCCGCCCGTGCCGCCGAGCGTGAACGCGGGCCGGATGATGAGCGGAAACTTGCCGATCTTTTTCGCGACGTCGCGGGCTTCGTCCAGGTTGTGCGCGACACCGGAGATGGGAACGTCGAGGCCGATCTGGAGCATCAATTCCTTGAACGCGAAACGGTCTTCGCCTTTGTGGATGGCTTCGGGTTTCGCGCCGATCATTTCCACGTCGTGGCGTTCGAGCGCGCCGTTTTTGTGGAGGGACATCGCGGTGTTGAGCGCGGTCTGGCCGCCCAAAGTCGGGAGGAGAACGAGCTTGTCTGGTAGCCGCGAATGTGAATTCGCGGATTCCGCGCTCTCACGAGACGCGGCTACAAGACGTTTGATCTCCTCCTTCTCGCGCACGATGATTTTCTCCACGCACTCGGGCGTGATGGGTTCGATGTAGGTGCGGTCGGCGAACTCCGGGTCGGTCATGATGGTGGCCGGGTTGGAGTTGATGAGGACGACGCGGTAGCCTTCTTCGCGCAGGGCTTTGCAGGCTTGCGTGCCGGAGTAATCGAACTCGCACGCCTGGCCGATGATGATCGGGCCAGCGCCGATGATGAGGACGCTGTGGATGTCGGTGCGTTTAGGCATGGGAAAATTTACGATTTACGATTGCCGATTTACGATTTGGAAAAACGGTTCGCGCGCCCACTGATTTTTTAGCGACACTTAGCGCGGAATTAGTTTCCCAAACGGGCAAGATGAAACACGGATTCAGCGCGAAGCGAAAGAAAAAACACCGGCGGAAACGCCTTATGGCCGGAGGTTTTTTTAACAGTAGCAGCCGACGTGAGGAGGCTCATTCTATTCGGCTTTCATTAGAGCCTCCTTACGTCGGCTGCTACGAGGTGGGAAAATTGGCCCTCCGTTTCCGCCGCAGCCGCCACCGCGAACCCGGTAGCGCACCGCCAAAGCACAGCCCCACGAACCCGCCCAGCACCGCGCCCGTCGCCACGTCGAGCGGATGATGCTTGTTGAGCTGCATGCGCGACCACCCGACCGTCACCGCATACGCCGCGCATGGCACGCTCAACAGCGGCGCAGCGGAAACCACCGAGGCGGCGGTGGCGAAGGAAGCGGTCGTGTGGCCGGAGGGAAAACCCTGGTAATCGTGCTGGAAGCGCGGCCCGTAGAATCCATCCGGCACGCCGGCGCAAGGCCGGGCGCGGCCTAGCGGCGAGCGGAAGAGGTTCACGACCACCGCCGCCACGAGAAAACCCCAGAGACACGCCCACCCCAACTGCCGCCAGCGTTTGCGCTTGCAGACCGTTCCCGCCAGCCACAGCAGAATCGCCAGCGCGGAGTTCCAGACCCAGTCACCCCAGAAATTAAGTTTGTCCGCGACGAGGTTGAGCGGTTCGTTCTGCGGGGCGCGGATGGCTTGAAGCACTTTGTCATCCCAGCCGTTTTGCAGCAGCACGCAAATCGCGCCGACGGCGACGATGACGAGCACCAGCCACAGCCGTGGACGCAATCGCGCCCAGCCGAGCCGCCAGACAATCGCGCCCTCGCGCCAATGGGATTTCGCCGTCACGCGCGGAGGATGACACGGAGACGTCGCCGACTCAACTCAGTTCACCCGCCCGGTGGTGTCCTAATCTTAATCCTAATCTTAATCCTAATCTTAATCCTAATCTTAATCCTAATCTTAATCCTAATCTTAATCCTAATCTTAATCCTATTCCCGTTTCTCGACAGATTACGATTACGATTAGGATTACGATTAGGACGCTGCCGCCCGCCCTGCCCCAGTTGACGAGTCGAATGAGATTGCTAACATCGCCGCAACGTTTCCCAACCCAGACACTGAACTCACAACCCTGAACCCTGAACCCAAAACCATCCAATGAACCACGGCAACGTCTCCAAAGAAATCGCCAGCGGCCTGCTCGCGCTCCGCAAGCGCATCGCCGCCGAGAAAATTCCATCATCAAAACTCGACGAGACTCTGAACATCGCGAGCTGGAACATCCGCGAGTTCGGCAAGACGCGTCGCAGCGAGGCCGCCGTCCATTACCTCGCGGAGATTCTCGGCCAGTTCGACCTCATCGGCATCGTGGAATTGCGCGATGACCTCACCGACCTCGGGTGCGTGCTGCAAATCCTCGGCCCGACGTGGCGCTGCGTTTACTCGGACATGATCCCCGACGCCGGCGGCAACCGCGAGCGGCTCGGCTTCATCTACGACAAACGCGCCGTCACCTTCAACGGCCTCGCCGCCGAAGCCAACGCGCCGCGCACGAAGAAGGGCGAGGAATATTTGAGCGACGATTCCTTCTGGCGCGCGCCCTACATGGCGTCGTTCCGCGCGGGCAGCTTTGATTTCGTCGTCCTCACCACGCACATCCGCTGGGGCGATAGCGAGAAAGCTCGCGCGGCGGAGATTGGCCGCCTTGCCGACTGGATCGAAGCCAAGCGCGTGGAGAAAACCACCGAGGACAAAGACCTCATCGTGATGGGCGACTTCAACATTCCCTCCCGCGACGACGCCCTGTTCAAAGCGCTGACCAAGCACGGCCTGAAAATTCCCACGCCGCTGCTCGGCACGCACGGCACGAATCTGGAGAAGGATAAACGCTACGACCAGATTCTGCACCACCCGATCTACCCCGAGAGTTTCACGAGAGCGGGCGGCAGTCTGGATTTCTTCGTGGATGAAAAATCCATCAAGCAACTTTTCCCCGGCGGCATGACGAAAGAGAAATTCACCTACCAACTTTCCGACCACCTCCCGCTGTGGATTCAGGTCAACATCGCCACCGAAGGCTTCAAGCTGGAGCAGATCATCCGTGGCTGAAATGAACCGTTGAACGCTGCCGCCCGCCGTGATATAAAAGCCCTGCTTCAAAAACCCAAATCAAAGGGAACTCTCGTATGAAAAGAATCCTCACCCTCACCGCCCTCATTGCATCCACGCTCGGCGCGCTCGCGCAGGGCACGGCGTTCACCTATCAAGGCCGGCTCAATGACGGCGCGAACCCCGCCAGCGGCGTGTATGATTTTCAATTCGCCCTCCTATCCAGTAATGGGTCGCAGGTCGGTTCGACAGTGAGCAGCAGCGGCGTGGCCGTGAGCAACGGACTCTTCACCGTCACGCTCGATTTCGGCAACCAGTTTCCCGGCGCAGCCCGCTTGCTGGAGATCGCCGTGCGGACGAATGGCTTCACCAGCTTCACCACGCTCGCGCCGCGCCAGCCGTTGACGCCCACGCCGTATGCCATCACCGCCAGCAACCTTTCCGGCACGCTGCCGCTGGCGCAACTCCCGGCGGCGGCAGTGACCAATGGCGCGGGCGGCGTGAACCTGACCGGCACGTTCACCGGCAATGGCGCGGGTGTGTCGAACGTGAACGCGGCGACGTTGAACGGGATTCCGTCGGGAAATTTCTGGCAACTCGACGGCAACAATGTCTCAAATGGACAATTCCTCGGCAGCACGAACAGCCAGCCGGTGGAACTGCGCGTGAACAACCAGCGCGGGCTGCGCCTGGAAACTGGCGGCAGCAACAGCGTGAATGTCATCGGTGGCTACGCGGGCAATTACATCGCTCCCGGAGTGGCGGGCGCAA
Source organism: Verrucomicrobiales bacterium (assembly GCA_031371425.1). Classification (GTDB taxonomy): domain Bacteria; phylum Verrucomicrobiota; class Verrucomicrobiia; order Limisphaerales; family JAFMIX01; genus JAFMIX01. The sequence goes on along the minus strand of JANMJO010000295.1, from coordinate 2,776 downwards.
CCGTGGCTGGCGGTGGCGCGGGGAGTTTTTCCGGCAACTCGTTCAGCAACCGGGTCGAAGCTGATTTTGGCAGCGTCGGCGGCGGCAGCGGCAACATCATTCAGAGCGGCGCTTACGACGCGACCATCGGCGGCGGCGGCGGCAATATTATTCGGAGCAATGCTGCAGGCTCGGCCATCAGCGGCGGCATACAAAACCTGATCCAAGCCAGCGCTTCCGACGCGACCATCGGCGGCGGCGTCCAAAACCGAATCGAGTCTGACGCCAACTTCGCCACCATCGGCGGCGGCGATAACAACACCATCCAGCCGAACTCCCCGGAATCGATCATCGGCGGCGGCTACATCAACACCATCCAGCCAAACTCCCCCTACTCGACCATCGGCGGCGGCGGCAATAACACCATCCAGCCGAACTCTCACGACTCGACCATCGGCGGCGGTTTCCAGAACACCATCCAGACGAATTCACCTGATTCAACCATCGGCGGTGGTGGCAACAACAGCATCCAGATGAACTCCGGCTTCTCGATTATCGGCGGCGGCGGCGGCAACACCATCCAGACGGCCTCCGGCTACGCGACCATCGGCGGCGGATACGCCAACACCATCCAGACGAACGCCACGGACTCGACCATCGGCGGCGGCGGCGAAAACACCATCCAGCCGAACTCCGTTTACTCGACCATCGGCGGCGGCGGCAACAACACCATCCTGATGGACTCCGTCAACTCGACCATCGGGGGAGGTATCAATAACACCATCCAGACGAATTCACCTGATTCGACCATCGGCGGTGGTGGCAACAACAGCATCCAACGAAACTCCCTCTACTCGACTGTTGGCGGAGGACTAAACAATAACATCCAGGCGGTATCCTACGACTCGACCATCGGCGGCGGCCTTGCCAACACCATCCAGACGGCCTCATATGACTCGACCATTAGTGGCGGAAACCAGAATGCCATCCAGATGGCCTCTGATAGCTCGACCATCGGCGGCGGATACCAGAACACCATCCAGCCGAACTCCCCCTCCTCGACCATTGGCGGCGGCGTCCAAAACCTAATCGAGTCTGACGCCAACTTCGCGACCATTGGCGGCGGTTACACCAACACGATTCTGGCTAATTCTTACTTTTCGACCGTTCCCGGCGGTGCGAATAACACTGCCGGCAGTTACGCCTTCGCCGCCGGAAACCGCGCCAAGGCGGTCAGCCTCGGTGCGTTCGTCTGGGCGGATTCGCAAGATGCGGATTTCACTTCCACCGCCGCCAACCAATTCCTAGTGCGCGCCGCTGGCGGTGTGGGCATCAACACCCCCAACCCCGTCGTGCCGCTCACCGTGCAAGGCAGCGGCGTGTACAACGCCATCGGCGCGGCGGCCATCGCCGTGAAAAATTCCACGGCGAACAAGACGTGGGAATGGCACGTCCTCGACGATGGCCGGATGCAGTTCGCCGACCTCACCGCCGGCGCGACGCGGATGCTGATTGATACCAGCGGCAACGTCTCCGCCACCAGCTTCAACCCCACCAGCGACCGCAACGCCAAGGAAAATTTCGCCGCCGTGTCCGCGTCGGAGATTCTCGCCAAGGTCGCCGCGCTGCCCATCACCCGCTGGAACTTCAAGGAAGATGAACGCACCGCGCACATCGGCCCGATGGCGCAGGATTTTTATTCCGCGTTCGGCACCGGCATGGACGACCGCCACATCGCCACTGTGGACGCCGACGGCGTGGCGCTCGCGGCAATCCAGGGGTTGAATGAAAAAGGCCAGAAGTCAGCGGTCAGAATTCAGAAGTCCGAATCCAGAATCCAGAAATTGGAGACAGAGAACACGGAGTTGAAATCCCGGCTGGAAAAACTCGAACAACTATTCAACACTCAAGGAGTCACCAAATGAAAACCATCACAAAACTTTTTGCCCTTTGCCTTTTGCCTTTTGCCCTCGCCGCCACAGCGGCGGGCCAAGGCACGGCGTTCACCTACAACGGCAAGCTGAATGACGGGGCGAACCCCGCCACCGGCAATTATGATTTGCGCTTCACGCTTTACAACGCCGTCACCAACGGGAGCGCCGCCGGTTCGTTGACCAACGTCGCCACCGGCATCACGAATGGGCTGTTCACGGCCACACTGAATTTCGGCAGTGTGTTCAATGGTTCGAATTACTGGCTGGAGCTGGCCGCACGCACCAACGGCAGCGTCGCCTTCACCGCTTTGAGTCCGCGCCAGCCGATGTTGCCGACACCTTATGCCATCTTTGCGGCCACTGCCAGCAATGCGACCATCGCCGCAAGTGCCAATTCCATTTCCGCCGCAAACATCAGCGGCACGATTGCGCTGGCGCAATTGCCCGCTGTGGTGGTGACGAACAACCAGAGTAGCGTGACGTTCAACGGTTCGGTGACGACGACCAATCTCAACTCACCCGCCAGCCAGAATTTTACTTTGCAGGGGGGCAATGGCACGGGTAACGGCGGCAACGTCAGCATCCTTTCTGGCAATGCCGGAGTCACGAGCGGTGGGGCGGGCGGCAATCTGACTCTGCTGGCGGGTTACGCGCTCCCGCAAGGCGGCACGGGCTATTCTGGTCAAGGCCCGGCGGGCGTGGTGAATATCGCCGCCGGCAACGGCTACAATGGCGTGGGCGGCAATGTGACCGTCCAGTCCGGCCCTAACAGCCCGTGGTCACTCTCGGCTAATGGTTATTCCAAAGTGTCGCTTCAAGGCGGCACTTTGAACGCGGGCGATGGCGCGGTCATTGATGTCGAG
>JANMJO010000288.1:0-26255 GCA_031371425.1 Verrucomicrobiales bacterium | reverse complement strand
CGGTGGAGCCAAACCGCCCTCACCCCTAACCCCTCTCCCATCGGATGGGAGAGGGGGACAGCGGGCGGAGGTTTGCTGGGCTGCGGATGCCGGCTGGATGAACACAGTAGTTGCCAATTCGTTGAACAGTCCCGGCGCGTGTTCTGCGTTCAGCGCATCCGAGTTCCCGAAAGCGTTCGCAAGCTCTCCCTCTCCCACCCGCCGCGCCGGAGTGCGAGCGAGGCGGGTCGGATGGGAGAGGGGTTAGGGGTGAGGGCGGTTTGGCTCCACCGGAAACAGCGAAGAACCCAGCAAGTCTCCAAAGCGACTCATCCACAAACCGCTTCGCGGGCAAATGCCGTGGCGCGCAAACCGCGTGGAACGGCAGGACCGCAGTATTTCTAAAACTTTTCCGCAGATTACGCAGATCTCGCGGATTTAGAAAGTTCAGACATGTGTTTTGGACTGCGGCGGGAAGCGCAGCGCCATGCCGCTTTTCGAGCGGACGAGGCGCGCTCGATTTCTCCACCCGTCGCGTGCAGGCGAAAGCGGTGTCGCCGTCACGGATTTACAACGGATGAAATGACAGGAGGCAGAATCCGTTAAAACCTTTGACTGAAAGAAGTGGTGCACCCAATAGGAGTTGAACCTATAACCTGCTGATCCGTAGTCAGCCGCTCTATCCAATTGAGCTATGGGTGCTCCAAAGGAGTGTTTATCCTACGTATCAAGCACTGTGCGTGCAAGTGAATTTCAGACAAAGCGCGCTACGCTGCGGCGAATCAATAGTGCAATGGGAATTTCGCCGTCAACTCGCGCACGCGACGGCGGACCTGATGCGCCGCCTCCACGTTCTTCAAGTCGAGCAGCACTTCCGAGATCATGTCCGCGATCGCCGCCATCTCCGCCTCCTTCATCCCGCGCGTGGTGCAGGCGGGTGTGCCGAGCCGGATGCCGCTGGCCTGAAACGGCGAGCGCGTCTCAAACGGAATCGTGTTCTTGTTCACCGTGATGCCCGCCTCGTCGAGCGCGATCTGGCAATCCTTGCCGGTGATGCCTCGTGCGCCCACGTCCACCATCATGAGGTGGTTGTCCGTGCCGCCGCTGATGAGCCGATAGCCGTTGCGCTTCATGCCAGCGGCGAGCGCAGCGGCGTTCTTCACGATCTGCTGCTGATACGCCTGGAAGCCCGGCTGCAGCGCCTCATGAAAACAGACCGCCTTCCCGGCGATGACGTGCATGAGCGGCCCGCCCTGGATGCCGGGGAACACCTGCGAGTCAATTTCCTTCGCGTGCTTCTCGCGGCACAAAATCAGACCGCCGCGCGGCCCGCGCAACGTCTTGTGCGTGGTCGTCGTCACAAAATCCGCGTGTTCGATCGGGCTTGGATGGCAGCCCGTCGCCACCAACCCGGCGATGTGCGCGATGTCCGCCAGCAACAGCGCGCCCACCTCGCGGGCGATCTCGCCCATGCGCTTGAAATCAATCACCCGCGAATACGCGCTCGCGCCCACCGTGATCATCTTCGGCCTGTGCTCCCGCGCCATCGCGGCGAGCTGGTCGTAATCAATCCGCTCCGTCTCCTTGTTCACGCCGTAATGCACGATCTCGAAAAACTTGCCGGAGAAATTCGCCTTGTTGCCGTGCGTCAGGTGACCGCCGTGGCTCAGGTCCATCGTCAGCAGCTTGTCACCGGGCTTGAGCATGGAGAAATAGACCGCCATGTTCGCGCCGCTGCCGGAATGCGGCTGCACGTTCGCGTGCTCCGCGCCGAACAGTTTCTTCGCCCGGTCAATCGCCAGTTGCTCCACGCCGTCCACGTTCTCGCAGCCGCCATACCAGCGTTTCTTCGGGTAGCCCTCGGCGTATTTGTTCGTCAGCACCGAACCTTGCGCCTCCATCACGGCGGGGCTGGTGAAATTTTCAGAGGCGATGAGCTCGATGTTCTCCTGCTGGCGCTGGTGTTCGAGCGTGATGAGCGCGGAAATCTCCGCATCCACCGCTCGCAGCTTCAGGTCGGGCCGCCGCAGCGGGTTCGTCTCAAACTTGCCCACGCGCCGCTCGTGACGCCCGCCCTCGAAACGCGCGGCGAGGAAAGCGTCCACAATCTTCTTCGCCATGTCCGGCACGACGAGCTTGGCACCAAGGCAGATGATGTTCGCGTTGTTGTGCTGGCGGCAGAGCACGGCGGTATCCGCATCTGACACCTGCGCTGCGCGGATGCCCACAACCTTGTTCGCTGCGATGCTCATGCCCACGCCCGTGGCGCAAATGAGAATGCCTGCGTCCACGTTGCCGGAGGCCACCGCGCCGGCCACGACCTGCGCGTAATCCGGATAATCCGTGGAGGCATCCGAGTCCGTCCCGAAATCCACCACACCCAGACCGAGCTTCACGAGATGTTCCTTGACCCCCTTCTTCAGCTCGAAGCCGGCGTGATCCGCGCCCAATGCCACACGCGAAATCTTCCCATCCGCAGGCCGCGCGAAAAACTCCGTGTCCCCCTGCTCCACATACCGCAGCACCGAGGCGATGCCCTGCTCAATCTGGTCGCGGCAGTTCACATAGACGTCATACGAGCCGCCGATGGGATCGCTGATGTCCTTCTCGAACATCTCCAGCGTCTCGTCAAACTCGCGCAGCAGGAAGGTCTTTTCCGACGCCTGCGGATACAGCAGGCAAATCGTGTCCACATGGCTGTGCGTCATGCCGAAGATGAAATCCGCCTCGCGCACCAGCTCCCCCGTGAGCATGCGGCTGCGTTGCGCGGAGATATCAATGCCTATCTCGCGCATCGCCGTCACGGAATGCTGCGTCGGCGGATGGCCATCCACCGCGCCCAGCCCGGCGGACAGAACCCGCACATCCCGCCGGCCCTCCACCGCGCGGCGGAAAATGCCCTCGGCCATCGGACTGCGGCACACATTGCCCGTGCAAAGAAAAAGAATCGTTTTCATTCGATGAAATTCCAAAACCAACCCCGGAAGTTTCGCTGTGAAACCAAAATCGTCAACGAGAATCAATCCCGCCGAGGCTGCCGTATGACCGCCAACCCCTTCAACAAGTCCAGCGCCCGCGCCAACGCCGGATCGCGCACCACGGGCTTCTCCGCGCCGGCCATCGTCGCAGTCCTCTCCGCCTGATCCTCCGGGTCCGCCGCGCCTTCTCGCCGCGCCCGCACCAAGTCCGCCTCGGTGATGCGCGGCAGCGGGCGGTTCGTGTCGCGCCCCGCAAGATTCGTCGCGGTCAGCGTCACGCCGTTCGTCAGCACCGCGTAGGCGTCTGCATAATAACTCTTCTCCTCGTCCGCGCCGACCGCCACCTCGATGTCCGGCTTCAACCCCGCTGCCGCGCTGCCGAACACCAAACCCCGCCGCGCCTCGCGCAAGGCCACGGCCAACGCCGCCGCCGCGCCGCGCGTCTGGCCATTCACGAGAATCGCCAGCGGCAATTTCTGCGCGGCGAGCAGCTCCACCACCGGCTTCACCGGCGCGGCGGCATCGCCATCCGCGAACCGCAGGTCCAGAATCGTCCCGATGATTTTGTTCGTGGCCGTCAAAGCGCGGTTTGCCAAGGCCATTTCATCCGCCAATCCGGCGGCGACACGGCGGATGCGGACGCAAGCCACGTTGCTTTCCAAAATCGAAGTCCTGACCAGCGCCGCGTTCGTGGTATCCGCCCGCAGCGAGCCGCCCGCCGCCAAACCAATCGCCGTTAAGATGATGAACCCAACTCGTTTCATGTCGCGTGAAAATGCGTGACCGGCCTGCCAAAGTAAAGTTGCTTGCTGCCGGAACACGAGGGGAGAATCAGATGAACTTGCCGGGGTTCAGGATGCCGCGCGGGTCGAGCGCCTTCTTCACGGTCTGATGCAGCGCGATTACCTCGGGCGATACCGCGTCCGGCCACCACTTCTTCTTCGCGAGGCCGATGCCGTGTTCGCCGGTGATGGCGCCGTCCCACGCGAGCACTTGCTTGAACAACTCGTCCAGCCCGCGATTCCCGCGCTTCACGGCGTCGGCGTCATTCATATCGAGCATGATGTTCACATGGATATTGCCATCACCGGCGTGGCCGAAGCAGGCGATGGGGAGGTTGATCTTCTTTTGCAGACGGCCAGCGAACTTGAATAAATCCTGCAGCCGCCCGCGTGGGACGACGATGTCCTCGTTCAACTTTTTCAAACCCGTCGCCTTCAGCGCCGATGAAAACTGCCGGCGCAACTGCCATATCTCCTCGCACTTTTCCGCGCCCAGTGCGGCTTGGACGAACAGCGGGTTCTGCCGGTTGACAATCTTTTGCAGCTCGGTCATCTCGCTGCCCACGGAGATTTTCTGGCCATCAAGCTCGACTATCAGCATGGCCTGGCAACCGAGCAGTCGCTTCGAGCCGGTCTGCTTGTGCGCGGCGGCGAGCGTGAATTCATCCGCAATCTCCAGCGCGCTGGGCAGCAGACCGGCGCGGAAGATGGCGGCCAGCGTTCGCGCGGCGGCGGCGGTGGAGTTGAAGCCTACGGCGAGACAGGCGCGATACGGCGGCAGCGGAATCAGTTTCAACGTGGCTTCGGTCACGATGCCGAGCATCCCCTCCGAGCCGACGAACAGCCGGTGCAGGTCGAAGCCGGTCTTGTTCTTGTGGCAACGGCCGCCGAGGTGGACGACGGCGCCGCAGGCGAGGACGACTTTCAGGCCGAGGACGTAATCGCGGGTGACGCCGTATTTGAGGCAGCGCGGGCCGCCGGCGTTGGTGGCGATGTTGCCGCCGATGAAACTATCCGCGCGGCTCGCGGGGTCGGGCGGATAATACAATCCCTTTTTCTCCACGGCGTCCTGCAATTCCTTCGTGACCACGCCGGCCTGAACGACGGCGACGAAATCGCGGTTGTTGATTTCCTTGATGCGGTTGAGCCGCGCGACGGAGAGGGTGATGCCGCCGTGGACTGGCACGCAGCCGCCGACGTAGCCATAGCCGCCGGCGCGGGGCGTGACGGGAATCTTGTGGTGGCAGGCGAAGCGCATCATCGCGGAAACGGATTCGGTGGTGCGCGGCAGCGCTACGGCGTGGGGCAGATGGCTGGCGAACCATTTATCGCCGGCGTGCGCCTCGCGGACGGCTTTCTCAAAACTGATTTCGCCCGGCGACAGCAGGTGCTGAAGTTCGACGAGTTGTTTGTGCCAGCGCGGGGTTCTCATTGCGGTTCGGGGTTGGGTGGTGCGTCGAGAAATTCTCTGGCGTCAGCGACCTGATCTTCGGGAACTTGCACACACACGCCGCCGACGGCCATGGAGTAGCCTTCCACGCTCAAGGCGGAAAGCTCGTTGGCCACGAATGGATAAAACCCGGCGGCCTCGAGTCGCGAGCGGACAAGCTGCGCCTCGGCGGGGTTGAAGGCTTGGAAAACAGTGACGAGTTGCATACGGCGGTCGGGTCGGCGGTTGATCAAGTGCGGATATCGGCGAAGACGATGACGCCGGCACCGGTCTGGATGAGGCTTTGGACGGTCACTTCCAACTGCTGACCGACGTAGTTGTGGCCGTTGTTCACGACGACCATGGTGCCGTCCGGGAGGTAGCCCACGCCCTGCCCTTTGTCCTTGCCCTCGCGGATGATTTTCAGACTGAGGACTTCGCCGGGCAGGATGACGGCCTTGAGCGACTTGGAAATTTCGTGGAGGTTGATGTGGGCGACGGAGGAGAGTTCGGCAATCTTGCCGAGGTTGTAGTCGTTGGTGAAGAGTTTGGCGTTCAGGTTGCGCGCGAGCCGGACGAGCTTGGCGTCCACGCCTATCTCCTCGGGAAAATCGCCGTCGTGGATTTTCACTTCGACTTTCTGGTTGCGCTGGATGCGGCTGAGCATGTCCAGACCGCGCCGGCCACGGGCGCGCTTCACGGCATCGGCGGAATCAGCGATCTGCTGCAGCTCGCGCAGCACGAAGCGCGGCACGATGATGATGCCTTCGAGGAAATTGGTTTCGATGAGGTCGGCGATGCGGCCATCAATGATGACGCTGGTGTCGAGCAGCAGGAGGTTGTCCGGCTTGTTCTGCCGCGCGAAGCGGACGTAGGGGATGATGAGGGAGAAATCTTCCTTGTTGCTGCGCATGGCGAGGATCATGCCGATGTAACCGAAGGCGAGGAACAGGCACATGCGGATGGTCCAGCGCGTGTGCTCCTCGGTGTTGTCGAAAAGCCCGGAGCGATCCACCAGCAACGCCACCAAGCTGCCGAGCAGCAGGCCGAAGGTCGTCGCGGAAAAGGCGCGCAGCGAAAAGCCCTTCAGCATCTCGTCAATGGCGATGAGCAACCCGCCGAAGCCGAAGCCGATCACCACGCCCAACACGGGGCTGCCGACGAAATCCGGCTGCACCTCGCTCACGGCGTAGCCGCCGAGCGTGCAGAGCAAGAGGAAGAAAATGCGGATGACCCAAAGTGTCATGGTTGTTCCCTTATTTTTTGCCCGACGATGCGGCGGGCGCGTTGGTGACGGGCGGATGTTTTTTCCACAGCAGATGCCAGAGGCCGTAGCTGTTCAGGTTGCTGGAGGTCGCGCTCAAGTTGCCGGCGGTCTGCCGGAGATTATCGGCGAGCGTCTGGTCGGTGAGCACGGCGCCGGCGAGTCCCTTGCCGGCCTGCACGTCGGTGAGGAGGCTGTTGAAGGTGATGGTGGCGGCGTTCAGGTTGGAGACGGCGGAGTTGATGGGCGCGGAGTTGGTGATGACGAGCAGCTTGAGGCTATCCACCGTGCGGAGCGCCTCCTCGGAGAATTTGTTCAGCGAGGTGACGGCGCCGGCGAGATTCGTGAGCGTGTTTTCATTCAACGCCTCGCGCCGCACGTCGGCGATGGTGTCGTTCAGCCGCTTGGCGGTCTCGTCAATGCGCTTGATGAACCCGGCGGCGGCGCGGGCGACCTCCTGCAAATCAAACGGCGACTCGGCGCTCACCTCATCGCCGTCCTGCAACAGCGGCGCGGCGTTGGTCGTGGGGATCACGGAAACATATTGGTCGCCGAGAAAGCCGGATTGCTCGATGACGAAGCGCGCGTCGCGGTGGATCTCGTATTTCCGCTCGATGCGCAGGAAAATCGTCACGTCCCGGCCGTCCGGCGCGAGCTGGATTTCCGTGATGCTGCCGACAGGAACGCCGGACATCATCACGCCCACGCGGTTCTTGAGCGTGCCGGCGGAATGCGCCTTGAGGTGCAGCGTGTAGCCGGGGCGCAGGCTCAGCCCCTTGCTGAACAGCAGCATCAGCCCCACCAGCACCGCCAGCCCGATGACCACAAACAGGCCGACCTTCAGTTCCAGACGCTTCTCGCTCATGTTAAAATATTTGTTCCTTGGGATGCGATATCCCGTTGATGAACCGGCTCACCACGGGATCGGTGGAGTTAAAAATCTCCGCCGCCGTGCCCGTCGCGTAAATCCGTTTGTCATGCAGCATCAGGATGCGCTGGCCGACCCGCCGCGCACTGCGCATGTCATGCGTGACCACCACCGTCGTCACCCGCAACCGGTCGCGAACCCGGAGCATCAACTGGTCAATGCTATCCGAAACCACCGGGTCAAGTCCAGTCGTCGGCTCGTCATACAACACGATCTCCGGTTCGTAGATGATCGCTCGCGCCAGCCCCACCCGCTTGCGCATCCCGCCGGACAGCTCCGAGGGCTTCTTGTTCTCCGCGCCGGTCAGCTCCACCACATCCAGCACCGCCGCGACTTTCTTTGCGATCTCCCCCGCCGTCAGTTTTTTCTCGCGCCGCAACGGGAAGGAAATATTCTCCGCCACCGTCATCGAATCAAACAGCGCCGCGCCCTGAAACAACATGCCGAACCGGTGGCGCACCGGCAGCAACTGCCGCTCGTTCATCCGCGAAATATCCTCGCCCGCAATCAGCACCTGCCCCGAATCCGATTGCATCAATCCGATGAGATGCTTCAGCAGCACGCTCTTGCCGCCGCCGCTGCGGCCGATGATGACCACCGACTCGCCCGGCTCGATGCGGAAGCTCACGCCATCCAGCACCTGATTCGCGCCGAGCTTTTTTTTCAGATTGCGGACTTCGATCATGGCTTCAAGGTAGGGCGGGCAGTCCCCTGCCCGCCGCGCATCGCAGACCGGTGGCGGCGCGCACGGAGTGACGCGCCCTACCCGCGTTGAAAATATTCCCGCGCCGTTTCATAACATCCCCAGCAGCTTGCTCAACAGCAGCGTCAGGAAAAAGTTGCTGATGAGAATCGTGATTGAAGAAAAAACGACCGCCTCCGTCGTCGCCTTGCCCACGCCCTCCGCGCCCTCGCCGCAATTCATCCCCTTGTAGCAACCGATGATCGCGATGATGCCGCCGAACGTCAGCGCCTTGCTCAAGCCGATGCCCAAGTCCACCACCTTCGTGTAGCGCAGCATGTTCACCCACGAATACACAGGATCAACGCCCAGCAAATAAACCCCCACCATGTAGCCCGCGCCGATGCCCACCGCAATCGCCTCCGCCGTCAGCAACGGCATGGCAATGATCAACGCCAGCAGCCGCGGCACCACCAGATAATCCACAGGATGCGTCGCCAGCGTCCGCAGCGCGTCAATCTGCTCCGTCACCTTCATCGTGCCCAGCTCCGCCGCCATCGCCGCGCCCACGCGACCCGCGACCATCAACCCCGTCAACACCGGGCCGAGTTCGCCGCACATCGAGACGCCCACCACCGCCAGCGTGGCCGTGTCCATCTTGACCTTGTGGAATTGGAAATACGTCTGCGCCGCCAGCACCATGCCCGTGAACGCCCCCGTGATGAGCACCACCGACTGAGATTTGACGCCGATGAAATAAAGCTGATAGACAAAATCCTTCCACGCCACCTTGAACGTGAAGAGCGACCCCACCGACTCGCGTGCGAGCAAGGCCAGCCGACCCAAGCCTTCCAGCCAGTCGCAGACCCAATTTTTAGCCGCCGTAATCACAGGTCAAACGTAGCAAGCCGGCAAAAAGTTGGCGAGCGTTTGATTGCGGCAATCGCCGCGCTGACACCCGCAGCCGCAATCCGCCGAGATTTCTGGCAGTGGGCCATCTCAACCCGAACTCCGAAGCTGGGGAGCACGCCCGCCCCGGGCGTCGCTGACCGCGCCCTCGCGGCCAGCCTGTTGCGCGTAATGCTGTCACGAACCTTCAGAACTTTTCAGTGCGCCCGGGTTTTCCGCGAGGGCGCGGAAAACTGCGCCCGTGGCGGGCGCGCTCCCATTCCTATTTCGGAAGTCGTGTTGTACACCAACACCGAAATGGAAACGGGTAGCACAGGCGACTCGCCTGTGCCGTCCGGCCACTGGCCGGACGGAACGGAGAGGACGTTCGCCGTGGAAGCGGACGCTTGAGAAAATTCGGGCGCGCTCCCCGTTCCGAGCGGCGGGTCGCCCCTCGGCACAGGCCAGTGGCCTGTGCTACCCGCCGGAATGACCGTCGCCACTTCGGAATTCGGGTTTAAGAACAGTGTCGAGATGCACCCGCTGGCGCGAGTTTCCCGAAGAGTCACGGATGCGCCCCGTTATTTCCGCAATCGGAAAATGCTCTTCACATCCACCGGCGGCGCGGTGGCGATGAGGTGCATGACGATGATTTCCAGATTCGTCACCAGCGCCACGGCGGCGAGCGTCAGCACCGCCCAGCGTCCGGCGTCGAAGGTCAGCAGCGCGATGAGGCAGCCGAGCAGGCAGAGGCCGTAGAATTTTGCGAGCCACGAATGCGTGGCGGGATATTTCCCAAACTTCACCGCGCAGATGAGGATGCTGCCCGCCTCGGAAACGAGGATGACGGTGATGGCCCACAGGTTTTCCGCGATGACCGGATGGCACAGCCGCCACACGCAGGCGAGGATGAAGAGGTAAAAGATCACGTCCGTGATGCTGTCGTAGCGGCGCAAGGCGGGCGTGGCCACGCCGAACCGGCGGGCGAGGATGCCATCGAAGATATCCGAGAGCGTGGCGGTGACGAGGAGGGGCAGGAAGGCCAGCCGCGAAACTCCCGCGAGCGCGCAGCCCAACGCCACCGGGCCGAGCAACAGCCGCAGCGTGGTCAGGGCAAAGGGTAGGTGGCGTTTCATGCGGCAGGAAAGGGGGAGAACCTAATCAAAGGGTGAAGGGTTGCAGTCAGTCTCCGTATTAGGCAGCCGGCGCATTGGGATTAAAGCCGTGAACAACCCGGCTCGTGAAAGGCTTCTCCTCGCGCTTCGTGCGGAAAATGACTGTGGCGCTCAACTGGCTGAAATGCTGAACTACCCAGGCCCTATCGCCGTGCTGGTCGAGACCCTCAAACGTGAAGGTGTGAGGTTCGACGAACGTAGCTTCCCGAATGAGAATATCACCTATCCGAATCCATACGTCGCAATCATTCGGGGCGAGGCGGCGGAGTTCCTGCACCGAGCGTGCGAGAGCATCAAAAGTCGATCGCCCGCTCATCATGGTCTTGATGGTGTGGGTTTGCTCTTGAACGACGCGGACGGCCAGAGGCGGCCCGATGGGAATGTTTTGGAGGTGTTGGAAGTTACTCATAAACGTAGGCTGCCTAACATCCAGGTCGGTCGCTGTGTTTGTGGCCTATCTGGTTCACGGGTGAAAACGTATTCCGGGCGCAACTGGCTGGCGAGTCTGTTTTTTGGAGTGCGGTGGCAGCTTACCGAGTCGCAGCGCAGCGAAGACTGGAGCGCAGCGGTGACTCCGCTTTCGAGCGGGCGAGACGGGGCAATGTATGGAGTCCCGCAGGGACGAATGGAAATTAGCCAGTCACGAAGTGTCTGGTGGCGTTCAAATAAAGAATCCGTCCCGGCGGGACGGTGGAGGTGGGTCGAAGCCTCACGGAGAAATCCATTGTCCTTTCAGGACGGGGTTGTTTTGGCCCAACCAGACACTTCGTGTCTGGCTAATTTCCGGCGTCGCTCCGCGACGGGGTTGGTTTCACAGATATTTCGCGAGAATCGGTTTGAGCGCGGCGATGGCGTCGGCAAACCGCGTCGTCAAGCGGCTTCGTATTGCAGCTCGCGTAGTTTCAGCTTTGGTGAGCGTTTGGAAAGATGAAGCATCTCAATGCCCACAACCTGATTGTGCGCGTTGAAGTCCAGCACGATGCCCGGCGAAACCTCTTCGGATTCGATGATCTTGGAATCATCGAGCCGCAGGTAAAGCGCGTCTGCCTTCTTGTCCACGTGCAGTCTCATAGTTTGCCTTTCATCTTGCGGTCAAAGAATACACTCACAATCCGCTCCGGTTCAACTGCGATATTCACGGCCACACGCAATACGCGCCCGCCATGTTCGGGAATCCGCCGGTAGCGGCGCTCCACTGCCGCATCGCCCAGATCAGGCAGGCGCAGTTCCGGCGCGTGCATGGTGCGCTCCACCCATTCCAGTGGGATTTCCCGTTCGGCCAGTGCCTTCTTGGCGTGTTGTGTCAGTTCAAATTTCACAGCGCGGGCGTTTCACAGATACTTCGCGAGAATCGGTTTGAGCGCGGCGATGGTTTTTTTGGGCCAGACTTTGCGGTCGGTCATGATGGCGTTGGCGAGCGCGGTGTGGCAGGGCCAGTTCGGTTCGCGCGGAATCTGGGGGAGGACTCGGGCGATGACGGCTTTGGCGGTGGCGGCGTTTTGCGTGACGTTGGCTACGACCATTTCCACGGTGACGTGCGCCTCGTCTGCCTTCCAGCAATCGTAGTCGGTGATCATGGCCATGGTGGCGTAGGCGATCTCGGCTTCGCGGGCGCACTTGGCCTCGCCGAGGTTGGTCATGCCGATGACGTCGCGGCCGAGCTTGTGGTTGGTGAGGGATTCGGCGCGGGTGCTGAACTGCGGGCCTTCCATGTTCACGTAAGTGCCGCCGTCGTGGATGCGCGGCTGCGCGAGTTTCGAGTTTCGAGTTTCGAGTTTTGCAGTTTTTAGGAGAAGTTGCCGCAACTCCTCGCAAATGGGGTCAGCGAAGGCGACGTGCCCCACGATGCCACGCCCGAAGAAGGTGTGTTCAAAGTCGCGCTTGGTGCGGTCGTAGAATTGGTCCACGAGGACGATGTCGCGGGGCTTGTATTTCGCCTGCAACGAGCCGACGGCGCTGACGCTGATGATCCACGCGACGCCGAGTTTTTTCATGGCCCAGATGTTGGCGCGGTGGTTCAGCTCGCTGGGCAGGATGCGGTGGCCACGCGCGTGGCGCGGGAGGAAGACGACTTCGCGTCCGGCGAGCGTGCCGGTGAGGAGTTCATCCGAGGGCGAGCCGAAGGGGGTTTTCACCCGCACCCATTTCTGGTTGGTGAAGCCTTCAATGTTGTAAAGTCCGCTGCCGCCGATGAGGCCGATGCGATGGTTTGACACGCGGAAAATTAACCACGAATGGACACGAATGAACACGAAAAATCTGGTGGCGGGTCAGTTTGTTGGGAGTTCCGTGTTTACGCGGCTGGGAAACCGCCTGAAGGCGGAACTCCAAACTTTGAACCCGAACTCCGAAGCTGGTCAGAATTCCCTTTGTCCCGGACAGGCGAGACGCACTGTCCTACTCTGGCGGCAAAGCCGCCACAACGTAGGGCAGGCGTCTCGCCTGCCCCCTTGCGCGAGCGGAGCGCGGAGCATTGCTCCGCAAGAAGAGTTGCCCCCGCCGGTCTGCCCATCAATAGTTGCTGGCGTTCGTCAGCAATTGCTGCTGGCGTTCGGCGGGCAGACCGCTTCCGACCAGCCACGCCTGCGCGGAGGCGGGATCGGTCTGTAGCCATTGGCGCGCGATGTTTTCGATCTGGGAATTGCGCATGCTGTCATTGCTGATGGTCGCCACCCACGGCGCGGCGAGTTCGGGATTCTGCCAGGAAACCGAGCCAATGTAGGATTGCACGGCGCGTGCCTGCGACTCGCCTGCGGGAAATGTAGCGAGCCATTTGCCGGCGGCGGTCGGGTCGTTCTGCGCCCAGGAGGAAAGGACGTTCTGCACCGCGTCATCGCGGGTGACGCCTGCGGGAAACGCGCTCACCCAAGCGGCGGCAGCCTGCGGATCGCTGTGAGCCCATGACGAGGCGACGGATGTGGCCGCGCGGTTTTGCGCCTCGCCCACGGGAAGTTTGGAGACGAAATCCGCGGCGTCCTGCGGCGAGTTTTGCGCCATGCCGGAGGCGACGCCCGTGAGGAAGGTGTCCTGCGCGCCGCCCGCCGGAAGTTTGCGGGCCCATTCCATCGCCTTGCTGGGATCGGTGGAGCCAAGCGTGTTGGCGAGGGTGCTCAAGAAATTATTCTGCGCGTTCCCGGCGTTGAGCGACTGCGCGTAGGCGAGCGCACCGGCGGGGTCGGTCTGCGCCCATTGCGGAGCGAGGTTCTGCATGGCGGACTGCTTGCTCTTGCCCTCGGGCAATTGCGCCGCCCACGCCACGGCGCTGGTCAAGTCGGACTGTCCCCAACTGCTGGCGATCGCATTGATGAAATTCTCCCGCTGGCGTCCGGCGGGCAGGTTGCTGGCGAATTCTGCGGCGGCCTTCGGGTCGTTCTGCGCGAGCTGCCACGAAATATTTTGTAGCGCGTTCTGCCGCGCACTGCCCTCGGGCAAAGTCAAAATCCAATCCATCGCGGCCTTGGGATCGTTTTGCGCGAGGCCGTTCGCAAGCTGGCTGATGGCTTGGTTCTGCGCGGTGCCGGGAGACATGGCGGCGACGATTTTCGCGGCGGCCTGCGGGTCCTGGTAGGCGAGCTGGCCCACGATGGTTTGCAACACGCGGTTGCGTTCCGTCCCGGCAGGCAGCGTGTCCACGAACTTCATCGCGGCGTCGGTGTCTGACTGCGCCCATTGTCCGACGATGCTGCTGATTAAATTATTTTTCGCGGAGCCCGTCGGCAGGTTCTGCGCGAAATCCATCGCGGCCTTTGGATCGGTCTGCGCCCACTGCTGGCCGATACTTTGCATGGCTTGCTGCTTGGTCTGGCCTTCTGGCAACTGCTGCACATACGCGGCGGCGGCGTTCACGTCGCTGTTCGCCCACTGCGAGATGACGGAGCTGATGGCGTTGCGCTTGTCGTTGTTGTTGGGGAGCGCGTTGACCCAGTTGAGCGCGGCTTGCGGGTCTTTGTTGGCCCAAGTGGATGCGATGATTTGATACGCTTGCTGCCGCTGCTGGCCGTTCAATTCCGCCGCCTTCGCCGCAGCCGTCGCGGGATCTTTTTCCGCCCACGCGCCAAATACTTGATACATGCCGCCAAAGCGCCACTGGTTGGCGATGCCAGCGGTCTTCATCAGTTCGAATGCCGCCTGCGGGTCCTTCGTGGCCAGCGCGGCGATTGCCGAGCCGAGAACTTGGTTGCGCAATTGTCCCGCCGGCAACTGCTGCGCCCACGCGACGGCGGCGGTCGCGTCCTTCTGCGCCCAGAACTGCACGATCGTCGCCACAGCCTGATCGCGCTCCTGTTTGTTGGCGATGGTGTTGGCGTAAGTCATCGCCGCGCCGGGGTCGGTCTCCGCCCACTTGCCCAGCAAGTTGCCACGGATAAATTGCCGGACGTTTTTCGAGCCCACCCGGTCCAGCAACGCCAGCGTCGCGGGGAAATCAGCCGGGGCGATCGTGTCCATGAACTTCTGCCATTCGGTGTAGTTGCGACCGCCCCACATGTTGCTGAAGCCCGCCGCGCTGAACTCCCGGATTTTCGCCTCGATCTGGGTCAGCGTGGCGTGGCCTTTCGCGCCGCCTTTGGCCGGGGTGGTTTCCGCTTCCGGATATTTGTTCTTGATGACCGGCATCGCGGCGAGGGATTTGCCCGTCACGGGCGCAGACGATGCCTGCGGCGACGGCACGGCGGAGGAAGGCTTTGCGAAATGGCGTCCCAGAAGAAAGCCGCCGCCGAAGACCGCAGCCACCAACGCGAAAGGGAGAAGTAATTTTTTCATGAAGAAGTGCGGCAAAGCCTGCCGTCCGACCCGGATAAGTCCAGCCACAAATCGCAGGGCTGTCGGGACGTCTCGCGCTCCGTTTCCTTTCGCGGTGCGCGGCAGTTTCAGTCACACCCACGGACGATGCTTTTCTTGACCCGCTCGGCCAAAGCCGTTAGACCTTGCGCCACATTTATGGCAACCAAAATCATCATCAAACCCGCGAAGTCACCGGCCGCACTCGGCCCCTACAACCACGCTGTCCGCACGGGCGACCTGCTGTTCTGCGCCGGCCAGATTCCCATCGAACCCGCCACCGGCAACCTCGTCACCGGCGACATCAAGTTGCAGACCGAGCGCGTTCTGGAAAACGTGAAGACCATCCTCGAAGACCAGAAGCTGACGTTCGCGAACGTGGTCAAGAGCACCGTGTTCCTGACCGACCTCGCGAACTTCGCCGGCATGAACGAGGTTTACGCTAAGTATTTCACGGAAAACTTTCCCGCACGCTCCACCATCCAAGTCGCCGCCCTGCCCAAAGGCGCGGGCGTGGAGATCGAAGTCGTGGCTCACTTCTGAAATGAAAGCCGGCGGGTGACGGAAATTCTCCTCACCGGAGCGCGCCCGCCCCGGGCGCAGTTTTCCGCGCCCTCGCGGAAA
Source organism: Verrucomicrobiales bacterium (assembly GCA_031371425.1). GTDB lineage: Bacteria > Verrucomicrobiota > Verrucomicrobiia > Limisphaerales > JAFMIX01 > JAFMIX01. Next base: position 10,747 of record JANMJO010000288.1, on the reverse strand, counting down.
ACCCGGGCGCACCGGAGGCATCCAAAGTTTCCTGGTGTCCGCACGCGCCCGCAAGATGCTGGCGCGAGGGCGCGACCAGCGACGCCCGGGGCGGGCGTGCTCCCCAACTTCAGAAGTCGGGCTAAACCGCGCTACTTCCGCTTGACCGCCACCTTGGTGCGCTTCTCCAATTCCGTCCGCAGAAATTTATCGTCCGGCGCGTCCTGCCACGCGGAGAGCCAGATGCCGGCCAGCATCTCCGCGCCCGCAATGATGCGAGCCTCGATGAACGCCTTGCCCTCCGCATCCACAACGTCGCCTTGCGGCGAGAGCTGGTGGTCGCGCTCCAGCTTGTAGAGCGTCTCCACCTTCGAGTTGTCCTCCGCCACATACGCCATCATCGCCCGGAAAAAACCATCCGGCTCGCCGGAGTTGTCCACGTGCCGCGCCGGTTTGATTTTCTTCGCCAGTTCCCCGGGCTTCAACCCGCCGATCTTGTGCAGATAGCCGCCGTCAATCCACGAGTGGACCCGCGCGTTCGTGGGATAATTATTTTCATTCGTGCCCACCCAGCCGTGGTGATGCTTCGTCGCGTGCAACGGCTGCGAGCCATCGCCTACATAATGACCCATCACGCCCATGGTGTAGATGATGTTGGCCTCCGCGTTCGCGATCTCCTCCCGCGTGCCGCCGTGCTGCTGGAATGTCTTCAGATACGAGAACTCCGACTTCAGCTTCGCGTAATCCTCCGTCATCTTCCACGGCAGAAACCCGATCAGCTCCCGCGTGTGATCCTTGTCCTTCGCCGCGTCAATCGGCTCGAACTTCTCCGGGTGCGCCGCCCGCGCCAGCCCCAGTTGCACGGTGAAGTCATACCGCAACGGCGCCGCCGTGGCCGCCGTCAGCCCGTAATCCGCCAGTTGCTCCCAGTCCAGATAATGATCCGGGCCGTTCACATGGTTGAGCGCCGTCTCCGGCGTGTTGCGCCACCGGTCTGGCTCGCCCGCCAGAAACCCGATGCGGTCCCGCGCCGCCGCCGTGCGCGTGAACGCCGGGAAATTCGCGGGCAACGACCCCAGCGCCAGCTCGTTGATGACCCGGTGCGCCGCGTAATCCCAAGCCCGCGCCGTGGGAGTTACAAAGTGGATGGACATGATGACCCCGCAAATGACCGTAATATTTTTCATGAAACGAGTTCTCCTTTTGTTCGCCCAAAGGATTGCGGGGAGTCGCCCGAAAGCAAGGAGCAAAAAAGCCGGAGCGCGAACCGCCGATTTGAAAATCTTTCTACCTCGCCCGCGCCGTTTCTGATAAACGTCCCTTCATTCCATGAAGATCATCACCGACGAACAGTGCGCGAAATATTCCAGCTCCGGCCATCCCGAACGCCCCGCCCGCGTCACCGACACCGTCAAAGCCCTCCGCACCCAGACCGAGTTGCCCCTCGTCTGGACTGCGCCCGGCACGGCCACCGATGAAGTAATTCTCCGCGCCCACACGCCGCAGATGTTTTCCCGACTCTTCGTCGAGGAAGATTTCGACGCCGACACGCCGTATCATCCCGGCATCGCCGAACACGCCCGCCGCTCCGTCGGCGGCGCGCTCACCGCCATGCAATCCGCCCGCGCTGGCGAAACCGCCTTCAGCCTCCTCCGCCCGCCCGGCCACCACGCCACGCGCAACCGCAGCATGGGCTTCTGCTACCTCAACTCCATAGCCATCGCCACACTCGCCGCGCTCGACGCCGGCGAGAAACGCGTGGCCGTGCTCGACTTCGATGTCCACCACGGCAACGGCACGGAGGACATTTTGCTGGACCAACACGGCACCGCATTCTTCTCCATCCACCAGCACCCCGCGTATCCCGACACCGGCGCTCGCAATGTCGGCCACAACTGCTTCAACTTCCCCGTCCCGCCGCACACGCCCCGCGCACACTACCTCGAAGTCTTGCAAACCGCGCTCGACCACCTCAAGAAATTCAAGCCCACCCTCGTCGGCGTCTCCGCCGGGTTCGACGCCTACGCCCGCGACCCGCTCGCGCAAGGCACTCTCGAAACCGAGGACTTCCATTGGCTCGGCGACGCGCTCCGCAAACTCGGCGTGCCGACCTTCAGCATCCTCGAAGGCGGCTACAGCAGCAAACTACCCGAGCTAGTCCTCGCCTACCTCAAGGGCCTGGAAGGAAAGTGATCCGCAGATTTCACAGATTTACACGGAGTGATTTTCATCTGCGATAATCGGCGCAATCTGCGGATTCATCCTTTCGGAATCAGGACAAACCAGTAAATTCAAACCCGTGAGCAAGCAGCGCCACATCCACAACATCGCCCTGGTCGGCTTCATGGGCACCGGCAAAACCTCCGCAGGCCACACCATCGCCGAAACACTCCGCTTCGAGTTCGTGGACACCGACCACCAAATCGAAACCCGCACCGGCAAAACCATCCGCGACATCTTCGCGCAGGACGGCGAACCCGTTTTCCGCGACCTCGAAAAGCAACTCCTCACCGAACTCGCCCCCCGGCAGCGGCTCATCATCTCCTGCGGCGGCGGCCTCGCGGCTGACGCAGACAACCTCGCCAGCCTTAAGACCCACGCCCTCGTCGTCTGCCTCTGGGCCTCGCCGGAAAAAATCTGGTCGCGCGTCCGCCACCAGCACCACCGCCCCCTGCTCGACGACCCCGATCCGCAGGCGAAAATCCGCGCCCTGCTCGCAGCACGCGAACCGTTCTACCGCCAGTCCGACGTGATGGTGAACACCGACCTGCGCTCCATCAAGGTCGTCGCGCAACAAATCGTGCACCAGTTCCGCCTCGCGCAAACCGGGCGCTGATGAAAACTGCCATCCTCCAGCGCGCCCGCGGACTCGGCTTCGACGACTGCCGCTGCACCACCGCAGCCGCGCCCGCATCCGCCGCGCACTTCCAACAGTGGCTCGCGCAAAAAAACCACGGCGAACTCCAATGGCTCGAACGCAATGCCGACAAGCGCGTTGACCCGCAACTCGTCCTGCCCGGCGCACGCAGCATCCTCACCCTCGCGGTGAGCTATGAAACGGTTCAGGGTTTGCGGTTGCCAGTTCAGCGTTCGTCCACCACGCAACCCCGAACCCTGAACTCTGAACCGCAAACCATTTCCGGTGTTGTCGCCCGCTACGCCCAATTCGCCGACTACCACGACATCCTCGCCGACCGCCTCAAGACCCTCACCGCCTTCCTTGCCGAACTCGCCCCCGCCACGCGCTCCCTCTGGTATGTGGATACCGGCCCGCTGCTGGAGCGCGACCTCGCCCAGCGCGCCGGACTCGGCTTCGTCGGCAAACACACCAACCTCATCAGCCGACGCCTCGGCAACTGGATTTTCCTCGCCGAGATTCTGACCACGCTCGAACTCGAACCCGACGCGCCCGAGAAAAACCATTGCGGCAGTTGCACCCGCTGCATCACCGCCTGCCCCACCGCCGCCATCACCGCGCCCTTCACCCTCGACGCCCGCCGCTGCATCTCCTACCTCACCATCGAACTCAAGGGCGCGATCCCCGTCGAGCTGCGTCCCCTCCTCGGCAACCGCATCTACGGCTGCGACGACTGCCTCGACGCCTGCCCTTGGAATCGCTTCGCACGCGCAGGAAACTTGATGCAGCCCCACGCCCGCGCCGACCTCGCCGTGCCGGACTTGCTGGAACTGCTCGCACTCGACGATGCCGGATTCAAACGCCGCTTCGCCGGCACGCCCGTGTTGCGGACAAAACGCCGCGGCTTGCTCCGCAACGTCTGCGTCGCACTCGGCAACACCGGCGATGCTTCCGCCCTGCCCGCCCTAGAGCGCGCCACGCACGACGCCGAACCGCTCATCGCCGAGCACGCCGCGTGGGCGATTGAAACTGTCAAGAATCGGGGAAGTTAATGACTGCTCTGGCGATGGGATTTCTCCAGACGGGATAAATATTTTCCTGTCCAAGTTTCTATTGAACACCCTCAAACTTGAGACACGCCGCGCCGAATCAAGCACCACATCCCCATCAAACCGACGTGAAGAGCGGCGCAAACTGTCAAATTATTGCTAGGCACCCCACCGAAACCACCCTACGGTTGTCTCGCATCCAGCTTGGCATCCCCTCTGCTAGGCTGGGAGCTGCGGTTTGCAGTGGGCAATCGAGTTGAACGCAAGTTGTAATAATAATAACCCGCCCATTGCAGCGTGTTCACACCGCAAAAGAAAGAAAGAAGCTAGTATGAAAACAAACACCTCAAGCAAAGCCGGGTTCACGCTCGTGGAAATCATGATCGTGGTCGCCATCATTGGTCTGTTGGCCGCGATTGCTATTCCGAACTTCGTTCGGGCGCGCAATACCGCACAGAAAAACTCCTGCATCAACAACCTCCGCCAGATTGAAGCTGCCAAGCAGCAATGGGCGTTGGAAAACAAGAAAATCGACACCGACTCACCCTCCTCGGATGACGTGAAGAACTACATCAAAAACAATGCCTATCCGACCTGCCCTGCAGCCGGCACCTACACGATTGGCAACGTGAAGACGGAAGTGGTCTGTGACCAAACCGGTCACGTGCTGCCTCCTCCGTGATATTCCGTTCGTAACTATCAAGCCCGAGGCGCAAGCCTCGGGCTTTTTGCTTTCCCCTGGAAGCAGCAAATCTGTCTCAATCTTCCACACTCCCAAGCTGGAATTCCAATCAGGCAACATCCCCTCCCCTTGGCACCCTGCATCCCCATTCGTATTCCCCGATAACGCCTTCAATCCCCGGTAGTTTTCACCGTAATCAGCCCCATTAAATCGGCTTGGTGTTGGCATCGGGTCTGCTAGATTGAGCCTGTGGTTCGCGGTGGGCAATCTGTGGACACAAAGTTGTAATAATAAATAACCAGCCCGCCGTTCGTGTTCACGCCACAAACAGAAAGAACAGTTATGAAAATAAACACCTCAAGCAAAGCCGGGTTCACGCTCGTGGAAATCATGATCGTGGTCGCCATCATCGGTCTGTTGGCCGCGATTGCCATTCCGAACTTCGTTCGGGCGCGCAACACCGCCCAGAAAAACTCCTGCATCAACAACCTCCGCCAGATTGACGGCGCCAAGCAGCAATGGGCGTTGGAAAACCGCAAGGTGGATACGGACGTCCCCACTTCGGATGACGTGAAAAATTATCTGAAGAACAACAACTATCCGCGCTGCCCAGGAAGCGGCACGCTTACCGTTGGCGCCGTGAACACTGACCCGTCCTGCAGCCTCTCCGGTCACGTGCTTCCCCTTCCGTAATCCCTGATTCACTCATCCCGCCCGCCGCCCACAAGGCTGCGGGCGGTTTTGTTTTCCACCCAGTCACACTCCGTGCGGACTTCACTGTTGCGGGCGGCAAAAGCGATTGCTACCGTTGCCCGCAAATACCAACGATTATGTCCGCCAGCACCCCACACCTCCAAGTCCGCAAAACCTACAAGCTTTACGTCGGCGGTGCCTTCATCCGCAGCGAAAGCGGACGCTACCTGCCCGCGCAATCCCCCACGGGCGAACATCTGGACAACTACGCCAATGCCTCGCGCAAGGACTTCCGTGATGCCGTCGTCGCCGCCCGCAAAGCCTTCGGCGAATGGTCCAAGAAAAGCGCCTTCCTGCGCGGCCAGATTCTCTACCGCGCCGCCGAGATGCTGCAAAACCGCGCCAGCGAACTCACCGCCGAACTCGCTCGCTCCACCGGCGTCAGCCCCGCCAAAGCCCGCGCCGAAGTCACCGCCGCCATTGACCGCCTCGTCCACTACGCCGGCTGGACCGACAAATACGTCCAGATTTTCAGCAGCGTGAACCCCGTCGCCTCCTCCCACTTCAACTTCACCACACCCGACCCCACCGGCGTCGTCGTCGCCCTCGCGCCGGACGAACCCTCCCTGCTCGGCCTCGTCTCCGTCATCGCCCCAATCATTCTCTCCGGCAACTCCGTCGTCGTTCTCGCATCCGAACAATTTCCGCTGCCCGCCCTCACCTTCGCGGAAATCCTCGCCACCAGCGACCTCCCCGGCGGCGTGGTCAACATCCTCACCGGCAAACGCGCCGAACTCGCCCCCCACATTTCCAGCCACATGGACGTGAACGCCATCGTGGACGGCGCGGGCGTGGGCGAAGTCAGCACCGTCCTCCAATCCGGCACCGCCCTGAACCTCAAGCGCTACGCCGTCCGCAAGCTTGCCGCCAAGGAATGGTCCACCGCCAAAGCCGAAGACCCGTATTGGATTCTTGACACCGTCGAGTTCAAAACCGCTTGGCATCCGATTGGGATTTAACTTTCGCGCGCATTTTTCCCGGATGAAGTTCTCCATCATTACGCCGAGTTTCCGCAATTCCAACTGGCTGAAACTTTGCATCGCGTCCGTCGCCGACCAGCAAGGCGTGACGTTTGAGCACCTCGTCCAAGATTCGTGCTCCGACGACGGCACTCAAGACTGGCTGCCGCACGACAAGCGCGTCACGGCTTTCATCGAAAAAGATTCCGGGATGTATGACGCCGTGAATCGTGGTTTCAAACGCGCCACCGGCGACATCCTCGCGTATCTGAATTGCGACGAGCAATACCTTCCCGGCGCGCTCGCCGCCGTGCAAAAATTCTTCACGGAAAATCCCACGGTCGAAGTTTGTCTGGCCGCCGCCATCGTCACGGACGCGGATGGAAAATACATTTGCCATCGTCACGCGCTCATGCCGCATCCGCTGTGCGTGTGGTTTCGATTTAACGCGCTCACGAGTTCGATTTTCATCCGCCGCCGCGTGATTCACGAGCGCAGAATTTATTTCGACACGCAATGGCGCGCGCTCGGCGATTTTTTCTGGGTGCTTGAACTGATGCGGCAGCGTGTGCCGATGGCTGTATGCGATGTCGTCACTTCCACGTTTGCCGACACGGGCAACAACTTGAGCTTCGCCCCGGTGGCGGTGAAGGAAAGCGCCACCAAGTCAGCCATGACGCCCCACGCGGCGCGCTGGCTACGGCCGTTGCTCATTGGGCAGCATCGGCTGAAACGCTTGCTCGCTGGACATTTCTCACTCAAGCCAACGAGCTACGCCATCTATACCGCACCGAGTCCATCGAATCGCACCCGGTTTGATGTGCCGCAACCAACCGGCGTCTGGCGTAGCCGACTTTGATTCATGCCCATGCCCAAGAAAAAAGTTTTCGTCAGCGGTTGCTTTGACCTACTGCACAGCGGCCATGTGCGTTTTCTTGAAGAGGCGGCGCGCTACGGCGAAGTGCACGTTGGGATCGGCTCGGACGCGACGGTTAAGGAACTAAAGGGGCGCTACCCCGTCAACCCGCAGGCCGAGCGCAAATATCTCATCGAGTCATTGCGCCACGTCACGCGCTGCTACATCAGCTCCGGTTCGGGCATGATGGATTTTCTCACCGAGTTAAAAAAAGTTTCGCCCGACTATTTCATCGTCAACGCCGACGGCAACACGCCCGCCAAAGCGCAGCTCTGCCGTCGCCTCGGCATCGAATACATCGTGCTGAAACGCACCCCGCGGGCAAATCTGCCCGCCCGCTCCACCACCTCGCTGCGGCAAGAATGCGTAATTCCATTCCGCCTCGACCTCGCGGGCGGCTGGCTGGATCAACCATTCGTTTCAAAACTCGCACCCGGCCCGGTAATCGTCGTATCCCTCGAGCCAACCATCGAGTTCAACGAGCGCAGCGGCATGGCGTCTAGCTCTCGGCGACGCGCCGTCGAACTTTGGCATTCGGAAATTCCCGGCGGCGACCCCGAAAAACTCGCGCGAATGCTGTTCGCGTTTGAGAACCCACCCGGCACACAAGAATTTTCCGGCTCGCAAGACGCGCTAGGCATCGTGCTCCCCGGCTTAAACCGCTTGGATTATCGCGGCAAATATTGGCCGGAAAAAATCTCGCCCGCGCACAATGAGAAAACTTTGCGCTGGCTAGAAAAACATCTCTGCCTCGTCCCGCTCGGCCCACGCAAAAACACTTTCCGTGTCCTCGGCGACCAACGACTCACCGCCGCCAAAGTCAAAAAGCTCGCCGCTGCCGCCAACCTTTGTTGGCAGGCGATTCAGCAACGTGACTTACCAGAATTTGGCCGCCAACTCCGCGCGTCGTTTGAGGTGCAGGTCAGTTTGTTCCCCCGGATGCTCACGCCCAATGTGCGCGCCGCCATCCGCGAATACTCTTCGCAATCGCTCGGCTGGAAACTTTCCGGCGCTGGTGGCGGCGGCTACCTCGTGCTCGTCAGCGAGCACGAAATCCCCGGTGCTATCCAATTGAAAATTCGACGGAGAAGCCAGTAAAGCGAAGTTTCGTTTCGACGTTCGCGCCGCCGGTCATTATCTTCCCCTCCTCATGTCCGCCGAAGCGCAACTCACTCCCATGATGGCCCAGTATCGCCGCATCAAAGGCGAACTGCCCAAGGACGCCCTCCTGCTCTTCCGCCTCGGCGATTTCTACGAGATGTTCTTCGAGGACGCCCAGGCCGGCTCGCAACTCCTCAACCTCTCGCTCACCGCCCGCAACGGCATCCCCATGTGCGGCCTCCCGCACCACGCCGCCAACGGCTACATCGCCCGCATCCTCAAGGCCGGTCGCAAGGTCGCCATCTGCGACCAGACCGAGGAAGCCCGCCCCGGCAAACTCGTCAACCGCGAGGTCACGCAAATCCTCTCGCCCGGCACGCACTTCGATGAACGCATGCTCGTCGCCGAGCGCAACAACTTCCTCGCCGCCGTCTGTCCCGGTAGCCGCCGATGTGAATCGGCGGAGTCCCGTTCCGGCAGCGGCGTCCGCGCTTTGACAAGCGCGGCTACATACGGCCTCGCGCTGATTGATCTCACCACCGGCGATTTTCTGACGACCGAACTCGAATCCGATGCCGCGCTCATCGCCGAACTCGAGCGCCTGCGTCCGGCGGAAATCATCCTGCCCACCGAAGCCACCGCCGTGCGCGAGTTGCTTGGTAGCCGCCGATGTGAATCGGCGGAGTCCCCGACGGGCAAGGGAATCCGCGCTTTCACGAGCGCGGCTACGGATTCGCGCTGGATCATCAGCGGCTACGACGACTGGACATTCGCCCCCGAGACCGCGCTCCACACCGTGCGCGACCATTTCAAGGTCGCCTCGCTCGACGGCTTCGGCCTGAAAGACCGCACCGCCGCCATCGGCGCGGCGGGCGGCGCGCTGCATTACCTCACACAAAACCTGCGCCGCGACGTGAAGCATCTCACACGGCTCTCGTTCTATCGCCGCACGGATTTCCTCGCTCTCGATTACACCACGCTGCGTCACCTCGAAATCCTCGAACCACTGCGCCACGACGCCCCTCGCAACTCCTCGCTCTACGGCGCGCTCAACAAGACCGTCACGCCCATGGGCGCGCGCCTGCTCCGGAGCTGGCTCTCGCAACCGCTCGCCGCCCTCGAGCCCATCCGCCGCCGGCAGGAAGCGGTGGCGACGTTCATCGAAAATCCTTCCGTCCTCGACAATTTCCGAGCGCAGCTTGCGAGCGTCCGCGATTTGGAGCGCACGCTCGGCCGCCTGAGCAGCGGCAGCGGCAACGCCCGCGACCTCGGTGCGCTGCGGCAGGCGTTGGAACAGATTCCAGCGGTGAAGAATATTCTCGTTGGAGTTCAAGCTTTAGCTTGCTCCCCCGAAAACAAGCTAAAGCTTGAACTCCAACCTGAAGCCGCCGCGCCGCTTCTTGCCGAACTCGAATCCCACCTCACCGAGTCGCCAGACCTCGTCGAGTTGGTCGCCCGCGCCATCGTGGATGAGCCGCCGCTGGCCATCAAGGAAGGCGGCCTCATTCGCGACGGCTTTGACCCGAACCTCGACGATCTCCGCAACGCCCAGCGCGGCGGCAAGGATTGGATTGCCAAATTGCAGGCGGACGAAATCGCGGCCACCGGCATCGCGTCGCTGAAAGTTCGTTTCAATTCCGTCTTCGGCTACTACATCGAAGTCACCAAGTCCAACCTCGACAAAGTTCCCGCGCATTATCACCGCAAGCAGACCGTCGCCAACGGCGAGCGCTACGTCACGCCCGAGTTGAAAGAGATGGAGGGCAAAATCCTCGGCGCGGAGGAACGCAGCGTGAAGCTCGAATACGAACTCTTCCAGCGCGTGCGCGAAGAAGTCCTCGCTCAGATGGCGCGCATCCAGCACACCGCCACCGCTCTCGCGCAACTCGACGCGCTCGCGTCGTTCGCCGAGATTGCGCGCCTGCACAACTACTGCCGCCCTCACATCGGCGATGACGGCGTGTTGCAGATGCGCGACGGCCGGCATCCGGTGCTGGAGCAGCAACTCGTCGAAGAACGCTTCGTCCCGAACGACACTGGATTGGCGGGCGTCACGTTTGGAGTTCCGCCTTCAGGCGGCTCGGCTAATGACACGAACGCACCCCTGCCGCCTAAAGGCGGAACTCCAAACCCCCAAATCGCCCTCATCACCGGGCCGAACATGGCGGGCAAATCCACCTACATCCGGCAGGTCGCGCTGCTCACGCTGCTCGCGCACACCGGAAGTTTCGTGCCGGCGGCGGAGGCGCGCATTGATCTCGTTGACCGCATCTTCACCCGCATCGGCGCGAGCGACGATCTGGCGCGAGGGCAATCCACGTTCATGGTCGAGATGACCGAGACGGCGAACATCCTCAACAACGCCACCCCGCGCAGCCTCATCGTGCTGGACGAAATCGGCCGCGGCACGAGCACGTTCGACGGCCTCTCGCTCGCGTGGAGCATCGTCGA
>JANMJO010000274.1:0-1610 GCA_031371425.1 Verrucomicrobiales bacterium | reverse complement strand
GGAAACCCGGAAGGTGACCTCCGTGGCGACGCGTTGCGGCTGCAGGTTGCAAACGAAATAAACCTCCACGTCATCCACCTGCTTGTGGATGAACGTCAATCCATCGCTCTGCACGCGACCAGCCAGGGCGAAGTCGGGCGGCGATAATTTTTCCAGCACGGCGAGCAAACTTTGCTGGGGCGCGGTGAGCGGCGGCGTGGGTTTCCAAGGTTGCCGTCCCGGATTGAAACTAGCGCGATCAATTTTGTATTCCGGCAGAAAAATTCCGCCAGCTTTGTGCGCCGGATCAGCGCGGAACAGTTCATCCACAATCTGCTTCAACTCGCGATCGTTCTCCGCGTGATGCTTCAAGCCCGCCGCCGCCGCCGGCAATTCATCCAACGCCACGACCGTGCCGCCCGCTCGCGCGAAGTCGCGGATGGCGCGCATGGTTTCAACCGGCACAACCGTCGTGCGTGGCAAGATCAACAGGCGATACGCCTGCCCGTTGATTTCAATCTTACCGTCACGGAATTTCGCGCGATGCTGCAACAAGTCGTCGTTGACGATGTCGAAGTCGTAGCCATTCGCCACGATTGTCTTGGCGAGATTGCCGTAGGGCATGACGCGGCGCGTGCTGCCCCAGACGGCGCGCTCGCTCCAGACCGTCGCTTGCGGCGAGTAGATCAGCACATCGGCCACGATCCGGCCCGGTCGCAACATCGAACAGCAGCGCGCCACATAGTCGGCGACGTGATGATAATATTTCCACCAAGTGTTCCAGTGACCAATCCGGTTGGCCCACGGGAAATCGCGGGTGGGAGCAACGTGCGCTTCCGGCGAGGCGAAGTAGCCATGATTGTAAATCTGCGTGATGCCATCGCGCAGAAAAGCATCCGTCGCGATCTTGAGATCCTGCAAGTCGGTCCGGTAACGCGCGGGATGGATGAAGGTGTAGGCTTCGGCGGACACGATGTCGCGGCCATAGAACCGCGCGCCGGAAGCCGTGGCCTTGCGCGGGTCGGCGACCGGCTCGAAGCGGCAGGTGGTGACTTCGGTCTCGGGCCGCATGGTCGCGCCCGCGCCTTGCACCAGTTCTTCGGAGAAGCGGTAGTGCGGCTGGATGCGCGCCTCGACATGATGCGCGGCGCACCATTCGTTGAAGGGTTTGAAGAACGCATCCAACGCGACGTGGCTCAAGTAATCGCCGAGGTCGTAGCGAACCCGTGGCGTTTCCGAACCGATGTTGAACCAAAGCGCGGGCAGATACTTTGCCAGATCGTAACCGGCGTGCGGCTCGAAGCCGGCGAGCGTGTCGTCGCTCCAGAGCAGAGCGTTGGACAACGGCCAGAACTCAAAGCTGTCACAGAAAAATGAATCCACCGTGCCGCCAAATTCCCCGCCGACGACCTGCTCAATCGCCCCGCCCAAGTGCTCGCAATAGCGCTGCACCGCGCCCCGGTTCAGGTGGTCAATCACCATCGGCGACGGCTGAAAATTCTGCGCCGAACATTCCTGCTCCGTGAACTCCAGCCAGAAAACCATCAGCCGCCACTGACCCGGCGGCACGTCCCATTCGAGCTTGGTTTCTGCCGGCTTCACCCGCGTCGTGAGCACGACCAGCGACCCGG
>JANMJO010000241.1:0-11966 GCA_031371425.1 Verrucomicrobiales bacterium | reverse complement strand
CTGCGTCGCCGCCTGCAACGACGTGTGGAAAACATACAGCCGCGCCGGCGCGTTCGACTGCGGCACCAGCGCGAAATTCAAATCGCCCAGCAACGCGTGCAACGCCTCGCCCAGCGGCAGCTTCTGGAACTTCGCCGATACCGTGAACCTCGTCCCCGGCTCCACATACACCCGCCAACCCGTCGCCGCCGTGACCTTCTGCAACAACACCGGCAGCGACCACGACCCCACCTCCGCCGAAATCTCCTTCTGCCGCGCATCCCACACGAACGAATCCGCCGCCCGCGACGCCAGCGGCGCGAGCGCCATCACGACCAGCACAACGATGCAGCGCAAGCATCCCTGCCTGCGGGTTCGGGCGGCAGCCAGCCGCCCGTGTAGGATTTTCAGACCGGCTTTCAGAAAATTGCGGGTGAAATGGTTCATGGCTTACAAGACAGTTTCAATGCTTGGATGGTTTCGGCGCGCTGACGTTCAGAAATTAACCCACCGCCCGCACCGCCGCGACTGAATTATCTGAAATCCCGGAGCGCGAAACGTCCCGGTTCGCAGCGCGTGGATCGTCAGCAGATCACCGGAAAATTCCAACGCGTTCTGACTGGCGATGCTGCTGCGGGCGGGGACCGCCCGCGCTCCTGCCAGCCGAACAAAGTTGCCGCCGCATTTCCTCTGCGGCATTCTTGTGCCAGTGCCGTCATCCACGCCAAAACAAAACGACCTCCGCCCCGCCCGCGCCGATTTCCACGCGCTGGGCCGCGCACTCGTCATTTCCCTGATCCTGCACGCCCTCACCTACGGCGGCTATCGCACCGCCAAAAAATATCACTGGCTCGAAAATCTTCACCTGCCCGCGTGGCTGCAAAAAGTCGAGCAGGCCCTCGTCATCGTGCCGCCCGCCAAAATAATGCCACCGCAGCAGCAGGCCGAGCCGCCGCTGTTGTTCGTGGAAGTCAGCCCCGCCGCCGCCATCACCGAAGCGCCCAAGAAATCCAAATTTTATTCCGATAAAAGCTCCCGCGCCGCCAACTCCCGCGCCGACCTCGAGACCGACACACCCAAAATCACCGGCACGCAGGAGCGCATCGTGAAGACCGAGGACGTGCCGCGCACCAAGGCCTTCCCGCTCCAGCCCACGCCGCCACCCGCGACCAAGGCCGAAGAACCGCAGGAAGAACAAACCCAAGCCGCGCATCCCGCCGGCGATATCACCCTCGCCAAACTCGAACCCAAACCGCGACCTGACCCCGCTGCCACGCCCAAGCCCGCCAAGCCCCGCACCGTGGCCGAGGCTTTGGCGCGACAAAAACCCGCCGCCCTCGCTGGCGAGAAAATGTTGCTTGATGGCGGCGTTGCCCACTTCAACCTCGCGTCCTCGCTCGACGTCACCGCCACGCCGTTCGGCTCGTATGACGCCGCCATCGTCGCCGCCATCCAGAACCACTGGTATGCGCTGCTCGATGACCAGCGTCTCACCCGCGGCACCGGCAAGGTCACCATCCGCTTCCACCTCCACGACGATGGCCGCGTCACCGACATGGCCATGCCCGAGAACACCGTCGGCGAACTCCTGAGCATCCTCTGCGAACGCGCCATCCGCGACCCCGCCCCGTTCGCCCCTTGGCCGAGCGATATGCGCCGGCTCGTCGGCGCGAACTTCCGCGAAGTGAATTTCACTTTTTACTACAACTGAAAATCCCTAACCTGAAAGCGAGCCTCGGTTTCGAGTCTCAAACATTACGATGGAAAACCTGATCTACATCCTCCTGGCCCTGACCTCGGTCATCACCCTCACCTTCATCGGCGAACGCGCATGGGCGTTGCGCTGGAACAACGTCATCCCTCCCAAAATCGAGGAAGCCGTGGACGAATGCCGCAAGCCCGCCGATGTGGAAAAACTCCGCCGCGCCTGCGAGCGCACGCCGTCCGCTTTGAGCCGCCTGCTGCTCGTCGCCGCCGACCAGTTGCAATGGCCCAAGGAAGACGCCGAGGACGCCGTCGCCACACGCGCCCGGCATGAGATCGTCCGCCTCGAACGCGGCCTCGTCGTGCTGGAAGTCGTCGTCGGCATCGCCCCGCTCATGGGCCTCGTCGGCACAATCTACGGCATGATGACGCTGTTCAGCGGCCTCGGCCAATCCGGGTTGAACGACAACGCCGCGCTCGCCAAAGGCATCGCCGTCATCCTCAACAGCACGCTCTTGGGCCTGCTCATCGCCATCCCCGCCCTCGTGACGTGGAGTTATTTCACCAAGAAAGTCGAGACGCTCGCCGTGGAACTGGAGACGCTGTGCGGCGAATTCCTCCGCCGCCAATACCGCAAGGGAGTTGAAAGTTGAAAGTTGGAAGTTACAAGTTGTCAGGACGCCGAAACCGCGCCGGCGACATTCCAACCTGCAACTTTCAACCTGCAACCTGAAACCATTTCATGCGCTTCATCATCCCCAAACGCCGCCAACCGCCCGCCGTCATCATCGTGGCGCTGATTGATATCCTAGTCGTGCTGCTCATCTTTCTGATGGTCACAAGCACCTTCAAACAGCAACCCGCGCTCAAGCTCGCGCTGCCCGAATCCAGCCAGGCACTCAAGACCGGCGCGACCGAGACGCCGCCGCTCGTCATCACCATCACCGCCAACGGCGGCCTGTATCTCGAAACCTTGCCCGTCACACTCGACCGTCTCAAGAGCGAGCTTGCCGCCCGCGCCGCCCGCAACCCGCAGTTGCGGCTCGCCATCAGCGCGGACAAGACCGCGCCATTCGGCCAGATCGTGAAGGTGATGGACGCCGCCAAAGAAACCGGCATCAAAGCCGTGAACGCCTTCACCAAGACAACTGCGAAGTAGCATCGGGTTCAGGGTAATCCTAATCCTAATCTTAATCTTAATCGTAATCACAATCCCTTCCCCGACCGATTAAGATTACGATTACGAATTACGATTAAGAGCGGCGGCGTTTCGTTTCCATGGTGGAGGGAAGAAGCAAGCCACACAGCCCGCCAGCGTCAG
This sequence comes from Verrucomicrobiales bacterium, assembly GCA_031371425.1. Lineage (GTDB taxonomy): Bacteria > Verrucomicrobiota > Verrucomicrobiia > Limisphaerales > JAFMIX01 > JAFMIX01. The sequence goes on along the minus strand of JANMJO010000241.1, from coordinate 8,962 downwards.
GAGCGAAATCACCGCGCCCAACTCAAACCGCCGGTCTTCGTAAACCAGCACCAGCTCGTGCGCGCCCGCCGGAATCTCCACCGCCTGAAAGTTGTGGTTCGCTCGCCAGACCCGCGCCGGATGTCCATCCACAGACCCGCGCCAGCAGTGGTAAAACGATTGCGCCACGACCACGAGCGCGGACGCGTCTGCCTGAACCTGCACGGCAACGCGGTGACCGGAGAACTGCACGCCGGAGATTTTCACGGCGGTGTTCGTAGCCGTGATGAACGCCTTCGCCTCCGATGGCAAACAGACTTCACGGCGCGGATCGAAATCGGGACTCGCCAGCTTTTGCAACATCGCCTCGCGCCCGGCAAAGACCGGCTGCTGCCCGGCGGTGACGAGCGGCAACGCCGTGGGTCGAGCCACCCATGTGAAGACATCCGCCGCAGCGTTCACCTGGCTCACGCCGAGAAAATCCGCGAGCCGCGCGGGATAGCCGTTCGAGGCGCAGGTCAGCAGCGAGAAGACCTCCAATTCCTCCCGCAACCGCAGCGAGAAAAATCCGTCCACCTTGGGAACGCCCTCGATGAGGTTGCAGTTCTCCACCAGCGCCCAGCGTCGGCTCACAAAACTCGCCGCCGGATTTTCGATGCGGAAGTTCAGCAGCTCCGCCTCCGCCGCAGGCGGATTCCAGACGCGCCCCTCGCCCAATCGCGGCGGTGCGGGAACGCGCGGCCACGGCGCGGAAAAGTTGTCGGCGTTGATGGTCTGCTGCCGGGGCGCGTGCGTGAGCAAGTCGAACCACACGATGACAAGCAGCACCCACGGCAGCCATTGGCGCAAGCTCGCGCGTAGGTTTTGCCGCATCAGCACAAGTCCGCCGAGAATTGCGGTGAAGAAAATCGCGCGCGCCGCAGTGTTGCGCCAAAGCTCGAACCAGTCGCACTCCGGCAACGGAAATTTCCACGCGAACCCCAGCGCGGCGATGGCGGACGCGAGCAGCGCAAGCCAGAGGAACGCAACTTGATTGCGAAATTTGCGCGGCTGATCTTCCCCGCCGCCAGCCAGCGCGAATGCGGCGAGCAATGGCAGAATGAAAACCGGCAGCACGATGAATTTGACGGGATACCGCATCACGCCCAGCCCCGGCACATGGCGCAGCAGGCCGTAGATGCCGCCGTCGTTGCCGAGCGCCAGCACCAGACCCAAGACCGCCAGTGCCGCGAGCCAGAATACGCGTCGCGACCGCACGCGCCAAACCGCCAGCGCCGCCAGCACAAGCGTCGCGCCGCCGAGGTAGTAGGAGGCGGTCCATTGCTGCGCGGTCTGGAGATACACGCCGTGATACGACGGGTGCGCTCGGAACAGCGGCGCGAAGAAATTCACCGCGCCGGAGAGCGGCAGCGACCAGGAATCGCCGCTGAAATTTTCTGTGCGATGCGAGTGCGCCAGCAGGTCGAGGAATGGCAGCAGTTGCGCCGCGCTCAAGGCCGTAACCAGCGCGACGACCAACGCGAACCTGCCAAAAGATTTCACACCTAGGCCGAGAACGGGCATCGCCGCCACGAGCCACGTCAGCGCGATGATTTCCGGCGCGCCGGAGAGCATCTGCACCGCGCCGACGAGGGCGGCGATGGCGATTTGCCTCCCGCCCTCGCGCGCCGCAAGTTCCACGCGCCAGATCACCCACGGCATCCACGCGAGCGCGGCGAGGTTGCTCACCCACATCAGGCAGTTCTGGTTCAGCCCGCAGAAGGCGAACACCACGCCTGCGATGCCGGCGGCAAAGGCATTGCCTGTCCAACGGCGCGCGAGCAGAAACATCCCCAGCCCGCCGAGCAACAAGTGCAACATCTGGAACACGCCCAGCGACCACGGCAGCGGCAGCAGCAGATAGAACAGCGACGGCGGATACAGCGCGGCGGTGTTCCATTGCGCGAGGAACGGGATGCCGGAGCAGTTGAGCGGATTCCACAAGGGCAGTTCGCCGCGCCAGAAACAATCGCGCTGAAACTGCGCCACCGGATAGGTGAAGTAGCCGAAGTCGCGATAGACAAACGTCTGCAGACCGAGCAGAACCTGCGGCCACGAGGCGAAGATCAGCACCGCCAGCAGCGCGGCGAAGCGGCGCGGAGTCAGCCAGTCGGCGGCGGCTGGAGTGGGTTTCACCGATTGAGGCACGCGGATTTGTAGCGGATAGACGCGGTGAGGCGCAATCTTTTGCGCGGAGACGTCCTAATCGTAATCTTACTCGTAATCATAATCTCTTCCGGGTGGATTAAGATTATGATTACGAATTACGATTAGGACATAGCCGGAGCATGACATCGTCGGGGTTTGGCGTTACAGTTTGCCCATGGCCGAACCGCAATCCAAACCCAAACCCGCGCCGGAGCACCAACCCATTCCGCCCGCCAAGCCGGCCAATGACCGCACCGAAGTCGGCGCGCTGCCGGATGTCTCCCAACTCACGCCGGAGGAACAGATGGCGCTCTTCGAAAAAGACCTCAAGGAAAACGACTGCGGCCACCGGCCCTGCTGAAAACAAAACAGGCGCGCCCGGATGGACGCGCCTGCTGTAAAAACCTGCTGCCGGATACTTCGGGTGCATTTTGACACTGTTCTGACTGCGGGGCAGGCGAGACGCTTGCCCTACTTTGCCGCCGGCTTCGCCGCCAATGTAGGACAGCGCGTCCCGCCTGTCCGGGAACAAGGGGGCTTTATTTGACAACCCAAAATTTAAGAACCATGTCCAGAGTCACCCGTTATTTCAATAACTCTTCCGCAATCTGCACGGCGTTGAGCGCCGCGCCCTTGAGCAACTGATCGCCGCAGACCCAGAAGGCGAGGCCGTTATCCAGCGCGCAATCCAAGCGGATGCGGCCGACTTCGCAGTTGTATTTCTCGGAGGTGAAGAGCGGCATGGGATATTTCTTATTCTCCGGCTCGTCCACGAGGTCGAGTCCGGGGGCTTGCTTGAGCACGGCGCGAGCGGCTTCCACGGTCACGGGCTTTTCAAACTCCGCGCTCACGGCGATGGAGTGCGAGCGATACACCGGCACGCGCACGCACGTCACGCTCGCCCGGAAATTCGGGTGGTGCATGATCTTGCGGCCTTCGTTCTCCATCTTCATCTCTTCCTTGGTGTAGCCGCTCGGCAAAAAGGAATCCACGTGCGGCAGGACGTTGAACGCGATCTGGTGCGGATAGACTTCCTTCGTCACCGGCTGCTTGTTGACGATTTGCGAGACTTGGCGTTCGAGTTCTTCCAACGCCTTCGCGCCCGTGCCGCTCACGGCTTGGTAGCTGGAGGCGAAAATGCGCTTCACGCCGAACGCCTGGTGCAGCGGATACAACGCCATGAGCGTGATGGCCGTGGTGCAGTTCGGATTCGCGATGATGCCGTGATGCTGCTTCACATCGGCGGCGTTGACCTCCGGCACGACGAGCGGGACGTTGGCGTCCATGCGGAACGCGCTGGAGTTGTCCACCACCACGCAGCCAGCCTTGACCGCCGCGGGGATGAACTCCATCGAGATGCCGCCGCCCGCGCTGAAGAGTGCGATGTCAATGCCCGCAAAAGAATCCTTGGTCAGCTCGGTGATGGCGATGTCCTGCCCGCGAAACTTGAGCTTCTTGCCCACGGAACGCGCGGAGGCGAGCAAGGTGAGTTTGCCCACGGGGAAGTTGCGCTTCTCCAGCGTCTTGATCATTTCGATGCCGACGGCGCCCGTCGCACCGACCACGGCCACATGCGGATTCTTGTTCATAAAAGGCCGGGCAATATAGCCAGCGAGCGCGGAGAGTCAATGTCGCGCCAACGTGGCAGCGGGTCATTCTAAGTTTGGAGTTCCGCCTTCAGGCGGTTTCCCGGCCGCGTAAACGCGGAACTCCGAGCAAACCAACCCACTACCCCGCCGCAGTTTTCCTTTGCTTGCCCACGCCCGCATTTCTGCTACAAGAACCGCGTGTATTTGCAATACTACGGATTGACCGCAGCCCCGTTCGACCTCACGCCGAATCCGCGCTTCCTCTTTTACACCGCCAAACACCGCGAGGCTTTCAACCATCTCCTCTACGGCATCCAGCAGCGCAAAGGCTTCGTCCAACTCACCGGCGAAGTCGGCGCGGGCAAGACCACCCTCTGCCGCGCACTCATGGAACAGCTCGACCACGCCACTTACGCCACCGCGCTGATCCTCAACCCCGTGCTCGACGCCGAGCAGTTGATGAAAGCCATCGCCATGGAGTTCGGCCTGAAAGTCAAAGGCCTTGACCGGCTGGAAACCGTCGCCCTCATCAACGAATTTCTCCTCGAACAGGCCGGCAACAACCGCGATTGCCTACTCATCATTGACGAAGCACAAGACCTGACCGACGACCTGCTCGAACAGGTCCGCCTCCTCTCCAATCTGGAAACCGATAGCCGCAAGCTCCTGCAAATCGTCCTCATGGGCCAACCCGAACTGCGCGAGCGCCTGAACCAATACAAACTCCGCCAACTCCGCCAACGCATCACCGTGCGGTTTCATCTGCGCCCCTTGAGCCAGTCCGAATTGAGCCAATATGTGCGGCATCGCCTCGCCGTTTCCGGCGCGAACGGCGCACCCTACTTCACCACGCCCGCGCTGTGGCGCATCTACAATTACAGCGGCGGCGTGCCCCGCCTGGTCAACGCCCTTTGCGACAAAGCGCTCCTCGCCGGCTTCGTGCAGCAGAGCGACAAAATTAATTTTTCCATGATCGGACGCGCCATCCGCGAACTAGAAGGAGACATCCACGTATGAGCCTCGTCAACGACGCCCTCAAACGCGCCAAGGAAGCGCACGACCGTCAAGCCGGCGCTCCCCTGCGCGGTGCCCCGCTCCACGCCGCCGCCGCGCCACCCGCCTCCAAGATGTGGGTCATCGCCCTGCTCGCCTTCGTGCTCGCGCTCGCCGCCGCTGGCGGCGGCATCTGGTATTGGCAGAAACACCAATCACTACCCTTCTTCAAAACCCACACCAAAGAAGCCCCAAAACCAGCCTACACAATCATCATCGGCGCGAATCCCGACGCCAAACACACACCCGCGCCAGCCACCCCCGTCGCGCCAGTCCCCATCAAAACCACCACAGTTGAACCGCCCGCGCCCGCGCCCAAAATCGAAACCATCCCCGCACCCGCGCCACCCGCACCGACCGCACCGCCGCCCACCCTGCCCTTCGCGCTCAAGCTGCAAGGCATCCTCTACTCCGCCACCAAACCCGCCGCCATCCTGAACGGCCGCACCATCTTCGTCGGCGATGTCATCAGCGGCATGACCATCTCCTCCATCGAGTCCGACCGCATCACCATCACCTACAGCAACCAGCCCATCGTCCTCCGGATGCCCTGACCTTGCTGCGGCGGAAAACACTGATGCCTTCCCTGCGCCAAAAACTTGCCGCCGCGCCCGCCGTCGCGCGCGTCCTGCCATTCGGAATCTTCCTCGCACTGACCAGTTGCCAGGGAAAATTCTTCGCCGGCTCGGAATACTGGTTCTACCTCGCCAAAACAATTGTCGGCGCGGGACTCATCTGGCTCATGCTCCCAGCCGTCGCCGAGATGCGCTGGAAAATCAGTTGGGAAGCCATCGCCATCGGCGTCGCCGTCTTCGCCCTCTGGGTCGGACTCGACGGGCTGTATCCGAAACTCGGCAAGGCCGGCACGCCGTGGAATCCACACGAGCAATTCGGCAACGCCTCGCCACTCGCATGGCTGTTCATCGTCACCCGACTCGTCGGCTCCGCGCTCATCGTGCCGCCGCTCGAAGAAGTTTTTTATCGATCCTTCGTCTATCGCTCCATCGCCAAGGCGGATTTCCAATCCATGCCGCTGAACCGCTTCGCCTGGCTGCCATTCCTCGGCACCGCCGCCGTGTTTGGTTTCTCGCATCACGAATGGCTCGCCGGAATTCTCTGCGCGTTCGCCTATCAAGGCCTTGTCCTCCGCAAAAACCGCCTCGGCGACGCCATGACCGCCCACGCCATAACCAACTTTCTCCTCGGCCTCTGGGTAGTGTTCAAGCCTGCGTGGAACTTCTGGTAACCCCGCAACCCGATTTCTCCCCCGCAACCATTGGACAAGTTAGTGTTGCATATGCAACACTAACTTGTCCAAGCCTGCCGCCCGAAATTCCGGTGTGCTTCGCGCCCGTTTGCAGCAATAATCCCCCGTGCCTCCATGCATCCTATTTGAAGACGAGCATCTGCTGGTCGTGAACAAACCCGCCGGCTGGAACACCCACGCGCCCTCACCCTTCGCCGGCGAGGGCATCTACGACTGGCTGCGCCACCGCGAACCGCGCTGGGCCACACTCGCCATCCTCCACCGCCTCGACAAGGAAACCAGCGGCGTCCTCGTCTTCGGCAAAACCCCAGTCGCCAACAAATCCCTCACCGAACAATTCACCGCCCACACCATCCGCAAAAAATACCTCCTCCTCACCGACCGCGCCGTGGATCAGCACGAATTCACCGTCAAAACCAAAATCACCCGCGCCGGCGACCGCTACACCAGTTCCGCCCACGGCGAATCCGCAGAAACACAGTTTCACGTCTTGGATTCTTCATTCTCCATACTTCATTATTCAATGCTCGCGGCCACGCCGCGCACCGGCCGCACACACCAAATCCGCGTCCACGCCGCCGAATCCGGCTTCCCAATCCTCGGCGACACGCTCTACGGCGGCACACCTTTCCCGCGCGTCTGTCTCCACGCCGCAGAAATCACGCTCACCCATCCTGCGACCGGTGAATCGCTGACCTTCACCGCGCCCGCAGACTTCACGGCAGACACCCGCGCCGCGTTGCGCTCCGCCATGATTGAGCCAGCACAGACCGACGCCTTCCGGATCATCCACGGTACGAGCGACAGCCAGCCCGACTGGTATGTGGATAAGCTCGGCGATTTCCTGCTCTCACAAAGCGAGTCGCCGCTCACTGACTCGCAACGCAGCAAGCTCATACAACTTGGGAAATGCCACACTACAAGCGCCGCGTATCACAAAATCCTCACTCGCCACATCCAACACGCCAGCGCAGCAGAGACTTCGCCGCAGCTTGTTTCGGGCACGGCAGCAGCGGAGAAATTTGTCATCCGAGAGAACGGCGTAAAATTTGAGCTAAGCTTCTCCGAAGGCTATTCTGTCGGCGTCTTCCTAGATCAGCGCGACAACCGCCGCCGCCTCCTCACCGGCCACATCGCCGCCGGTTTCAAATCCGAAATCGGAAATCCGAAATCGGAAATCCTCAACTGCTTCGCCTACACGTGCGGCTTTTCCGTCTGCGCCGCACTCGCTGGCGCACGCACGACCAGCCTCGATCTCTCGAAAAAATATCTCGACTGGGGCAAGCGCAACTTCGTCCTCAACGGGCTTGACCCGACGGCGCACGATTTCATCTACGGCGATACGTTTGAGTGGCTGCGGAGGTTCTCAAAAAACGGCCGCGCTTTCGACACCATCGTGCTCGACCCGCCAACATTTTCACGGTCGAAAGAAAGCGGCGTGTTCCAGGCCGGGAAAGATTACAGCAAACTGATCACCGCAGCGCTGACGGTGCTGAAGGTGGACGGCCAACTGCTCGCCTCCACCAATACCGCCACGCTTACTCCAGAAAAGTTTTTGGAAGCCATCGCAGCCGCCGTGCGCGCGGCCCGCCGCAGAATCTTGAAGCAGCATTTTGTTCCGCAGCCACCAGATTTTCCCGTGACGCGCGAAGAGCCGGGATATCTGAAAACGCACTGGTTACTGATTGCGTGATGCTCGACAGGAATCGGGCAGCTTGAGCGGAATTGGCTATTGTTGCTTGGGTGAAAAGCAAATGCCAAGCCTTAGCGGCTTGGCATTATGCGTCAAAAAAGGCGTGTTTACTGGGCTAATTGCAAGGCGATTTCTTTGTCAATCTCATGAGCCAACACTAGATCGGCTCCTCCACGGCTGGTGCGGGACTGGACTGTCACACCGGTGAGATTGGATTCAATGGATTCAACACGTATCCATACGGTGGTTTGTTTGACCTTTCCCTCTAGCACCCGAATGTCGTTCGTCTGATTATAGAGCGAGCCAGCCCTGGTAATCACACCGTTCCTGGCTAGAACATTTTTTGCGGCAACAAAAACCTGTTCTACCTGCCGCTCATATCGAGCATCAACACGGTCCTTCAGAAACGGAACGGCGGCGGTTTTAGTTCCGCCGACGGTGTTGATACAGCCAACGATTAGAGTGGAGATTCCGATAAGGGCGAGGGCGATGGAAATTTTTGTTTTCATTTGGGAATGCAATCAGATTTGCTGTGGGCGTCAAGTCTCATTCAAGAAAAAGGCCGAAACTTTCGTTTCGGCCTTTTTGAAAGATCTGGCGGCAACCTACTCTCGCGGAAGCTATACAACCACTACCATCGGCAAGACTGAGTTTGACGGCCGTGTTCGGGATGGGAACGGGTCGGACCTCAGCTTTATGACCACCAAAAAAATATAAAGAACATTTATGTTCTCTGAAAACTACATACAGAAATCTTGGCAAATCCATTCGCGAGTTATATCGCATTTTTCAGTAAAGAAAAAGCAATCAAGCCGCACGACCGATTAGTATTAGTCCGCTGAAAGGATTACTCCTCGTACACGCCTAACCTATCAACCAGCTAGTCTCGCTGGGGTCTTTAGGGACTTTCGTCCGGGAAACATTATCTTGGGATGAGCTTGGCACTTAGATGCTTTCAGCGCTTATCTCTTCCGCACATGGCTACGCAGCGCTGCCCCTGACGGAACAACTGCCACACCAGAAGTGCGTCTAACTCGGTCCTCTCGTACTAGAGTTAGAACCCCTCAAGTTTCCTGCGCCCACAGTGGATAAGGACCGAACTGTCTCACGACGTTCTGAACCCAGCTCGCGTACCGCTTTAACCGGCGAACAGCCGGACCCTTGGGACCTTCTCCAGCCCCAGGATGCGATGAG
>JANMJO010000217.1:0-1922 GCA_031371425.1 Verrucomicrobiales bacterium | reverse complement strand
CGAAACCGGCGAACTCGTCACCTACGACAACGTCCGCCTCGCCAGCGAAATCGCCATGCAGGCCGGCGGCGATTTCATCAAGACCAGCACCGGCAAAGTTTCGCCCGCCGCCACCATGCCCGTCACGCTCGTGATGCTGGAAGCCATCCGCGATTATTTTTTTGCCACCGGCATCCGCATCGGCATGAAGCCCGCCGGCGGCATCCACAATTCCAAGCAGGCGCTCCACTATCTCGTGATGGTCAAAGAAACCCTCGGCGACGACTGGCTCACACCCGACCTCTTCCGCTTCGGCGCGAGCACGCTGCTGAATGACGTCCTCATGCAAGTCGCCAAGACCGTGGACGGCAATTACCAGGGCGCGGATTACTTTTCATTGCCGTGAAAATAGAGTGCTCAGGTCATTTGATTCGCGGTTTGGCCGTTTTCTTTGGTGCGGTCTTTTCGTTCACCCTTCAATCCGCCGAAAGCGGCGATGCGCTGGCGAAGTTGCAAAACGTCCACCGCATCGTCTTTCTCGGCGATAGCATCACTTACTCCGGGCAATACATTGAATCCATCGAGGCGTATTTCGCAACGCGGTTTCCAGAACGACACATCAAGTTCCTGAATCTTGGCTTGCCCAGTGAAACGGTGTCCGGTCTTTCCGAGGATGATCACGCGGATGGAAAATTTCCGCGGCCCGTTCTTGGCGAACGTCTGGCCCGTGTGCTCGAGAAAACCAAGCCCGACCTCGTCATCGCGTGCTACGGGATGAACGATGGGATTTACCTGCCGTCCAACGAGGAGCGATTTCAGAAGTTCAAAGACGGCATCCTCTCGTTGCGCAAGCGGGTGACGGCTGCCGGTGCGAAGATCATGCACGTCACGCCGCCCACGTTCGATGAAGTCAAAGGTGGCCACCCCGGCTACGGCAACACGCTCGACCGCTACTCGGACTGGCTGCTCGCCCAGCGAGCGTCAGGCTGGGACGTGGTGGATTTGCACGGGCCGATGAATCGTTACCTGGCCGAACATCGCCAGCGCGATCCGAATTTCTTCCTCGCCCGCGATGGCGTGCATTGCAACGATGATGGCCAGTGGATCATCGCAAAACAGATTTTACTGTACCTCGGCGCGAAGGACGTGGCGAATGCCAATGACGCCCAAGCGATGTTGGCCGTTCATCCGCACGGCGTGGAGATTCTGAAACTGGTTCAAGATAAACAACGAATGATGAAAGACGCCTGGCTCAACGACACCGGCCACAAGCGACCCGGGATGAATCACGGTTTGCCGGTCGGCGAAGCAAAGGCGAAGGCAGGGAAACTCGACAGGCAAATTGCCAGTTTGGAAAAACAGCAGAAAGACGCCCAATGAAAACGAAACTTAAACTTGTGAAACTGTCCGTCCGCCTTCGCTCTGCTTCGGCGCGACAAGCCAAGCGCGCCGTCGCCACCCTCGCCGCGCAACCGGTCGTGCCGCTCAAAGACCGTCGCTTGAACTTCGGCAACAAGTGGGACTTCGCGCCCGCGCCGGAGGATTCCAAGAACTACGCCATCGCGCCGCAGCACGAGTTGTTCATCAACGGCAAGTTCGTCGCGCCGAAGTCGGGGAAATATTTTGAGTCCATCAATCCCGCCACCGAGCAGACGCTCACGACGATTGCGGCGGCGAATGCCGACGACGTGGACAGCGCGGTGAAGGCGGCGCGCAAGGCTTACGACAAGGTCTGGAGCAAGATGCCGGGACGCGAGCGCGGCAAATATCTGTATCGCATCGCGCGCATCATTCAGGAGAAATCGCGCGAGCTGGCCGTGCTCGAAACGATGGACGGTGGCAAGACCATCAAGGAAAGCCGCGACGTGGATTTGCCGCTCGTGGCCGCGCACTTTTTTTATTACGCAGGCTGGGCGGATAAGTTGAAATACGCGTTCCCCGGC
>JANMJO010000166.1:0-5626 GCA_031371425.1 Verrucomicrobiales bacterium | reverse complement strand
CGCTGAACAAAATCGTCCTCAAGGCCTGCACCCGCGCGACATGAACCGCATCATCGAAGCGATTCTGCGGCTGCGCGATGCGGGCAACACGCTGGTGGTGGTCGAGCATGACCCGGCCGTGATGCTGGCCGCGAGGGCGCGACCAGCGACGCCCGGGGCGGGCGTGCTCCCCAGCTTCGGAGTTCGGGTTTAACCCGAGTTCCGAAATTGAAACCGCTAATCCGCGCTAATGGACGCTAATTCAAAGTCATCCCGCAAACTGTTTCCCGAGAACTTTTTTCCGGCTCGGGATTCCGCTTCCCCCGAAAATCAGCGCCGATTAGCGGTTTAACTTCGGCGTTCGGGTTTAATCGGATTGGCCGGGCAGCCCAACAGGGCTTGGCGCATTTCTCCGGCGGTCTTGTAGCGTTCCGCGCGATCGGGATTGCAGGCCTTGAGGACGATTTTGTTCAGCGCGAGAAAATCTTCCACGCCACTCTGGTCAAAGATGGAGGTCGAGATTTCCGGAAAATATCCCGCGCTGCGGCCGGTGCTCAAGACGTAGAGCACCATGCCGAGGGCGTAGATATCTGCCTGCACGGTGCCGCAATGCTCGGGACGGGGCGGCATGTAGTTGGGCGTGCCGACCAACGTGCTGTCCCGGTCGGGCGGGCGGATTTCAGTGATGAGGCCCACGTCGGCGAGCTTGGGTTGGCCGTTCACGAAGATGATGTTCTGCGGTTTGATGTCGCGGTGCGTCAGCCCTTGGCCGTGCAAAAATTCCAGCGCCTCGGTGATGGCGAGCGCGAGGCGGACACATTCCGCGGGGGGAAGGCGCTTGCCCGGGCGACGGGCGCAATCGCTGGCGAGGTCGCGGGGCTTGTATTTTGCCGGGTCGGATTCCCAGCCGGGTTCGAGCGCGTCGCCCAGCTCCATGACGTAGTAAAAATATTCCGCCCGCTTCTTGCTGACAAAATCCACGCGCAACAGCCCGGGATGTTTGTCGGAAATCGGCTTGTAGTTTTTGATGCCGTTGAACTCGCGGTCATACGGCTCCGGCCCGTTGAACGGCGCGAGATAGACGGCCTTCAACGCCTGCCATTGGCCGACGGCGTTCCGCACGAGCCAGACTTTGCCGTAGGCGCCGTGTCCGAAGGCGGGCTTGACCAGTTCGTAGTCCGGCACGAGGGGCATGCCATCCTGCAAACCAGAATCGTCCGCAGCAGGTGACGCCGCCGCGCTGCTTTCAGGCTGGGCTTGCGGCGCGAACATCGTCCAAGCCAGAGCGCAGGGCAGTTGTCCGCCGACGATGACCAGCCAGGGAAACCAGAGGTTCGTGAAGTGGCTCATGGCGATCGCGCCCATCAAGACCGCCACCGCGATGACCACGGCGGCGAGGCCGGCGTGCAGCGGGCGCAACCGGCACAGTGCGCCGCCCAGCAGGATTCCGGCGAGCGCGAAGGCGATGGCTTCCGCCCACCAGACCGGACGTTCGAGCCAGTCGCGGTTGATGAGGTTCAGGCATTCGGTGAGCTGGATTTCCACGCCGCCGGTGGTCCTGCCGGTCCAGCGCGCGTAGGGCGTGTAGAACTCGTCGGGTTCGCCGTCTTGAAGCGAGGTTTTCGGTTGCGTGCCGATGAAGACAATCTGGTCGCGGAAATAATTTGTCGGCTGCGCGAGCGCGAACCGGTAGCTCAACTGCGGCCACGCACCATCGCGGCCATAATAGCGCAGCCAGCGTTCGCGGGGCGCGGCGTCGAACTTCGCCCCGGTTGCTTGCGCGGCCACCCACGGCATGCTGGGATACGGGCCGGGACTCGGAAAGGGCCAGTGACGGCGCACGATGGTGTCCAGATCAGGATCGAGCCAGGCGACGCCCCAGTTGGTGCGCGCGCCGGCGAGGAAAATTTCCGCAGGCAGTTGCGGCTGCGCGCCCGCAAGGCTCGGATGCATCACCTGCGATTGCTCGGCCATGAGCACGACATGGCGCTGGCGGCGCATGCCTTCAGCGAGAGCCTGGTCCGTGGCCGGATTCATCGGCTTGCGAAAAAAGGAGTCGAAGGCCACCACCGCGCAGCCGTCATCGGCGAGGCGTTCGAGCAACCGCGCGTGCAGGGCGCGTTCCCACGGCTGACCGCGCGTCTGGTCGAAATGGCTGAACGCGTCATTGTCCATGAGGATGAGCGTGACCTTGTTGGTGACGGCGTGCGAACCGAAGCGGAAGAGGTAATCGTAGCTGCCATTGACCCAGGCATCGCCGATGGGCATCTGCCACAGGAGCAGGCCGCACAGCGCGGTGAGCGCGGCGCCGGACAGGGATTTGAGCAGCCTGTATTTTTTGATGGGGTTCACCGGGATGGCTCGCTGAATTCTGCGGGAGTGTAGGGAAGGTAGCGGGCGAAAACAGTTTTTTCTATACATCCGACCGGGAACGATTATGAATTTGGCGTTCGCCACTTCCGGAAAAAATCAACCAAAGGAAAGCATCATGGAAAAACAAAAATCAACGCTCCTCACATTCGCGGCAGTCGTGGGATTGCTGCTCGTCGCCGGCAGCAACACGGTGCGGGCTGACACGCAAACCATACCGTTCACCGCCACCGGCGGCGGCAGCGGGTCGGGCTGTCCCGGCACTTACACGGGCTTCGCCAAAATGACGAACGGCAGCGGCACGTTCTGGATCACGCCACCGGCGGGCACGACCAACGGGACGCTCACGGACGCCTCGGGCTTTGCCGCGCCGTATGTTTCCGTGGCGGTGGTGAAGCGGAAAAGTGACCAGTTTGCTTGGTGCGGCACCAACAGCGTGACATTTATGGCGACGAATACGCAGCAGTATGCGCTGACGGTGGATGTCAAAAGCACGTTGCCGCCACCGACGAACGGCCAGCCGATGACGCTGCAAATTACCTGGCAGCCGTAAGGGAGCAGTTCAGAAGCTGATTCGCAGGCGAGCGAAGAAGGTGCGGCTGCGGGCCAGTTCGTTTTGAAGATTCAACGGCTCCAGCCGGTAGCTCTGGTTGCCGATGTTCAGCAAGCCGACGGCGAGTTCCGCGCGGCGATGCCAGAAGCGGTAGCCGGCGTAGGCGTTGACTTGCCAGAAGTCATCGCCGGGTTCGTCGGTGGAATATCCGGCGTTGCTCTGGTGATACCAATTGGCTTCGAGGACGGAGAACAGGCCGGAGGAATGATTCCAGTTGGCGTGCAGGTTCACCGTTTGCAGCAGGCTTTCCAAGTTTTGGCGGGGTTGCCATTCGATCACACTGCCGGTGTGGAACGGGTCCAAAGTAGCGGGATTGATGTCCGTATAGTTCACATCCAGATTCGCCTGGGACAAACGGTAACGCGCACCCGCCGACCATTCCCGCCCCAGCAGTTGGTCCACCGTGAACGTGAGCGACCGCTCGCGAAAATCCATTTTTTTCCGCAGCCCGTCCGGATAAATCGGATACAAAATATTGTAAGGCGGGTCCGTCAAATCACCGTAGAAATTATACGCCGCTTCGAGCTTGTCGGTTTGGGAATACAGGAGTTCGCCGGACAGCGCGATATACGTTCCCGTGTCGAATTTGTGTTCCAGCGAAACTTGGAAGGTGTCGAACTGCGAGCCGCTGGTGTCGCCAACCGCAGATTCCGGGGTCAGGCTGCGATAGGCCTGATTGAACCCGGCCACCTGCGTCGGCTCCAATCGGAGACCGGAGTCGCTGATGAAGCCCGACAACGAACGGGTGTAGGCGGCGCGGACAGCCGTGTCGGGCGTCGGAGTCCAGAGGAGTCCGGCCTTGGGCGAAAGCTGGGAGGTGGAATCGGTCTGGTCATTGAAAGGTGCCGCGTCCACCACCGACGGCTTGTGCAGGTAGTCGTAGGCAATTCCCACCGAGAGCTTCAGCGAGTCGGCGATCTGCCAGTCGTGGTAGCCGTATAACTTCAAATGGTGGAAATCGGCGGTGATGTTCTGGTCGGCAATTTTGAAGGGATGCAATGGGTCGTTGAAGGTGTCTGCACCCAGAATTCCCAAAAAAACATCAAACACGTTGCCGGCGGTTTCCGTGTTATACGGATACCACTCCACATTTCGGAAATGCAGTTTGCCCCAGGAATAAAGCCCGCCGATGACCGTGGTGTGTTCCGGCAACTGCCAGATCTGCTGGAGTTCGGCGGAATATTTCTCCAGGGAAACATCAATTTGATTCCGATCCAGGAGCAATGGGGTGGCGGTGACATCACCCTGATAGTGCCAGCCAACCCGATGGACGGCATAGTCGGTGCGGACGCGGACATCAGCCTCACCGCGCGACACAAAAAAGAGCGTGTGAACGCCCGGACTCCATTCGTGGTGGTAACCCAGAAACAAGTTCGGCTCCTGCTTCTCATCCACGCGGAAATCCGGCGAAGCGGTCGCCGGGTCGTAACGCTGGCTCACATCGCCGGAGTTAATCTGGTTCTGTTCCACCGAGAAAATCACGCTGTCCTGCGGGGTGAGCTGCTGCTTGAGGGTCAGCACTAGGTCGCGGTGTTCGCTGTCGTTGTTGGGGCGCTGGCCGGGGTCGTAACTGTATTTCGCCTCCACGTCGTAGCTGAAATTGCCGAACGTGCCGAACTGCGCGCCCGCTTCCGTCCACGCGCCCCGGCTCAAATACGTCGTCTCGGAAACCACGCCGAACCGGTCCTGCCCGAACAGTTTTGCGCCGGGCCGCTCGGAAATAAGCGGCGAGAGCGTGCCCGCGCCGGGCGGAGCCAGCAGGTTGGCGATCCAATACTCGGAGTTCGCCGGCGTCTCGTAACGCAGGTTGCTCCAGTTCGGGTCGCGCAACTGCTCGTAGCTCTGCGCCAAAAACAAATGCGCGGAATAATTCGCGTAATCGGAATTCACCGCGCGACCCGCCTCGCGCACGCTCACCTCCGTCATGCCCGCATCGCGATACATGCTGGCGAGATTCGCGCTGCGCACGGCTTGGTCCTGATCCAGCAGCAACTGCGAGCGATACACACTGCGGTTGCCGTTCAGCTCCTTCGATTTCTCCAGATCGCGGATGGCGTCGTTGATGAGGTTGTTCTGCTGGTTGAGCAACGCGGAGTAGAGCCACGCGGTCGGGTCTTTCGGATCAAGTTTCTTCGCCAGTTCAAATTCCTTGGCGGCGTGCGCGTCGTCGCCGGTGTGCATGTAGGCCTTGCCGAGATAACTGCGCAGCTCGGCGCGCTGCGGTTCGAGCGCGGCGGCGACGAGCAAATCTTCGCGCCCGCCCATCGCATCGCCGCGCTTGATCTTGCAGAGGCCGCGCCCGAGCCACGCGTTGCCGAGCGCGGCATCGAGGGCGATGGCGGCGTTGAAATTGCCGATTGCCGATTGCCGATCGCCGATTGCGGAGTCGGTGTCATCAATTTTATTTTGCGCGGCGAGCAGGAAGCCTTTGAGCGCGACGGCTTGCGCGTTGCGCGGCGAGAGTTGCAGCGCCTTGTCCAAGGTGGCGAGCGCGGCGGCGGTGTGGCCGAAGCAGAATTCCAATTCCGCCACGCGTGCGTATGCGAAGCCGGATTGGGGCGACTTGGCGGCGGCATCACGCGCAGCGGTGAGGGCTTCGGCCAGCCGGGACTGTGATTGCAAGGAGTAGGATTCGGCGAGCGACTCGCTGGCGGAGCGCCGGTT
>JANMJO010000146.1:0-4881 GCA_031371425.1 Verrucomicrobiales bacterium | reverse complement strand
GCCGCGCCTCCTGCGCGATGAAATAGATTCCCGGCTGGCACGGCGCGACATGGATGCCGTCGCCGCGCGTGCCTTCGGGGAACACCACCAGATTGAATTCCTTGCCTGCGCGCCCGAAGGTTTGCAGGGCGCGGATGCGGTCGGGGTTTATTTTGCCGCGTTCCATCAGGAAGCCGAGTCGGCTGCTCAAGAAATTCCTAAACCAAGAATCCTGCCAGACGCCTCGGTCGCCCAGCACCAGAATCGGATAATGGCCCGCCCACCAGCAGACCGCGCCGATGAGAATCGTGTCGAGCAGGCTGACGTGGTTCACCGCCAGCAGATACCGCTGCCGCAGTTGCAACCGCTCCAGCCCGTGCGCCCGGCGCAGATACGGCACGGCGAAAAACAGATGCACGCCGATGCCCAGCAGAAACTGCGCGAGCTTCAGCGAACGCGTGGCGCGGGGTTGGGTGGCTTCGTCCATAGGTTGCAGTTTAAGGCGGGTTCTGTGCCGACTGCAACCATCCCGCGATTTCATGCCGCTCCTTCAGGAACGCGGGCTGTGCGGCCAGCGCCGCTTCAAACGCGTGCGCCGCCTCGGTGCGACGCCCCAGCAGCAGCAAGGCGCGTCCGCGCAATGTGGCGTTTTGATAGAAGCCGGGGTTCAACGATTCGGCGCGTGCTGCCAGCGCGAGCGCTGCCGCCGCATCCTTGCGCTTAAGCGCGTGTTGTGCGGCGACCAGACTCTTCTTTGCCTCGTTCGCCCGTTCAAATTCGCCCGTGGCCAGAATAGAATCCGCAACCACGTTCTGTTCGGAAATTTCACGGTCAAAATCATTCACGTCGAACGCGACAAACTGACCGAGCTGGTTCGGCGGCGAGGCAGCCCAAAAAATTCCCGCAGTCAGATCCATGACCGTCGCGTGCGTGGCGATGAATGGGTTCAACGTGGCGCGATGATCGTTGCCGGCGAAAACGCCGCCGGGCAGCTTCCGGTCGCGCAGCAGTTCCACCGCACGCGCGGCGGTGATGACGCCATTCGTCGGCGACAGCAATTCCGTGAGTCGCGCGGTGCGCGAAACGGATGTGGCTTCGGCGAGATAGTTCGTGTTGCGCGGGTCGTCCTTCAGCCTGGCGGTCTGAAAATGGTTCGCACAAACAATGGCATCGCCCTCCGTCTCGCGCACCTGCGTCGCCACCGGAGTTTTTTCCACCACGATAAACTTTCCATCGGCACGGCTGCCCACGAGCCAGAGCGTGGAAACAAACACCTTCGCAGTGCGGATGATTTCAAGCGCCTCGGCGAGATTATGCGCCTGCTGCAAGACATCGCGCGCAACCATGGCCACGGGTGTGGCGGTCTCGCGCGGCAGACTGGAGGGCGCGCCGTTGAGCGTGACGGAAACACCCGCGCGATTCATGCCGGATACGACGCCCGCCATGCCCGCCCACGCCAGCGAGACATACGCGATGCCGCCGTCCGGTTCGCACAGCATCACCACGCGGTCGCGACTAAAAACTTCCGCCGCCTCCCAATCGAAGTTGCGCCCGGTGATGAGGTGGTTGCCCACCGTCGCACCGCCCCACGCGCCAAACGCCGTGCAGCCGGCGCGCGTGACGAGCGGGTTATCAATCATCATGTAGGAAACGTCGTGCGCAGCGTGGTAGTTCAGCAGGCGGTTGTAGAACGAACCTTCCTCCGGGTGGATGTCCGAGCAGCCGAGCGTCGTGCCGTAAATTTCTTGCCGATACGCGAGCGGGACGAAGTCGCTCAAATGCCGATTGCGACAGAGGATGTAATTTTTCAGCAACTCCATCACCCAACGCTGCGGCACGTAGCCCCGGATCATGGTGAGAAATTCATTCTCGAGCGTGTGCATCTGGTGCTGCATCAACACGCCATCCGCATAACCCATCTCGAAGGGCGAACCTTTCAGATGCACCACCAACAAGCCGTCGCGCCGCCCCGCCCACGATTTGCCGAGCCAAATTTTGCCGCCTCGCGCTTCGGGTTTGAGTTGCAGAATCGAAGTGTCTGCGGGCAGCGGCGGCGGCTTCGCCTCCCAACTCCGCACCAGCAGACCGCCCACCACCCAGACCACGAGCGTGAGCAGGATCGCGCCGGCCAGCAACCGCCGCAGCCATTTTATGATTCTTTTCGCCACAACAACAAAATGATCTCACCCGCCGCCTGTCGCCCCACAAAACAATCCGCATTCGCCTGAATCGTGCCGTCTTTCTCCGTCAGTTTCAATTCCACGCGTATGATTTCCTCCGGCAAAATGGGCCGCTGAAACTTCGCCTTGCGGATTTCGCGCACGGCCAGCTCGCCATTCAAAACCAACTCCGCCGCCACGCGCACCAGCTCCAGTTGAAACACGCCGGGCAGGATCGGGCGGTGCGGAAAATGGCCGGCGAACGTCGGGTCGTCCGCACGAAATTTGAATTCCAGCGTCGTCGTGCCATCCACGTTGGGACGCGCAGCACCGCAGCGCGCAGCGGCGATGGACTCCCGCATCGTCATGGCTTGCCTCCGGGCGCGGCTTCAAAGCTCGCCGCCGACTGCATGCCCGGCTTGACTTCGGTGATCCGCAAATCCAGTTGATACGCCTGGCGCGCGATGACGAAATGTGTCGGGCTCAACCGCTGAATCGGACAGTCCGCCGCCGTTGCATCGCTAAAAATACATTTGAGGTCGGCGGCGATATGGTTTTCCACCCACGCCAGCCGGAACGGAGGCCGCGCTTTCAACACGAGCACGTTGCCATCCGGTTTCACGATCACATCCGCCAGCACACCGCCGAAATTTTCTGTGACGACGAGTCGCAAGCCGTGCGCGGCGCTTTTAATGACGTAGCCATTCAGCGAGAATTGCCGACCCCGCACCGTCAGCACCGCCCGCTGGGACACCAGCGCGTCTGCCGGAAACCAGGCTTCCGAGCGCGGCAGATTTACCGGCGGCGCAAGCTCCGTGGTAGCGCAGCCGGTCAGCAGAAAGATTGGGATGAACAGAAGCAGCAGAGCCAGCGCGCCAGAATGGTTTGGTTTATTTGCTGGCGATGTTTGAAAGAGTGCGTCTTTCCCCCTCACCCCAGCCCTCTCCCTCAGGGAGAGGGAGAAACACTCCCCGCGCGAGAGAGGGATGCTGCTCAATGGCGCGCGGAATTTCAATGGGACGGCCGGCATCTGTTCCTTCTCCCCAAGGGAGAAGGTCAGGATGAGGGGGAACGCGGCGGGCTCAAACCACGGCCACCGCTTTTCTGAAACCGCTCTAGCATCTTGGATTGCGATGCGGCTCATATTATTGGCTGTCACCGGTAGCTTTCCGGATTTCAAAAATGTCGAGAGGCTTCGTCTGATCAAACGTGCCCGGCGGAAAAACCACATTCCGCCGCTCGTGCTTGAAACTTATCCGCGTGAAATCCCCGCCCGGCTCGCGCATCACAACCTCGCGCGTCGCCGAAAAATCCGGCTGCATCCACACTTCCAACGCCGCCAGCATCTCGCGCACGTCCTTGTCCTTCGGCACGAGCGTCAGGACGGCCGCGCTTTGGTTTGTCGCCACCGTGATGGTGAAATCGCCCGTCAGCGCGTCGAGCTTGCCTTGATTCATCAAGGCCATTTGCTCCATCACGCGCTTCAACATTTGCGGGAATCCCAGTTTCAACTTTTTCCATGCACCGTCCTCCTTCTCAAATTGAGCAACGGATTTTTTATCACCCAGCAGAATGGACTGATACGGCGCAGTCGTCTCCCAACGGATCAGGTCCGGCCGCCCGATCAGCATCACCCCCTCGCTGGTCAACGGCTCGGTGAATAATTCCAGATGCCGCTCCTGCGTGAAATCAAGTTGCACCGACTTGAGCGAAGACATCTTCTGCTGGAGTGCTTGAAGCAGCGGAGCGGCGTCGGCCACCGGCTGCAACGGCGCTTCATCCGCCGCGCCGACAGCAACCGCAAGGGACAGCCACAAGATGGCAAAAAGTTTTTTCATGTGAGGATTTTATCCAACCGCACGACCTCGTAATCGCGCTCCCGCAATTTAGCCAGCAGAAGTTTCACCGTCACCACCAAACGCTCGGCGGGGATGTTGCCATCGTGCAGCAAAATAATTCCGCCCGGTTGCAGTTGGCTGACGATGCGGGCAACGATTGTTTCTGGGTCGCGGCATTGCGTGTCCAACCCGCGCGCGCTCCAGCCGATGACAGCCAATCCCAGCCCCCGCGCCACGCGAAACGTGCGCGGGTTCGACAAACCCATCGGCGGACGAAAAAAATTCGGCGTCATACCGGTCGCTTCTCGGATGGCCGTTTGAGTTCTCACCAATTCATCACGCAACCGGGCGGCTGGGAAAAAGTTCGTGGCGTTGCTGTGGTTGAACGTGTGGTTGCCGAGCAGATGCCCCTCGCGCACGATGCGCGCCGTCAGCGCGCCGTCTGCCGCCACGTTCTTGCCAATGCAGAAAAATGTCGCCGCAACTTTTTCCGCGTGCAGCAAGTCCAGCAGCGCCGGCGTCGAGCGCGCATCCGGCCCATCGTCGAACGTGAGCGCGACGTGCCGGCGCGAGCCAGCACCGGAGCAAATGAACGGGCCGAAGAAGCGCATCTGCGGAAAGGCAACCCCGAGGCCGATGCGGAAAGGCAACGCGACCAGCACCGTGATGAGCAAGAAATCGCTGCCCAATGTCAGCGCAACCGCCACGAGCAGCGCGGAGATAATCAGCGTGATGTGAAAACGAGTCATGTCAGGAACGCCAGCCTCCGGCACGGCAAAGTTGGAGTTCACGCGTTGGCGTGTCGGCGGCGGACAAGCTGAAGCTTGAACTCCAACAAGCCCTCACGCCGTGCCGGAGACCGGCGCTCCAATTCAAGGTTGCACGCAGCATAACGCCTTTCCGCC
>JANMJO010000128.1:0-15786 GCA_031371425.1 Verrucomicrobiales bacterium | reverse complement strand
GCTTTCAGCTTTTCAGAGTTTCAACATTTTCCACCATCACGGACCGCACTCGCCCTCGCCGTCTCACTTCCGGTTTCTGATTTCTGCTTTCAGTTTTCTGATTTGCCTTCTCTGGCACAAATAGCGCCCGGCGGAATGCCGGGAAGGCAAAGCACACGGCGAACATGACGAGAGACGCCTTGAAAGTCCAATTGAGGACTTCCACAATGCCGTCCTCCGTTTTCACTGCCATGAAGCCGACGTAAGGCATCACGCTCCACCACAAAGGCGAGGCGAACGCGCGCACTGAAATCCAGCGGAACAACAGCCCAAACAGCAATGTATAAACCAGGCAACCGACGATGCCGCCCCAGTAGCCGAAGTTCGCATACAGCTCGCCCGCATAGCCGAGGTTCATGCTGACGCCTTGCTCAAGTTGCAACCCCGCAAATTTTTCCATGTTCTCCTTGCCGCCTGCAATGACCTTGTTCGGCATGAGAACGCGCGGGAACAGGGTGGCGATGAATGCATCCTTCAACGTCGCGCCGTTAGCAAACGGCTCGCAGGCGGGGACGTATTGCATGACGCGGTCAATGATCCATCCCTGATTGTAACGCGCCACCGCATCCCCGATAAATTCTTCATCCAAGTTTCCTGTGACCGTTTTCTGCAGGCTGTCTCCCAAGTTGGACAGCCAGAACAGCGACCTTGATGATGCGGTTGCTTTCACGTTCGCGTCACTGCCTTCTCCAAACAGTTTATCCCGCAACTGCCATTTGGACTCGTGCAGGGCGGGGAGCATCACCACCGCGAAAGCGAAGATGACTGCCAGTTTCCACCAAGAGGGCGTGAAGAGAAAGACCCATAGCGCAAAAGCCCAAAGCCCCCAAATGATGAAATTGCCGAACATGCCGTTGCTGGTGGCGAACAGGATTTCTCCCGCGAATACCAAAACCAACCGCCATGTCCACCCCTGTCCTTTGCACAACATCCGCCCGAACACTCCAATAAAGCGCAGGTTGCCGAGCAGAATGAATACAAAGTTCAAATTCGATTCTGTAAACCCACGCCCCAATATCACCCCCACAAACCCAATCGCAATCAAGGCATCGAGGCCTGTCAATAAATCCGTTGTCGCCCTAACCGTCACAATACCGGAAGGACGCATCTTTGAGAGTGCGATGCCCCATCCTATGATGCACGCCACCAGCACCAGCGTGGAGAATTCCAGATAAAACGGCAGACGCATGCCGATGTTGCACAGCGGATCATGGCTCGGATATTGGGCGGAAACCCAGGCACCGAAGATGTATTGCACCGACACGATCAATAGCGCGATGTGCGGGAACGGCAGGATGAACCGGCAGGCATACCGGAGATGAACCATGATGACTCCTGTGAGGAATACAGCCGTGCCGAGCCACGGCGAGATAAACCGGTAGTACGGCCAGAACACTCCCGCCCCTATCAATCCAAACAGCACTGCCTGCATCCATTGGTTGGACGTCAAAAGCAAAAAACTGTGCTGCGGCAGCGCTCTTTCAGTCTCGGTGGAGATTTGTTTCGGCAGCATATTCTGGTTGTTCGATGGACGTCCCGATTTCTACGGCTTCCGGGCGACGACCAGCATGTTTTGCGACAGGACGAATCGTTTCTGCCCGGTCTCGGCGGCCAAGAGCAGGCGCGGCAGTATTGTCAGGACATCCCACAATAGGCGACGGAAAAAACTCTTCAAGCCGTGCACCACCGGCTTGTCCTCGAAACACGTCACGTCCTCGAAACCCGAACTCACCAAAGCCTGACGCATGGACTGGGGCGTGAAGCAGTTCTCGTGGGTCAGATCGCCGTAGCGTATCCGCATGCCAAACAGCCCCTCCCCGTTCGGAACGTGGATGATCAGCCGTCCTCCGTTCTTCAACGAGCCGTTCACAAGGCCGAGCAGTTCAAACAACTCTCCGCGCTCCAGATGTTCCAAGATGTCCATCAGGAAGACGACGTCAAAAGCTCCGGCCTTGTCTTTCAAGAACACGCCCATGTTCTCGCACACGGCCTCCGCAACTCCGGATTGATGAGCCAATGCCACCTGCTCCGCAGACACGTCCACCCCCGAGATATTGCGGTAGCCGGATTCCCGCAGACAATGCAGCAAAGCGCCGTGCCCGCAGGCGATGTCGGCAACAGCCGCTTCCTTGTTTGCGGGCAGGTGTCTGCTGATGAGCCGCATGAAATACGGATGGTCGTGCGTCGAAAGCTTCGCGCCGCGATTCAAGTTGCCGCCCGCCTGACCGCTGGAAACATACTTGTCGTAAAGTTGGTTTTTCCAATCATTCATAGCCGTTACACTTCCACAAAACCGCCCCGAGCTAGTCCATTATCTGGAAACAGCGCATTAAATCCGTGATGAATGGCCACAAAACCCAAACCGCATGCGCCCGGTGCGGTTTGGTTGTCACAATGGTTTCCAACGCCTCGCGCAGCCGCTCCGCGTTGCTGTAGCCATCCCGCAGACATCGCTCATAACCGGCATGGGCGATCCGCTGGCGTTCCTCCGGGTGGTCCGTGTAATATCTCACCTTGCGAATCATCTCCTCATCGTCTGCAAAAAACTCCGCCTCCTGCCCTTCCTTGAACAACCGCAGATGCTCCTCCGTCCGCTCCGCCAGCAAGAAGCCCCCGCACGCCGGGATTTCCATCGTCCGCGAGGTCTGCAAGTCGCGGTTGCACTTGCGCAGAAAACACAGGTTGATGTCGAACGCACAGAGCGCGCGTGCGTATTCCTCACCCCACAGTGGCTGATTCTCCAGCACCAACCCCGGCGGCACATCATGCATCCGCTCCCAAGTAAAGCCCCACACCCGCACTGGTATCCCCGCAAGCGCGAGTTTGCGCAGCGACTCCGCCCGCTCCGTCTCCCATTGCCCGATGAAACCCACCGCACCGCCCAGCCGCAGCCGGTCCTCAGCGCTCACCGTCATCGGGCGATGCGTGTGCGGGTCGTAGGACTTATCAACGAACAATACGCTGGGGCAACCCAACCCTGTTAGTTCCGCCACATTGTAACTCTTGGTGGTGATGAAGTGATCATACACCGGCAATCCCTGCACAAAATGCCGCGTTTGATTCGCGGTGTTCATCATGTCGTCGGGAGAATAACCCACAATCCGGCAGCGCGGCTGAAGCCTGTGAACCTGCCGCAAGGTGTCCGCACGCACAATCAATCCCTTGTCAATCCACATGACATCGAACGTTTCAGATCGGATCGCCCTCAAAATGGCGGCGTTCGCTCCCGCTCGATCCTGCGGCCCGAATATTTTTTTCCGCACCCGGAAAACCAGAGACGGATTCACTATGATTTCCTTCTCGTTCCTTGTGGACAGTGTGGTGACCTGATGTCCCATATCCTTGAGCGCCTCCGCCCTCTGCACTGTCGTGCTGCCGAACAGCATCGGCCCCACATAAAGGATGTTCAACCCCGTGGATTTGCTCGAAGCGATGTCCACAGATGCCGTCGCCCCATTCCGGTTCGCCTTCGGTTCGGACGCCATGATTAAATCCAAAGCCCCGCGCAGCCGCTCCGCGTTGCTGTAGCCATCCCGCAAACATCGTTCGCGACCGCACACCGCCAACCGCCGGCGTTCCTCCGGATGGTCCAGGTAATACCGCACCTTGCGGATCATCTCCTCATCGTCCGCAAAAAACTCCGCCTCCTGCCCCTCCTTGAACAGCCGCAGATGTTCCTCCGTCCGCTCCGCCAGCATGAAGCCCCCGCACGCCGGGATTTCCATCGTCCGCGAGGTCTGCAAGTCGCGGTTGCACTTGCGGAGAAAACACAGGTTGATGTCGAACGCGCAGAGGGCGCGGGCGTATTCATCACCCCACAGCGGACGGTTCTCCAGCACCAACCCCGGCGGCACGTCCCGCATCCGCTCCCACGTGTAGCCCCACACCCGCACCGGTATCCCCGCAAGCGCGAGCTTGCGCAGCGACTCCGCCCGCTCCGGCTCCCATTGCCCGATGAAACCCACCGCACCGCCAATTTTCTCGCGCAGCTCCGCCGTCACCGTCACCGGAAGATGCGTGTGCGGATCGTATGCGTTATCCACGAACAAAACATGCGGGCAACCCAATTCCTTCAATTCCGCCACGTTGTAGGTTTTGCTGGTGATGTAATGATCATACAACGGCAATCCCTTCAGAAAATGCTGCGATTGATTCGCGGAGTTCATCATGTCATCCAGCGAAAATCCGATGATCCGGCAACACGGCTGAAGTTCGTGCACCTGCCGCAAGGTGTCCGCATGCACCGTCAGTCCCTTGTCAATCCAGAGGACATCAAACGTTTCAGACCGCATCGCCCTCAAAATTCCCGCGTTCGCCCCCACCCTGTCCTGCGGGCCGACTATTCTCCTGCGCACCCGCGAAGGCAAAGAGGGCTTCACCACAATCTCATTCGAATTCTCCGTGGACAGCGTGGTGACTTGATGACCCAGATCCTTGAGCGCGTCCGCCCTCTGCACAGCCGTGCTGCCGGGCAAGATCGTCCCCACATAAAGCACCCTCAACCCTGCCGCGCTACGACCGGCAGATTCCAACCGCTCTGTTTTTTTTGCCTCCATAAAATCAATCCTTCATCGGACTCTCGTCCTGCTCAATCTGCTCATCGTCGCCTGCAACCCCGTCAACGAGTGACCCTCCATGTATTCGGCGAACCTCCCGGTTTTCCGAACCGCCGCCAGCGACTCGGGCGAACTCATCTGCCGCAATGCCTTGATGCACCCCTCCGCGCTGAACTCGGTCAAAATACACCCCATCCGGTATTCTTCAACGCGTTTCGCCATGAGTTCCCCCCGGTTCACCAGCACCGGCTTGCGGAACGCCGCCGCCTTGCTGATCACATTGCTCGAATGCGGATGATCCCGGTAAATGGCGTAAATAATATCGCAGCTTTCGATGATTGCGTTGAAATCACTTTCCGACGGCACGGCTTGTGGCGAGAAGATGACATTGCCGCGCTTGTGGATTCCTTCCTCCAGAAAAGCCCGGTGCTGCGGGAGAAACACCGCCGGATTGCACGTCCCTGCTATCACAAAAAGAAAACCGTCCGTCTCGTGGTGTTCAATCACGTCCAGCAGCAGATCCACGCATTTCCTCCGGCTCAATTCGCCCAGCAGTCCCACCACCACCCGCCCCTGCCTTTTCGCGGCGATTGTCCGCACCAACTCGGGAGGCGGATTGGAAACCTGCACCGACGTTGTTTCCGGATAGATCACCACCTGCTTGCCGGTTTTGAGCGCCAGCCAGTCCGCGTAGCGCTCGTCCTGCAAGGCAATCTGTTCGCATCCGCTCCGCTTCAAAACCCGGTTCTTCTGCCAGAGATAAAACCACCGCAGCACCGCAGCACCGCCAGTGAGCAGGCCGGAAAAAAATGAATGCGCGCACCGCGCCAACCGCCCCCGCTCCCCGGCCACCCCCAACCGCCGGTCCAGCTCGTGCCGCGCCCGGCTCAACGGCCAGCGCCGCTCGGGATTCAACATCAGACCCGCAAACGGCCACGGCAGAAACTCGCGGATGCGAAACCACAGCAGCGGCAACTGCCAGACTCCGATGAACAGGCTGTCCAGACTGGTGTGGAAAATAAACAGCTCCTCCCCCGGATTCGCCGCGCGTATCGAGTCCACCCGCGACTGCAATTCCCGGAAGTCCGCCGCCATGTCCGCAATGTTCTTGAACCCGGTCTTCGCGGCGCGATTGCCATGAACCATAACCGAGACCTTCTCCGTCAACGCCGCCGGCCCGCCGACGCGTTCCAGCGGATTCGCTTCGCCGGGACACAGCACATAAATCTTCCGGCTGAACGCATCGCACGCCCGGATCAGCTCCGCGCAATACGACGGATGATGACCGTGCCACGAAACGACAATCAAAACTGTGATCATGCTTGAAAAAACATCGGCGGGTCAGCCCTCCGTCTTTTGATGATGCGGAGTCAGCACGCTTTCATACCAGCCCAAATACTCCTGCGTCATGCGAGCAATCCCAAATTCACCGCGCGCCCGCTCCAGCGCCCGCCGTCCCATCTCCGCACGGAGACGCTCATCATTGACCAGCCTCTGAATTCGTTCCGCCATGCTGACGGCATCGCCGATTGGAATGAGAAATCCATTCTGACCGTCGGCCACCTGATCGGGAATCCCGCCCACGTCGCTCGCCACCACCGGCAACCCGCACGCCATCGCCTCCGTGATGCTCAACCCCCACACCTCCGCCCGCGCGCCGTGCACATAAATATCCGCAGCGTGGGAATATTTTGCCACCGCGCGACGGTCGCTCAAGTGCGGCACGAACCGCAGCTCCGCGTTGCCGATGCGCTCCGTCGGCGCGTCATCCCCCAGCGCAACGAACACCAGCGGCTTGGCTGCGGCCTGCGCGCCAAGAATCCGCAACGTCTCGCGCATCGTCTTGTAATCCTTCGCCACGTTGCCCCGGATTCCCTTGGCGGCGAATAGCAGAATGACCGCGTCGCCCGGCAAATCTAGCTCCCGCCGCGCCTGCGCACGGTCGCCCGGTTGAAACACCGAGAGATCAATGCCGTGGTGGATAATCCGTGACGATGCGATGGCAGGCGCGAGCATCGAGCCTTGCAATTTTTCCATGAGCCAGCGGCACGGAGCGGCGATGTGCAGGCGGCAGTGTGAAAAAATTTCCTGTTTCCGACGCCAGTTGTAGGCCGTGGCGTCCCGTCGAACCTCTGGATAAATTGTCAGGTCGGGACACGCCCCGCAACCCGTGCGCCACCTCTCGCAATCAAACGAATGCGAACAATGCCCGCTCAACAGCCACGCGTCGTGCAGCGTGACGAAGGTCGGTATCGCCCGGCTCAACTGCGGCAACACGCGCAGGTCAAAGAAACTTCCGTGCAGGTTGTGCAGGTGAATGAGGTCGGGCTTCTCCGGCGCGTCTTCCAGCAGATGCAGGCTGCCGGGAAAATCAAAATCCTCGTGCCCCATCAACACCCGCGCCGAACTCCACGGCCTGCCAACCACACGCGCGAGCCGGTTGCTCCCGCCCACTGCCTGAACGCCCCACTTGCAAAACTTCGCCCAGGAATGACGCCGCGCCTCGTTCCCGATGGCATAGACGCGTGCATCGTCACCCGTTTTTTCCCGGACTGCGAGCCGTGCGGAATGTCCCGCCGCATTGCAGCCTTCGAGGAGGTCGAACGCGAGTTGCGCCGCGCCGCCGCCGTGGTCCATCGTGTTGACGTGAAGGATACGCATTCGAGATTCAATCGGCGGACGGTTGCGGTTTGAAAATCTTTTTGGCACGGCGCGCCAGATAAACCAGCGCAGGTGTGTTGCGGATGAAGTTGAGGGTGTTCCGCCGCACGATGCGCGGCAGGTTGGCCAACACCGGGACATCCACCGAACCGCTCGCCACGGTCAGCGCCCCGGTCCGGAATTTCACTTTGTAGTCCGCAACGCCCTTGCCGAGATCAATCGTCTGCGCGCCGAGTCCGGGAGCGGAGCGGGCCATGTTCAACAACAGCAGCATCCCCGGTGCGTAGCGGCTGGGGAGTTCGGGGTTGTAAGTGGGAAACCACCAATGCCAGACCGTGCGCGACCGGATTCCGAAATGCACGGCGATGAGTGTGTCGCCGGCATACAAGGCGGAGAGCACTCCGGCAAATCCTTCCGCTTTGATGGCGCGCAGGGTTTCCAGCGCCGTGTGCGATCGGGCTGGCAACGCGCCGTATTTGCGGGCGCGCCACTCGTGCATCTTCTGCATCACTGCGGCGTCTTCGGTATGGAGAACGAACCGCAACGAGCCGAGTTCGCGCTCCACCTTCCGGGCGGAAGTGGCCACCTTGGTCAATTGCCGTTTGCCGTCATCGGATAGCAAAGCCGTGTAGGCATCGTAACCATCCGCCAGATTCATGACGGGCGAGTCCGCTGTGTGCATGTGAAACCGTCGGAACGACTGCTGCCCGCTGATGAGATGATCAAACTCCCAGACGTTGAGTCCGCAGCCGCGCAGCAAGTCTCTCGCATCCCATTCCAACGTCGCCGGCGCGATGACGCCCTGATGGTCGCACATCTCCAGATTCCTGCCGAAGCCGGGACGCACCAGCTCGAACGGGAAAAATCCTGCGGCATTGCCGCCTGTATCGTGCAGGATGCCGATGAAAATATTCTCCGCCGACTGCGCAACGGCCATCGTGAATTCGGGACGGAAGAAAGGGCTTTCCAACGCGGGGTTCGCCGACTGTATAGCCACCCACGCGCCGATGTGTTCGGGTGTCAGGTCTCGAGCGTTGACTACGGAGATTTGCACAAGTTTGCGGCGGTGGTGAGAATTAATTTTCCGCTTAAACCGATTCATTCGCCCGGCAGAAGCGGCGCAACCTCCCCCTCACCCTACCCCTCTCCCTTGGGGAGAGGGAACAGCTTGCGGGGCTTTCAGGTTTTGCGAAGCCGCCATTCATCAAACCAGCCGCGGATTTTTCGAGTGAGACTGGCTGCGATTCTCTCTCTCCCCGAGGGAGAGGGCCGGGGTGAGGGGAAACAGCGCGTCCTTCAAAAAGGCAGCCAAGGAAAAGATGATACGACCCTGAAAATGGCCTTCCTGATTTCCCAATGCTCGAATTTTGTCGGAGATACATTTGCTGAATCACGCTAGAGGACCTCGTTCACCAATCCGCAGTAATCCTCCGCCGGCAAAGCGACGAACGCCTCGGCGGCTTTGCGTCCGTGCTTTTGAATCAACTGATACCCGCGCACCCACGCCAACCCTTGCGCGAAGGTGCAGTAATCCACCTCCGCAAGCTGCGACGCATAATTCTTCACGAGCGCGAGCTTGGCGTCCAGATGGTCGGTGATGTCGAAGTAGGCGTTCGGTTCGTGCATGGCCCAGATTTCGTAGCCGAGCACAAGCAGGCTGCGCCGCTCGCAGGCTCGCGCGAAAAGACGGTTCACCGCGCGATGGTCGGGGTGGTTATCCAGAAACCACGGCAGCACCACCACGTCCGGCTTCACTTCGTCCAGCACGGCGCGGAGCTTGGCCACGGAGGCGTCGTCAATCATGATGCCGCGATCCGGGAGGTCGAGGCAGGTGAAGGATTTCGCGTTCAGCGCGGCGGCGGTCTTGCGCAACTCCTCCTTGCGCTGCTCCACCAGTTGCGCCCGCGCCTGTTCCGGCGTCTGGCCGGCCTGCGGCACGAAGCCATACGCCGCGCCATCCGTCACGAGCACGATGTGGATTTCGGCGGCATCGCGATGCGCCCAGAGAATTCCGCCCGCGCCGATGGCCTCATCGTCCGAGTGCGGCGAGAGGGCGAGGATGCGTTTGCCGACGGGAAAGGAAAGTTCGCGCGGCTCCCAAGCGGTGGCGAACAACTTGCGCCAGATGCGATAGTCAATCCCCTTGCCGCCGCCGAGCGCGGGCCGGATGTAGCCGATGAAGCGGGAGTAGGAAATCAGCCCCAGCAGCCAGCGGCGCGGGTGGAATTTGAATCGCTTGAGAATGGCTCGGATCATCCTTAATTCCACAGTTGGTTTATCCGCAGATTGCACAGATTTCCGCAGATAAAAAGTTGTTATTCATGTTCGTGCAACGAATTTATATTCACCCGGAAGGTGAAGAGACGTTCTATTTCTTAACGCCACAAAATCTGTATCATCAGCGAAATCTGCGGATTCAACTGCGGTTTTTGGGACCAAATCGCGGCTTGGCTGATTTGCTTGCGGCGACGTTATACGATGGTCTGCGGCTTGGCAATTCCCGCCATGGTGAGCGGCCTTGTGCATTTGGAGTGCGCGGACTTGTCCGCGCTTTGGAACTGGGAGACATGTCTCCCAGTGGGAAAGCGGCGACGTGTCGCCGCAGTCCAAATTCCGCGCTCCCGCCACGGCCTCAACCCGCCACCTGCGCCAGCAACTTCCCGCGCACTCCCGCCGCCATGAATGGACAGGCGTTGATGAGCGGGCGCGGGTCGAACTTCCACGTCGAGGGCGTGAAGCGGTCCATCACTTCGGCGAGTGGCGTGTCGAGCACTGGCCGCACGGGCGTGGGAGTGCCGCGTCCGACTGATTCATAGTAATCGTTGAACTTGAAACTGCCGCCGTCCACTTGGTCGGAGACTTCCACCCAGAGGTTCGGCACGCCGTAAGCATCGGCACAAATCAAGCCGTGGAGCGAACTGGAAACAATCTGCTTGCAGGCTTTCACTTCGCGCACGAATTCCTCGATACCGCCCTCCACATCGAGGATGTGGACGCCGGGCAAGCCGCGTTGCCGCTCGAACCACGGATGGCCCTTGTCGGAATAGTGAGGGATGACGCCAATCTCGTATTTCGTTTCCACAACCGGATTAAAAAAATACGGGAACAACAGCGCGGGGTCGCCGTAGATTTCCGGGCAATCAAACCCCTGCTCCAGCAATTTCGCGCGCGAACGCGGCCCGCGCACCGCGTGAACTGCCATCGGCGCTTCGGCCAGTTTTTCGTGTTCATACAAAAAGCCGCTCCCCCACACCTCCGCCCAGCGGGTCGCATTGGAGAGAACGCTGCCGATGGCGAGGTAGCGGTGCTGGTGATGCCACAGCATCGGCTTGATCGGCTTACCGGACAACTTACCCGCAAGCACAGGGCTTAAGGCATCGCCCCAGTTCGGACTATCGAAGCACATCAGCGGCAGATAGCCGCGATACACCGTCTCGAACGCCGCCCGCCGCAGCGGGTTAACGAGCTTTTCCTTGGCCGACTTCCAAATGGATGTTGAACGGAGAGATTTCATTTTGCCCTGTCCAAACTTTGAATTGCACCTCGCACTGACTGCGGTTGCCCTCTCATCCCGGTCTTCTCCCCTAGTGTGGGAGAAGGTGGCCTAAGGCAGGATGAGGGGACGCGCGGGTGCACCTTGACGGCATCCCAAATTTTCAGAGTTGCCAACGAAAACCCTTCAACCCGGACAGGCGGGACGCGCTGTCCTACTTGGGCGGCGCAGCCGCCAGCAAAGTAGGGCAGGCGTCTCGCCTGCCCAGCCGTAAGAACAGTGGCAAGATGGACCCGGGACGCGCCCGGCCAACGCGAGACGCTTCCATCGTTATTACAAAGCAAATTCATTTCTTCCGGTATTGCCGGTGCTTGCGATACCAGCCGCCGGCCTTGATGAGCCAGCGCCATGCGCGTGAGCGCGGCGCAAACAGTCCCTCCGCGATCTCCTGCTCGAACGAGTGCGGGTAATGCAAAATGATCTCCTTGAGATACCGCCGCCGCACCTTGCCAAACTTTTCAAAGTCGAACACCTGCCGGTAAAGATGATCCAGCCCCAGCAGTTCCAGCGTGAGCATCGTGCGGCGGCATTTGAAACACACCGAGCAGTTGCGCCCCTCAAATGCCGAATCCACGCAGACGTTCAAGTAGCGATGCGAAGGCTCATAGCCGGCCACGAACGCCGTCTTTTCCACGCGCGACATCTCGCCGCCGGTGGCCACGCAATCGAGGCTTTCCGTCGAGAGCAGATGCACCGCCATCGGGTCGAGATAGGCGATGTCCTTCACCGGCGCAATCCTGCAATCGGCGTATTTGTAGCCGGAGGCGTAGTAGTAACGGCGGAATTTATTCTGCAACACCAGCAGCACGGCGGGATTCACCGCCGAGTAGGTCTTCACGTAGTCCATCGGAAAAACATGCCCCAGATTGGAGTCCACCGGCACGGCTGGAATCCCCGCTTCCTTTGCGAAGGGCTGCACCGTCGCATACCGCTGCCGGAACAACCGGCGGTCTGCCTCTGCGTTGCCCGTGCCGTGTGACCCGACGTTGTGGAAAAGAAAATGCGTGACGCGATGCTCCGGCGATTTCTCCTGCGCGAAGTGCCGCACCACCGCCGCAAACGAATCTATGCCGCCGGAGAAACCCGTCGCCACGCCGCCTGCCGGCTTCACCTCGGTCGTCAGCGCGGTAGGCAGAATCTCGATGCGATGCAGGTTCGGGAACGCCTGCGTCATCATCGGGATGTAGAACTGGCTCAAGCTGTGCCACAGCCGCGAGGACATCGGCGCTTCGGTGACGATGTTCTCGTTGCGCTCCATCGCCTGCAAGAGCAACCCCACCACGAAGCCATCGCAGCGATCGGCGGCGAACCAGTCCGCGTGCGCCGGCGGAAGCGAGAACCACAATTCGCGCGGCTGGCCGTCGGCGCAGGTGATCTTCGCAGAAAGCCGAGCACTGGCCGCGTCCGTCTTCAGGACGCAACCGCTGATGCGCATTTCATTTTTCATTTTTGCAACCACCGAAAAATCTTCTTCACTGCCCGCCCGCCATACTGGATATGATCAGACCCGAACTTACGGAGGCCTGCCGCGTTCGGCGGCAGTAGGATATACCTCAACACGCAACTGTAACATTTCAAGAACGCAAGCATTTGTCCACGACGCAGGCAATCGTGGGCGAGCACCGTGTAGTTGTCGGCAAGCCGCGCACTGAACAGTTGCCGCTGCGCCGGAACGGAAAAATACCGCCAAGCCGGCAATAGTCCGCCATTGGACATTAGCATCTGTTTCTCTACCGACACTGCCGAAAAGATTCCACCCGGATGCACGCGATACACCGCCATAACCTCCGGCAGAAAACCCGCCACCTTGCCACCGGCCAGCACGCAGTAAACCAAAGTTTTGGCGAAGCAAGTCAACCGTCCATCGTAAATCGGCGACAGCGCCGTCCGGTCGTTCACAAGCAGACATCCAGCCGTCGGCGGAAAAAAGCCGGTCACGAACTCCGCGAACCCTACGCGCTCAGGTGGCGGCGAACCGTAAAAAGGCTTTTCCTCCACCACGCGGTAGTTGGCATCGAGACGCTCCACGCGGGCGTCGCTGAAACACATCGCACATTCAGGGTAGCCCACTAAAAAACGCACTTGCTTAGCCAACTTATGCGGATCAGTCCAGAAATCGTCCCCCTCCAACAACGCCAGATACGCTCCCCGGCACGCTTCCACCACCACGCGAGAATTTTCCTGCGACCCCAAGTTGCGCCCTGGCAACAGTGCGCGGATGACGTTCGGGTAACGCCGCGCATAATCCTCGACGATGCTTCGCGTTCGATCCGTCGAACAGTCTTCGCCGATCACCAGTTCCACCGGAAAATCCACCTCCTGCATCAGCACGCTCTCGATGGCCTGCGCGATGAACCGTTCGTGGTTGTAGGTGACCATGGCCACACTCACCTTGTGCGGCAGGCCAGATTGTTGTTCGGAAACGCGCGGCATTGGGTTCGGTGGGGATGAGGGAAAGTTCAGGTTCGCCGCCCCAGTGCCGCACGCACGGACGGAGATTGGGACAAGGCGGTGCGGATGATTTTGCAAATCGTTTGCACCGTGGCGACATCCACAGCCTGGCCGGTGGGGAGAACCATGATGCGTGCCGCCACTTTTTCCGTGTGCGGCAAAAGCAGGTGCGCATTAGGGTTAAAGGATTTGTAGGGCTCCATCCGATGGCAGCCGGGCCAGAAGTATTTTCTGGCGAGCACGTTTTCCGCCTGCAACACCTCCACCAATTCATCCCGGTTCAGCGCGGCCTTGGTCTCATCCACCTCTAC
Organism: Verrucomicrobiales bacterium; assembly: GCA_031371425.1. Classification (GTDB taxonomy): domain Bacteria; phylum Verrucomicrobiota; class Verrucomicrobiia; order Limisphaerales; family JAFMIX01; genus JAFMIX01. The sequence goes on along the minus strand of JANMJO010000128.1, from coordinate 2,215 downwards.
GACGATGTATTGGTAATTTCGCCGCTCGCTCGACTCATATTCTTTGAGCGTGATTCCCGGCAAGCCCTGCAAGCCTGCCCCGTAAGCCTCGTAGTTCCGACGGTTGGCTTTGATAATATCCTCCATCGCCTCCAACGACGTCAGCCCCATCGCCGCGCAAACCTCGGTCAGCTTGCCGTTGGTGCCGGGGTAAATCACCTTATCAATTCCCGCAAAACCAAAGTTCCGCATCAACCGCATCCTTGCCGCCAGTGCGTCATCGTTGGTAACTACCGCGCCACCTTCAAAACAGTTGATGAATTTCGTGGCGTGAAAGCTGAAAACTTCGCACGCACCAAAATTGCCGGTCATCTTTCCGCGATGTGAGCAGCCAAAGGCGTGCGCCGCATCATACATCACCTTGAGCTTGTGCTTATCCGCAATGGACGCGATGGCTTCCGTATCACACGGGCGTCCCCACACATGGACGCCGATGATGCCCGAGGTGCGAGGGGTGATGAGCCGCTCGATAGTTTCCGGGGCGATGTTGTGAGTCGCCGGATTCATGTCTGCAAACACAGGGGTAATCTCCTGCCATTGCAGCGCGTGCGCTGTGGCGATGAAGGTATAGGCCGGCACGATGACTTCACCGCGCAGTTCAAGGGCACGGATGGCGATTTCCAACGCGACCGTGGCATTGCACATGGCGACGCAATGCTTCACGCCGACAAAGTCCTGGATGCGGGCTTCAAATTCTTTGACTAGCGGGCCGTCGTTGGTGAACCAGCGCCTGTCAAAAATTTCATTCACCCGCCGCAGCATGGCCTCGCGGTCGCCAAGGTTTGGGCGGCCAACGTGAAGCGACTCCTGAAATGATGCCCTTCCACCCAATAGAGCTAGAAGGTCTTTGTTTTTTGAGGAATTTGTCATGTTAGGTGGGTTATCGAGCAATCAAATCATAATGGACTGGCGACAGTATTTAGACACGGTCTTCAAAAAGTAAATCAATCATGGATGGGTCAAGGGTAACAATTCCTGTTTTCTCACGCACAATTTTTCGTTCAGCAAAGCTGTCATCTATAAAAACCGCATCGCGTTCTTTGATGAACTCCGCCTTCGATTCGGTTGGTTTCAGGTGCACGATCTCATCAAAAAGATTATCCAAGCGCCAACGATGCAACTGCGATTTCAGGTCGCCATCGTGCTTTGTGATGAGCACCAACCGAACGCCGCGATTGATTCCTTGGTAAAGTAATTTTACAAGTTCCACATTCAGCTTTCCGCCGATGACCAATGTATCGTCAAAATCCACATACAATGTCTGGTAGTGAATGTTGTGGCGATAGCGGCTAACCAAGGCACGGTCAACTTCGACTGAATAATCACCGCGCAACACTTGCACCGGCAGGCGTTCTGATTCATACAAGCTTAGTAGCGGGAGGTTTACACCGTATGCGCGGCTGAGGGCTGATGTGCCTCCAATGCGCGGGGCGACTTCCATTACTTTTAATGTCCCATGCCGGTCGGCCTTGACCTGAAAAAACCATGCGCCGTGGAGTTCGATCACTGCGGAAATCTTTTCTGCATATTCCCAGAATCGTTTGTCCTCGACCATTACAGAATCCATTGCGATGCCGGAACGAATCCGGCGTCTTTGCCGCCCACCGGCGTATAGAAGGCCGCGCTCACGGTCAGAAAAACAATCCACCGTGAATTCCGCTCCTTCAAGGTATTCCAAAATGATCCGGTCAGAATCCTGCGCCAATAAGGCTGCGAGATCGTCTGCGTTTTTGGCAAAGGCAGTTCGTTGCGAACCTTGTCCCCGGTCTGGCTTCAAAAACACCGGCCAAGTGGTGACTGCTTTCTCATCCTGAAATAATTCAGGCGTTGGAACTACGCCTGACAACCGCCGAAGCGTCGCTGTTTTTAACCGCGTAAGCCGGCATGTCTCCAATGGAGAAGTGATGACCTTTGCCTTTAAGGTCGCCGCGTTTTCTGACAGGGCTAACAGGGCATCATCGTGAGCTGGAAAGATGTGAGTGATTTGGTTTGCTACCACCAAGTCAGACAGTTCATCCAACCATTGGGGTTGGCTGACAGCCGGAAGTATGTGATGCCGAGCAAAAACATAAGGCGCGTGATTTGAAACCGGGCTTCCAGCGGAGAAGAGCGTGACTTCCTTGCACCACGCCAGCGACTGGCGTAGTTCCATAGCAATTTCAGTTGCGCCTGGAAA
>JANMJO010000112.1:0-7840 GCA_031371425.1 Verrucomicrobiales bacterium | reverse complement strand
CGCCGCCGGATCGCTCTTGATGGGAATCTGCGCCGCCATGCCGCCCATCGCGTGCGCGCCGCGACGATGACAGACCTTGATGACGTTCAGGCAATACGCGCGCATGAACGGCGAGGTCATCGTGACCTGCGTGCGGTCGGGAAACGTGAAGCCGGGGCGGTTGCGGAATTTTTTGATGAAGCTGAAAATGTAATCCCAGCGCCCGCAATTCAGCCCCGCCGAATGTTCGCGCAGTTCGTAAAGAATTTCCTCTGTCTCGAACGTGGCGAGAATCGTCTCAATCAAAACCGTCGCGCGGATCGAGCCGCGCGGAATCTTCAGCGCGTCCTGCGCGAAATTGAAAACGTCGTTCCAGAGCCGCGCTTCGAGATGGCTCTCCATCTTCGGCAAATAAAAATACGGGCCGCTGCCGCGCTGCAACAACTCGGCGGCGTTGTGGAAGAAATACAGACCGAAGTCGAACAGACTGCCGGAAATCGGCTGGCCATCCACGAGGACGTGTTTCTCCGGCAAATGCCAGCCGCGCGGGCGCACGAGCAGCGTGGCGGTCTTCTCGTTCAACTTGTATTGCTTGCCGTCGGGATTGCTGAATGAAATCGTCCGGCGCACGGCGTCGCGGAGATTCGCCTGGCCTTCGATGAGATTTTTCCAAGTCGGCGACGTGGCGTCCTCGAAGTCGGCCATGAAAACTTTCGCGCCACAATTGAGCGCGTTGATGACCATCTTGCGGTCCACCGGCCCGGTGATTTCCGTGCGCCGATCCTGCAAATCAGCGGGGATCGAAGCGACGCGCCACGACTTGTCATCGCGGATGTGTTTCGTCGTGGCGAGGAAGTCCGGCATCGCGCCGCCGTCAATTTTCTTCTGCCGATCGACGCGTTTCGCCAAAAGTTTTTGGCGCGCGGATTCAAATTGGCGGGCGAGTGTCCCCACGAACGCGAGCGCGCCGGGCGTGAGGATTTCAGACATTTCCGGCGTGGAGTCGGCGATGACTTTGATGCCCGCAGGCGGAGTGGGTGAGTTGCTCATGACGATAAGGTGTTCACAACGGCGCTCTGTTCACGTCCTTGTAGTAGATGTAACTCGAGGTCGCTTTGCCCTGCGCGATGAACCATTGCGGGCAGTAGCTCCCCATCCAGATCACGTCGCCGGCGGTGACGCGGTGGCGGTCGGCGTCGAGGCGGTAGATGCCGCCGCCCGCGAGCATCAGCAGGCCGTGCTCCATGATGTGTGTCTCGACGAACGGCAGTGTCGCGCCGGGGTCGTAAGTGAAGATGTTCACGGCCATGTCAAATGACGGATGGTCGGGCAACAGCACTTGCAGCCGTGCGTCCTTGTGACCGAGGAACGGCTGGCCTTTGATGGCGGTGGCGTGGCCGACGAGGACGGCGGGAAGTTTTTCGCCAGTGAGCGGCTCGAATCTTTTCTGGAACACCACCAGCCGCGTGCCCTTGCTCGCGCCGGAGAATTTGAACTTCGTTTTCGGCGGCAGGAATAAATAACTACCGGCGGTCAGCTCGTGTTTCCTGCCGTTGAGTTGCGCCGTGCAGCCGCCGGTTTGGACGTAATAAAAATGTTCGAGCGCACCGGTGCTGCCCGCGCCGACGCTGGTTGCATCCAACGTGATTGTCAGTTGCGCAAAGCGCGGGCCGCCCATCACGGGCGCGATGTGGATGATGACGCCGGCGTTGCGCCAGCCGGGCAAGACGCTTGGCACGAAGCCGTCCGGCGTGATGAGCGCGTAGTTGCGTTTGACTACGGTGCGGGTGGAGCCGGATTTGGATTTCATACTGGTTTGATGAGTTTGCCGCTGCCCGTCGCGGTGATTTTGCCGTCCTTGTAAATCGTCTGCCCGCGCAGGATGGTGCGAACCACGCGGCCTGTCAACGCGCGGCCCTCATACGGGCTTTGCCGGTGGCGGTAGAGCAAATCCTCTTTCGCCACGGTGAACTTCCGTTTCAAATCCACGAGCGCAAAGTCCGCGTCGAAGCCAGCGGCGATTCTCCCCTTGTTCGGAATATTGAAACGCGTGACGACGTTCGTGGAGAGCAGGTCGGCAATTAGCGCCAGCGGCAATTCAGTTGTAGCAGCCGACGTGGGGAGGTTCTGACTTTCCGCTCCGCACTCCGCACTCCGCACTCCGAATTTATTTTGAGCCTCGTCACCTCGTCTTCTACCAGTCAGGAGGAGCGACAGCGTGTGCTGCACGCCGGAGATGCCGCCCCACACTTTGAAGAAGTTCGCGCCGCGTTTCATGTCCGGTGTCGAGGGCGAGTGATCCGAGCCGATGGTGCAGATGTGGCCTTTTTCCAGATACCGCCACAGCACATCTTGCGCGGACTTCGTGCGCAACGGCGGCGCGCACTTCGCCAGCGCGCCGATGCGCTCCATGTCTTCCTCTGTCATTGTGAGATAATGCGGGCAAGTCTCGCATGTCACGTCCGCGCCGTGGCTGCGGGCAGATGCCACCAGCGCCACGCCCGCGCCGCTGCTGACATGGACGATGTGGAGCGGGCATTTTGTTTCGCCGGCGATATGGATCGCGCGTTGGATCGCTTCCAACTCCTGATAGATCGGCCGTGAATTAAGATAGTCGCGCACGGAAATACGATTCTCCGCCAGCGCCTCCGCCGTGAGCCGGGCGGTGATGGGTTCGCTCTCGGCGTGAACGGCGACGAGCCTGCCCAACTCCGCCGCGCGCCCCATGCCTGCCTTCAACGTCGCGTCGTCCACGCACGAAAAATCCCCGATGCCGCTGTCCGCCATGAAAGCCTTGAAGCCGATGACTCCGCGCGCCGCCAGCCGCTCCATTTTGTCCAGGTTGCCGGGGACAATCCCGCCCCACAGCGCGAAGTCGGTCACGGATTGTTCCTGCGCTGCGATCAGTTTCTCATCGAAGCTGGCGGCGTCGCACGTGGGAGGATGCGCGTTCAGCGGCATGTCGAAGAAGAGCGTGCCGCCGCCCGCCGCGAGCGAGCGCGAACCGGTGGCGATGCCTTCCCAGTCCGCCCGGCCCGGCTCGTTGAAGTGGACGTGCGAATCAATCACGCCGGGAAAGATGTGCAGCCCGGTCGCATCAATCTCCTCACTCGCGCCGCCGGTGGCTGCGAGCGAAACAATCTTGCCGTCCGCCACGGCGATGTCGGTTTGTTGCAAGCCATCCGGCGTGATGACCGTGCCGTTGCGGAGGATGAGGTCGAGGGAATTCATGTGGAAAAAGTAGGGCAGGCGTCTCGCCTGCCCGCGCCGAGCGAAGCGAGGCGCAACTGCTCGCGCTGACGCGCTCGCCGGGCAGGCGAGACGCCTGCCCTACTTTGCGGCATACGGAAGTCGCAGCGGAAATTGTGCTGTGTAGCGTTCATGGTTGCCTTGCTAGTTGCAGAATAAAATCCACCAACACTTCCACGGCCACACGGACGTCGGCGGTCTTGACGGACTCGGCGGGGTTGTGGCTCACGCCGCCTTTGCAGCGGACGAACAGCATCGCCACCGGACAGATGGCTGCGAGCGCGGCGGCATCGTGGCCGGCGCCGCTGGGGAGCTTGAGGACTGCGAGGCCTCGATGCGCGACGCACCGGGAAAAAATCTGCGTCAAGGTTTTGTCGCACTGGACTGCGGCGGTCTGCTGCACGGGCTTCCAAGTCAGTTTGAGGCCACGGCGTTTGGCGATGGCTTGGGCTTTGGCGCGCAGTGAACGGACGGCGGCGAGGCGGCGTGAATCATTCGGGTCGCGCACGTCGAGCGTGAGGGTGGTGTGGCCGGGGATGACGTTGCTCGCGCCGGGCGCGGCGGAGATTTGGCCGACGGTGGCGAGTGCGCCGCAGTGTTCGGCGGCGAGGACGAGTTCGGCTGCTCCGGCGAGTGCGTCGTGGCGCAGAGTCATGGGCACCGTTCCGGCGTGGCCGGCGACGCCGTGGAATTCCACGCGGAGGCGGCTTTGCCCGGCGATGGCGGTGACGATGGCGACGGGCAAGTTGTGTTGCTCGAGCACGGGGCCTTGCTCGATGTGGACTTCGGCGTAGCCGAGGAATTCGCCGCGTGGTCGGCGGGCTTTGAGGATTTGTTTTTCTGCAATGTGCGCGAGGTCGGCGGCGGTGAGTGTGCCGGCGAGGGCGCGGCTGCCGAGGTAGGGGGTCTGGTAGCGGACGCCTTCCTCGTCGCTGAAGCCGACGACTTCAAGGTTGAACGGCAGCTTCGCGCCACGTTCGCGGAGGAGTTGCACGGCGGCGATGGCGGTGAGGACACCGAGGGGGCCATCGTATTTGCCAGCGTCGCGGACGGTGTCGAGGTGCGAGCCGAGGAGGAAAGTTTTGGCGCGGCGGTCTGTGCCGGGCAGGCGACCAATCAAATTAAAAGCGGCGTCCTCGCGGACTTGCAGGCCGGCGTCGCGCATCCACGAGGCGACGAGCTTGTTCGCTCGGCGCATGGCGGGCGAGGCGAAGGTGCGGGTGAGGCGGCCTGGCTCGTCGGTGATTGAGCTGAGTTCCACGCAGCGGCGCATGACGAGTTGAGCGGGGTTCATTGGAGTCGAATCAGCTTCCTCGATACGTGGAGTAGCTCCACGGGGAGCAGAGCAGGGGGACGTGGTAGCTTGCGCCGGCGTCGGCGATGCCGAAGCGGACGGGGACTTTGTCGAGGAAACGGATTTTAGGGAGTGGCGTGGCGCGGGCGGCGAAGTAGTCGCCGACGTGGAAGATGATTTCGTATTGGCCGGCGGCCATTTCTTCGGCGTTGAGCAAGGGTTCTTCCGGGCGGCCATCGGCGGTTGTCTTGGTGGTGACGACGAGCGTGCGCTCCTCACCATCGAGCGACCAGAGTTCGATCTTCATGTTGCCAGCGGGGCAACCGTGAGCGGTGTCGAGGACGTGGGTGGTTAATTTGGCGGGCATAATTCAGGGGGTGATGAGGTCTCGCAGTCGAAGTTCGGCGATTTTGAAAATTTCTTCAAGCGCCGTTTTGATTTCGTGTTCGCGGGAGTTTTGCAGGCGGACTTGAAAGCCTTTGAGGATGGAGTCTTTCTTGTTCAATCGCGCGCAGAGGATGAAGGGGAAACCAAACTTTTTTTTGTAGGCGGCGTTGTTCGTCTGGAAGGTGGCGACTTCCTGCGGCGTGAGTTGGGTGAGGCCCGCGCTCGTTTGCTCGGTGGTGGATTCGCGCGTGAGCTGGCCGGCCAATGCGAGATTGCCGACGAGGTCGGGGTGGGCGCGGATGAGTGCGAGCTGTTGTTCGTGTCTGGCGGTATTCACGGTGTGGCAGAGGGCGCGGTGCAGTTCTTCGAGGTCGGCGAAAGGGTGTTTGCTCCAAGCGGCTTCGGCGATCCAGGGGGAGTGTTCGAATGCCGGGCCGATGGTGCGGGTGAATTCCTCTTTCGCCAGCGCGTTCAGCGCGGAGATGCTGCGGGTGGTCTGGGTGGGGGCGGTGTTCACGGCGCGGGGGTATCAGCGGAGGGCGGAGTCGGAGGTCCGTTCGACGAGGTGGATGAGGTTGCCCTCGGCGTCGGTGAAGTATTGCACGCGCCCGGCGCCCGCAGCGGCGGTCTCCGGCGCGGTGAATTGCAGGCCGCGCATCGCGAGTTCGCGCCGGGCGGTGTCGAGGGAATCCACGCGGAGGGCGATGTGCCGCCAGCCAGCGAGTTTATTGTCGGCGGTCTGATCGAGGGAGGAAGTTGATTGATAGATTTCGAGCATGACACCGCCGGGCAATTGCACGAAGAAACAGGGCGGTGTCCGGCCATCGGTGTAGAGGAGTTTCGCGTCCAGCACGCGGATATACCAATCCTTGAGCGCGGCGGGATTGCGTGCGGGCAGGCCGAGATGTTCGACGTGAAACGTCATTTGGAGTTCAGGCTTTGCGGATGATTTTCGCAGCGAACCAGCCGGCGAGCACGGTGACGGACAGGATGAGCCAATTGTAGTGCGAGCCGTAGGTGCCGGGGTAGTGATTGCTGATCATGAGGAACACGACTGGGACGACGATGAAGGTGTTGTGCTTGGAGCGCGCTTTGGCGCGTGCGCCTTCCTCGAGGTTGGCGGGCTTTCCGGCGCGCAGGGCGGCCACCATCCGGCGCTGCGCGGGGATAATGCGCATCCACACGTTCGCGGCCATGACGGTGCCCATCATCGCGCCGAGCTGCACATACGCCGCACGCCCGCTGAAATATTTGCAGGACAAAAACGCCGCGCCGACCACAAAGGCAAACGAGATGACGCCACCGAGGAGTTCGTGGCGGCAGAATTTCCAGAGCAGGTCATACGCAAGCCAGCCCGCCGCAATCATGCCCAGGCTCAACCCGATGGCCGCGCCTTTGCCGATGGGCGAATCCTCGAAGCTGATGAGCAGGCCGCCGTGGTGATACATCAGACCGAAGAGCAGGATGCCTGTGATCCATGTGATGCCCGACTCCCATCGAAACCAGTGGAGCGTTTGGGCCAGCAAGCGCGGGTTCTTTTCCTTCTCGACGAGATAGAACCCGCCGCTGTGGACCATCCACACAAGCTTCTCGGGATTTTTTTCGCCAGGATTCTTTGCGGCGCGTTCCTCCAGTTCGCCGAAACGTCCGTCGAGCCAGGTGAAATAATACGTCGCCCCGACCCACATGATGCCTGCGAACACGTGTATCCACCGAAGAACCAATTCCAGCCACTCCTTGAAATCTGAATTCATAATTGCAGTCGGACTCATCGGCTGCCGCGCCAGAGTGCGGGGAAAAATTTCACCGTCAAGCAGGATTCTGGTGGCGCGCGAGTGCCGGTCAGCGGCGCGCGAGTATCCAAAGCATGGTCTTCTCCGCCAGCTTGTCGAACGCCGTCACGCAGAGTTCGAGGTGTTCTTCCTTGGTGTCCTCAATCTTGTTGTGGCTGATGCCGTGCAGGCTTTGGACAAACATCATCACGGTCGGCACGCCAGCCGCCGCGACTTCGGCGGCGTCGTGCAACGGGCCGCTTGGCAGGCGGTGAACCGTGCCGCAGGTTTCGCGGATAGATTCGTCGCACAGCGCGATGAGTTCGTTGTTGAACGGGCGCGGGGCGATTTGCCAGAGGCGTTCCCAACTCACTTTCACGTTGCCTTCCGTCGCGAAAGTTTCGCTGGCGGCTTTGGCTTCCGACAACATTTTGGCGAGCGCAGCGGGATCAAGATGGCGTTGGTCGAGAGTGATGCGGCATTCCTCCACCACGCTGGTGACGATGCCGGGCTTGGTCGTGCATGAGCCGATGGTGCAGACTCCTCCCAATTTTTGTCCCACCTGGGACAATAATTGGTCGTGACCGCTGCGCTCGGCAATCTGATAAATCTCCTGCGCCATCTTCGCGGCGGCGAGGAAGGCGTCCTTGCGACGATTCATCGGCGTGCTGCCGGAGTGCGCGGCCTGTCCGTGAAAGGTGATGGCGTGGCGCTCGACGCCGAATGTGCCGAGCACCGCTCCGAGCGGCAGATCGAGGTCGAGCAGCACCGGGCCTTGTTCGATGTGCAGCTCGATGTAGGCGGCGGCGTTTTGGAGTTCTTTGCCGCTGTCCTTCACGCGTTCGAAATCAATGCCAACATTCTGCAGCGCGTCGGGAAGTTTGATGCCTTGCTTGTCCACGAGGCCGCGCGCCTCGTTCATGTCGAGGTTGCCGGAGCAGGCGGAAGAGCCGAACAGACTCTTGCCAAAACGCGCGCCTTCTTCGTCCGCCCAATCCACAAGGCGGACGGTGACGGGCGGCTTGCCGTTGTATTGTGCGTTGATGCGCCGAAGAATTTCCACACCCGCCATGATGTTCAGGCAGCCGTCGAGCCAGCCGCCGTTCGGCACGGAGTCCATGTGGCCGCCGATGAGAAGGCATTGTTCCGACTCGCCGCG
>JANMJO010000089.1:0-30348 GCA_031371425.1 Verrucomicrobiales bacterium | reverse complement strand
GTGGAATGAATGGAACGAAAACCCAAAGGCGACTTTCCCGTGCCAAAAATGGCAGGCCGCCAGAGTTTTGGCGCGGGCTTCGAGTGAAAGCACCAGCTTGGCGTGTGTCTGCCAGGTGATGTGGTAGGTGAAACCAGGAATCTCAAAGTGCGGCAGGTTGCGTTTGCGCGCGGTGGGTTCGGTGATGGGAGCGAAAGCGGATGTGGAAACCGTAGGCTCGCGTGCGGCGGGCGGGACGCCCGCCTCCACCCGCGGGACGCGGGTGCTACCTCGGTCCATTGCCGCGATGATTTTCCCGAGCGCCACGGTCTGCTCGGCGTTCAGCGTGAGCGGCTGCGTCGGCAATATCTGTTCGTTCGCGTAGGGGTCGCGCTCGGAAATCTCGGACGTGATGGATACGAGACCGCGGTCTTCCAGTTTGCGGACGGTCGCCGCCGTGGTTTCAGCCAGTGCAACCAACTCGGTCAGCAGAATCTCGCGCCGCTCCTCGACGATGTTCCAGACTTCCTGCTGTCGTTTGGCGAGCTTGGGGAAATCGCCGGTCACGGGCACCACGCGGACGAGCAGGCGCTCCCGCCAATGGGCGTCCTCCTTGCGCACGGCTTCGGGCAGGACGCTTTTCAACGCCGTCTCCGGCGCGCAGCAGTAGTATTCGCCGATCCAGCGCGCGAGCTTGAGAATCTTGGGCGTGACGAGCGTCTGCGCGCCGATGACTTTGAGGATGGGCTTGAGGTTCGTGTGCGCTGACTCCTCGGCGAGCGCGGTGACGACGCCGAGAATCTTGCGCGGGCCGAACGGCACCTGCACGCGGCTGCCCACATCCACCGCGTCGGCGAGTTCCGGCGGGATGGCGTAGTCGAACTCTTTGCGGAGCGCGATTTCGAGTGAGACGCGGGCGATCATTGCTGGAATGAAGAATGAAGAATGAAGAATGAAAAAGCAAAACCTGTCAGCAGCTAGTCTGTGCAACCCCGGACTTTCGTCGTGCCGGGGATTCGGTTACAAATGCGCCATGAAACACCACCGTTACGTTGTTGCCGCCATCCTCGCCGCCTTTGTCGCGACGCTGAGCGTGGCGGGCTTCTGGATTTATTACAGCTGGCGCGACCACAGCAAGGATGCGGTCATCGTGGTGGCGGCGCGGCGGTATGGCGTGGAGTCGGCGTTGGTGAAGGCGGTGATGTGGCGCGAGAGCTGGTTCGATCCACGGGCGCGAGGCGGTCATGGCGAGTTGGGTCTGATGCAGATCACGGAAACCGCCGCCAACGAATGGGCGGAGTCGGCGGGCGTGAAAAATTTCCAGCCGGAACACCTGCTCGATCCTGCCACCAATGCTTTCGCCGGGACGTTCTATCTCGGCAAGTTGCTGAAGCGCTATCCGAACACGGACAATCCCACGGCCTACGCGCTGGCGGATTACAACGCCGGGCGCACGCATGTGCTGCGCTGGAACAAGGGCGCGGCGGCAACGAACAGCGCGGCGTTTCTGGCGCAGATGGATTTTCCCGGAACAAAGAAATACATCCTCGCCATCCTGCGGCGGCGGCTGCATTACCGCGCCGACTTCCCGGCGGAGGGCGCGGGGAATTAGAGCGGTTTCAAAAATCCGTATCCGCAAAGTTGACTTGGGGGATGGGCGCGCGTGTTCCCCCTCATCCTAACCTTCTCCCTTGGGGAGAAGGAACAGCCGGTGGCCGCTTGGAAACATTCGTGAGTCGTGTAGCAGAAGTCCGGCGCAGATTCGCCGAAAGGCGGCGAGCGTTTCTCCCTCTCCCCAAGGGAGAGGGTCGGGGTGAGGGGGAAGTGCGCTGGCTCTTTTACAACGGCTACAGGTTTATTGAAGCCGCTCTAGTCGCGTGTGATTTCCTTCAGCCGCCGTTGGAGTTCTTGCCGCAACTCGTCGCGCTCGCTGTCGGTCGCCTCGCGAGGCACGGAAATCGGCTGCCCCACGCGGACTTCGCAGCGGGCGAACGGCAGCGGGATCTGAAAGCGGTCCCAGTTTTTCAAGCAGATTTTCCAGTTCAAGTTGAATGCCATCGGTAGAATCGGCAAACCTGTGAGCTGGGCGAGTGACGTCACACCATCCTGCACTTGATAGAGCGGACCGCGCGGCCCATCCGGCGTGATGCTCAAGTCGTAGCCGCGCTCGCCCCATCCTACCAGCTCGCGCAGCGCCTGCGGCCCGCGCCGGGAGGACGACCCGCGCACGGCTTGGATGTTGAATAGTTCCAGCACGCGCGACATCAGTCCGCCATCGCGGCTCGCGCTGACGAGTGCGGCCATTTCTTTTCCGTTGGTGCGGTTGCTCACATAGGTGGCCCGCACTCGGATGCACATTGCCAGCCGGTTGTGCCAGAAGCAGACGATCACCGCGCCTGTTCGCGGTTTGGTGAAAAGTCCCGAGTCGTCCCGCAACCGGCAACGGACGCTGCCCGTGACCAGCCGCACCAAAATGTAAATAGCCCTCGCGGCAAAGCGCTGTTTCCAATTCGCCCGCTGCGGGACGACGATGCTTTCCGATTTCGGGTTTCGGATTTCAGATTTCGGATTTGTCTCGGTCATCATGCTCCTTTTTTTAAACAAGCTCGGACAAGTTGCTCCACGCCGGCCTGCGCGCCGAGCACGGCTTGCGCGGCGCGGACGGAATCGTGCGCCTCGGCCTGCTTGAAGCCCAGCGCCATGAGCGCGAGCGTGGCGTCGTTGATTTTCTGGTCGTCGGGGGAAAGGGCGCGTTGCGCGCTGCTGGCTTCCCATGCGCCGGCGGCACCCATCTTGTCGCGCAGTTCCACGATGATGCGCTCGGCGGTTTTCTTGCCGACGCCGGAGATTTGCGAGAGCGCTTTCACATCGCCACCAGCCACCGCGCCGCGAAACGTAATGGCGTTCATGCCGCTCAAAATATTCAGCGCAGTCTTCGGGCCGATGCCGCTGACGGAGTTGATGAGCAAGCGGAAGAGTTCGCGCTCGGCGGCGGTCATGAAGCCGTAGAGGACGTGGGCGTCTTCGCGGACGACGAGGTGGGTGAGCAGCTTCACCTCGCCGCCGGGTTGCGGCAGCTTGTCGAAGGAGGACAGCGGGATGAGCGCCTCGTAGCCGATGCCGTTCACGTCCACGATGACTTGTGTGGGGAGGGCTTCGGTGAGTTTGCCGTGGAGAAAGGTGATCATGCGAATGAAGGATGAAGAATGAAGGATGAAGAATTCATATTCGTTTGGGCGCGGTCAGGGCAAATCGTCCATTGCCCTGCGCGTGGGTCAAGGCCAGCGCGAGGGCGTCGGCAGCGTCGGGCGCGGGGAGTTCGGCGAGGTTCAACATCCGCTGCACCATTTTGGCGACGGCGATTTTCTGGGCCGCGCCGTAGCCGACGATGGCTTGCTTCACTTTGCGCGGCGCGAGTTCGTAGATTTCCAGCCCTCCTTCGGCAATGGCCGCGAGCGCGGCGCCGCGCGCCTCGCCCATGATGAGGGCGGTTTGCAAATTCTGCGCGAAGAAAAGTCCCTCGATGACGCAGACGGTGGGGTGGTGTTCGCGGATGACGTCGCGCAGGGTCTGTAAAATTTTGGCGAGGCAGCGGGAGCGTTCCCATTTGGCGGGGCAGGAGATGGTGCCTTGGGCAAGAGTGGCGGGCGTGGGCGTGGCGAGTTGAATGACGCCGTAGCCGGTGCCGCGCAGCGAGGGGTCCACGCCGAGGATGATCTGGCGGGTGGCGGGTGACGGGTGACGGGTGGCGGGGCTGCGTTGCGCTGCGCGGGGTTCGTTCGCGGCGGCGGGCGTGGAGCGTGTCCGGCGGTTGAGCCGGTTTTTCATTTGCTCGAATTGCTGCGGTGTGACGCCCACGGGCGAAAGGATGAAGGCAAACGCGCGGCGGCAAAAGCAAAAATGCGGATGCGCCGTGTTCGTGTGCGGCGCATCCGCGAAGGGCTTGCCGGAATTTCAGTGGTTGTTGCGGTCTTTGCGGTCGTGATTGTTGGCGGGCGTCTGGTCTTGGCGCGGCTGGGGTTCGGAGCGAGAGACGTTGGCCGGCGGTGCTTGCTGCGGCTGCTGGCGGATTTCCGGGGCGCGTTGGGTGATGGCTGGAGCGGAATAGCGCGGTGGTGCGCTGGGTGCGGGGGTGAATGCGGGCGAGGCCGGGCGCGGGGTCGGTGCTGTGTAGGTGGGCGCGGGCTGGTTTTGCACGGGGTTGCGCGAGCGGAATGCGGAGTCGCGGTCGGTGGGAAATGAGTTGCCGCGGTCGGCGGGTATGAATTGTTTGGGCGGCGCGACGAAGGCCGGCGTCGGTGTCGCAATGGGAGTGCGGATGATCGGGGTGTTGATGACGGGCGCGGGTTGCGGGCGGGTGATGGCGGCGGATGGAATCCGTTGTGTGGGCCATGCGACTGCGGGTGCGCGACTGCGGGCGGGTTCGGCGCGGTGGCTGTTGTCGGCGGGCGCGAACGGGGTCTGGCTTGGGGTTTGCGGCTGGCGAATTCCTTTGTCGCTGCGGTCGGGTGCGGGTTGCGGGCGGGTGATGCTGGTGGCCGGGGCCGCGGGTGTGGTGGGAACGGTGGCGGATGGAATCCGTTGTGTGGGCCATGCGACTGCGGGTGCGCGACTGCGGGCGGGTTCGGCGCGGCGGTTGTTGTCGGCTGGCGTGAACGGGGTCTGGCTTGGGGTTTGCGGCTGGCGAATTCCTTTGTCGCTGCGGACGGGCGCGAGCGCGGTGGCGGGCATTGCGGGGCGCGGGGCGTTGACGGCGGGAGTGGCGGGGCGGATGGGTCTCGGCTCGGGAGTGGCGCTGGGTGATGATGGCTCGACGGGATTGATTGCGGTTGCGCCGGGTGTCTTGCGCGATGGGTGGGTTGTAATCGCCGGGTTGTTGATGCGGTTGCCGTCGCGGTTGCCGTCGTGGTTGTCGTCGTGGTTGTCGTCGTGGTTGTCGTTGCGGTGTGGCAGGGAGATATGCGGGGCGAGGTCGTGGGCGGAGACGGGCTTGATGGGTTTGTGCGTGGCGGCGGCGATGTATTCAGGTGTGAGTCCGCGATTGATGACGGTGTTGTTGTCGCCTTGGACGATGTTGTTGATGACGGTGGTGTTGTTGAAGATTTGCGTTACCTGCTGGCGCGGCACGGCGTGATGATTCGGGTGGGAGTCGTGGAAATGGCTGGTGGGGACGAAAGTGTAGCAGTCCGCGCCGAGGCCGAAGTCGAAGCTGAAGCCGACGTTGCGGTCGTAGTAGGTGAAGCCGATGCCGGAGCGGTAATGGGTGTGGGGCGGCAGCGGTGCCCAGCCGCAGTAATCGTTGTTGTTGCGCCAACTGACCCAGGCCGGAGCCCAGACGGTGTCCGGCGACCAGCACCAGCCGCGGCGGGGGTGGTTGAACCAGCGGCCGTAATGGAAAGCCACGTTGCCCCAGGAATAGTCGGAGGCCCAATACCAGCCGCTGTCGGTGAAAATCCAGCGTCCGCGATCGCAGTAGGGTTGCCAGTCGGTCTGGTAGGCGATGACGGTGGGTTGCCAGCAGCGGCCATAGCCATCCATCTCGACCCACGTTCCGTAGGGCGAAAGTGTTTCATATAAATAATTCACGGTGACGGGCGCAGGCGCGGCGATGACGGTGGGCTGTTGTTCGACGATGGTTGTTTCGGGTGCGGGCGCGGGAGTCGGCGCGGGTGCAATAGATTGGGTCGCGGTCTGTGGCGCGGTGGCGTAGGCGCGGTCGCGTTCCATCATGGCGTTGATGATGTTCTCGGAGACGCCGAGGTCGTTGAGGTGGATGATTTCCGCAGCACCGAGTCCGAACGCGCCGGTGGTGTTCTGGATGAACTTGAGCATGAGAGTTTCGCTGACGCCGGCGCGGGCGAGTTTGATTAGGTCGGCGAGGTTGGGCGAGGGAGTGAAGTCGAGATTGGGTTCGACTATTGGCAGCGGCGAGGCAGCGGGTTCGGCGGGCGCGGGTTGGGCTTGGCGGATTTCCGGCGCTGGCTGAAAGGCGATGGGGTTGGTGCCGGCTGGGTTGGTGTCTGCAGAGCTGGAGTTGCAGCCGGCAACGGCGAGCACTGCGAGCAGGAGCAGGAGATTACCGGGGCGGATGGCTTTGGTTTTCATAAATTCTGGCGGTTACTGGCCGCTGAATGTTCGATGCAGTGGCAGGGTTGTTTATTCAATGGAAGTGGTGCTCCCGCCCGGAATTGAACCGGGATCAACGGTTTAGGAAACCGCTGCTCTATCCATTTGAGCTACGGGAGCGGAGTCGTGCTGCTACAACGCGGCAGTTACTATGCCCGGTTGTGTTTCAAGGGCAAGTCCGGCTGTGTGAAGTGCAGCGCAGCGGAAGTCGGATAAACGCAAAGGCGCAGAGGCCGCAGAGTTGTGCGGAGGGAAAGCCGGCGCAGCCCGCCAAAATGTGCGTGCTGATTTACTATTCAAACTCTGCGTCGCTCTGCGCCCTCGGCGTTTCGCCCCGCCTGATTTGAACCGCTCGGACAGGCTGAAGCGTGAGCTTCAACAATCGCTGCGGGTCAGCCACGCGCGTATTTGCGGATGACGGGCTGCCACCACGACGCAAGGTTTTCCGCCGGGCGCAACCACGCTTGCTGGTGCAGCCAGACCATCACCTCGGCGTCGGACAGGACGAGCATTCTATCGGGCGGAGATAGTTTATCCGGGCCGCTGGCGAGCAATCGTTCGCCCAACGCCCGCACTTCGGGCGTGCCGACGCCGAGTTTGGCGAGGGCTTCGGCGTAGGCTGGGTTGAGGCGTTTTTCGCGCAGCAGTGAGACGTGGATGGCGTTGATGTAGGGGTCGAGCACGGCGGCGGCGATGCCGGAGTTCACGGGCTTGGGCGCGAGGCCGCCTTTGATCTCGAGCATGGTGATGCGGTCGTGCAGCGAGATGAGTTCGATGGGTGGCGTGGTTTCTTCGGGTGTGAGGAAGAGGCCAGCATCGCGGGCGCGGCCACCGAGATCTGCGCGGCTCGTGAGCACGCTGACTAGGACGGACAAGGCCATGGCGAGTAGCACCGGAGCGAACCACCAGAATGCCGGGCGGTCGAACCAGAAGATCATGCCGCTCCACGCCAGGCCGATGAGCATCTGCCACCACTGGCTGCGGAGGGCGTAAAGCCAGGGCGTGCCATCGGCGTTGCGCTGCTGCGCGGCCCAGTTCACGGTGGTGCCGAGGAGGTTGCTGATGACGAACTGCGTGTGCCAGAGCATCTGCAGCGGCGCGTGCAGGGTGGAGAAGATTGTTTCTGCGACTGCGCCGACGACGGCGTTGGCGAGGCTGCCGAATTCGCGCTGGCGTTTGAAGTCGCGGGACAAATCCACGAGCGCGAGAACCTTGGGCAGCAGCAGCACGCTCATGCAGAGGATGAAGATGAGGAAGGCGTGCGCGGTGGGGTCAATGTTTTGCAACCACGCGAGCTGGCTGCCGGTGGGGATGAGCGAGAGGTTGGTGTATTCCCAGAACAGGCGTATCCAGACGTAGGTGAGCATGAACAGCAGCCACAGCGGGCTGGCGAGGTAGCCGAAAATTCCCATGAGCAGATGAATCCGGCTGGTGGTGCGCAGCCCGTGCGCGAAGAGAACCATGCCGTGCTGCAAATTTCCCTGGCACCAGCGGCGGTCGCGCTGGGCGTTGGTGATCAAATCCTGCGGCGCTTCTTCGTAGCTGCCTTCGAGGTCGTGCGCGAGCCAGACCTGCCAGTTCTCCTTGAGCATGAGCGCGGCTTCGACGAAGTCGTGGCTGAGGATGTGGCCGCCGAAGGGTTTGCGGCCGGGCAGTTGCGGGAGGTCGCAGTTCTGCATGAAGGCTTCGGTGCGGATGATGGCGTTGTGGCCCCAGTAATTTCCGAAGCCTTGCGCCCAGAAGTTCAGTCCGGCGATGAACACGGGCGCGTAGAGGCGGTTGGCGAATTGTTGGATGCGCCCGAACAGCGATTGCGCGTTGATGAGCGCGGGCACGGTCTGGATGAGGCCCACGCCGGGATGCGCCTCCATGAGCTTCACAAGGTCAACGACCGTGTCGCCGCGCATGATGCTGTCCGCGTCGCAGCAGATGAAGTAACGGTAGCGGCGGCCCCAGTTGTTCAGGAAGTCGCGGATGTTGCCGGATTTTTTGCCCTCGTTGTCCACGCGGCGGCGGTAATAGATTTTGCCGAGGGCGTTGAGGTCGCGGACGAGTTCGCACCAGCGGCGTTCTTCCTCGATCCATTTGTCGGGATTGGTGGAGTCGCTCAAGATGAAGAAGTCGAAGCGCGCGAGCTGGCCGGTGCGTTCGATGGATTCGTAGGTCGCGCGCAGACCTTCGCAGACGCGCCCGGAGTCCTCGTTGTAAACGGGGAACACGATGGCCGTGCTCGTGCCGGAGATGTCTTGCGCGCGGAATTCCTTCAGCTTCGTGATGGCGCGCGAGTCGCCGAGCAGCCGCGCGAGAAATCCGAACACGCCGTGCGCGCAGCCGATGGCCGCGAGCAGGAACAGGACGATGAACAGCACGAGCAGCACCGTGCGCGACGTGGACCAGCCCGTGCGCCAGAGTAAGTCTGCAAAGAGCAGCGAGACGAATCCCGTGAGTAGCACCGCCGTGGAGAAGAACACGAACACGCGCAGCCCTCGGCGGCGGCCCATGAACGGGGTGATTTTTGGGGAGGGCGTTTCGGTGCTCATAACGTAGGGCGGGCGTCCCGCCTGCCCAACGAGCGCGTGAGCGCGAGCAGTTGCGTTGCTCCCGCTGGCGCGGGCGCAACGCGGGCAGGCGAGACGCCTGCCCTACTTTGGCGGTCGGCGCATTCGAGCGCGAACCTGGTTGAATCGCAAAGTGTCTTCATCAGTGCGTGAGTTTGAAGAGCGCGATGAGAATCACGCCGAACAGCAGCCACACGAAGATCATCTTCGTGTAGGACAGGCGCGTGAAGTTGGTGAGCGTGGCGATGGGGCCGAGGTCGAGCGGGCGCGGAGACATTTGCGACAATTGGAAATCCGGGCCGGAGCGGATGAAGGTCTCGCGCATGGCGGTCACGAACTCCTCGGGCCACGGGCCGGGGCGCAGGAACTGGTCCTGCCATTTGCCGGGCATGTCGGCGAGCAACAGGGCGAGCCGCCCGCGTGTGGAGAGCATGTGGTCGGTGCCGGTGGGCTGGTGGTTCAGGACTTGGCCGAACCATTCGGTCACGAGGGCGTCCAGTTCTTGCACGGCGAGCTGTGTGGCGGAGAGTTGCGGTTCGTCGGGTGCGCGGCGCATGGCGCGGCGCAGCACTTGGCTGACGAGGCGGCCGAGCAGCACCTTGTTGCGGATGCGGAGCGCGTGGAAATAACTCTCCACCTTGGCGTAGGCGGCGTTCCATTCTTCAAGCGAGCGCCCGGCCATCTGCCCGGGCTGGTCGGTCAGGGCGGACTCCAGTGATATGTCCATGTTTCGCTCAAAACCTCCTCTCCTTGTTTCAATGTGCAGCGGATGTCCACGGGGTTGGTGTTTCCGGGTTTGGGCTCCATCTTCAGGATCGCGCGCCAGACGTTGTTGCCCGGCATTTTGAAAACTTGGCTCTCGGTGATCGCTGCGTTGTCGCTGCAACTGGCGACGGCTCGGGGCGGATTTGTCTCCGCGATGCCCGCGAGCCGTGGCCCGGCGAAATCAATCACGATCTGGCGGCGCTTGTTGTTGCGCGGGTCTTGGCCGATGCGGGTGGCGATGACTTTGTTCTCGGAAATCTTTTTATCCGATTCGGTCGTCCACGAGAGCGTGTAGGCGAAGCGGAATGGCGTGAGCGGCTTGGGCAATTCCTTGGGCGACCAGAAGGCGACGATGTTGTCCAGCCCTTCGTAAACGGTGCTCAATTCGACGAGGTGGATTTCGCCCTCGCCCCAGTTGCCGCGCGGCTCGACCCACACGCTGGGGACTTGGTGGTAGGGGTTGAAGATATCCTGATAGGCGGCGAAGTTGCGCTCGCGCTGGAGCAGGCCGAAGCCGCGGATGCCCTTCGTGGCGAACCGCTGGTGGCGCATCGTGCTCGCGTTGTTGAGAGGTCGCCAGAGCATTTCGCCGTTGTCCATCTTCATCAGCAAACCGTCGCTGTCGTGGACTTCTGGGCGGTAGTCATCGAACTTGCGCTCGGAGTTTTTGCCGAACCAGAACATGCTCGTCAGCGGCGCGAGGCCGAGGGTGAAGATGGGTTTGCGCTGCGGGCTGACGGCCTTGACTTGCTCATCGGCACGCAGGAACAACACGGCTTCGATGTCCACGACGGTGGTTTCGCCGGGGCGGATGACGAATGAATACGCGCCCACGCAGCTCACGCTGTCGAGGATGGCGTAGAGCCGCAGCTCCTCGTCATCGCCGTGCGGCTTGCCGAGCCACCAGTCGGTGAAGATGGGAAAGTCCTCGGGGCGATCCGCCTCGCCGGAATCAACGGCCAGCCCGCGCGCGGAAATGCCGTAGCGCTGGTTCTTGCCGAGCAACCGGAAGTAACTCGCGCCGAGGAACGCGCCAAGCTCATCCATCTGGCCGGGCTGGTTGAGCGAGTGCAGCACACGGAAGCCCGCGTAGCCGGTGTTGGCGGGGATCTGATTTTGGATTTGCTGGCTGACCTTGCCGTAGTCGAAGAAGTCTTGTGCGAAGCGGATGGACTGCATGTGGGTGAGGGTGAATTCATTCACGCGCACCGGCTCGTGGTAGATGTAGCCAGGATGGAAGAACTCGATGCGGAAGGGCAGTTTCTCCGCCGCCCACAGTGCGCGGTCATGGCGGAAACGGATCTCGCGATACTTGTCGTAGTCCAGTTTGTCGGCGCGCAGCACCTCCGGCAGATCCGCGTGCGGCGAGTGGAACGGCTTGCGGGCGCGCTCCTCCGCCTTCTTGGCGACGTAGTCCAGGTTGACCTCCACGGATTCGAGTCTAGCCCGCGCCAGACCGGGGAGCGCGCACAGCCAGAGAGTCAAAAGCCATTTCAGTCCTTTCATAGACGGCGATAGAGGTAACTGAAAAGCCGGAAAATTCAAGAAGGTTCGGGCGCGGCGGGTTTGGGAGCGCGCATCTTGGCACTGCCCCCGTTTGGAGTTCCGCCTTCAGGCGGTTCGGTGCGTTCACCCACCCGGGCCGCATAAATGCGGAACTCCAAACCAAGCTCCAGCGTTCGTCGGGGGCAGTGCCAAGATATGCCCGGTTTGGGAGTGCGAGTTGTTGACCGACCAAGTCTTTGGGATTAGTTTTTGCGCGTATGGCAACGGCAAGTCAGGTTCAAAAAAATCTTCGCGACGCAATGAAGGAAGCGTTGCGGATTCAGGATCGGTTTGTGCCAGAACCGCTTTTTGCCAAGACGGGACGCGGCTACCTGAAAAGCGAGGGCGTCGCCACTCTGCAGAAGATTAAATCCAGCCTGCGACGGCACGCCTCCGCCAGATCGAAATGAAAAAACGCTGGCTGAAAGATTGGCCGTGGGAAACGGTGGTGGCCATCAACGCCGGGCTGTGCAAGGAAAAGAAGGCGTTGCACCAGCCAACCTCTGACGGTTACAGACCTGCGGAAAAGCTCTGGGAAGCCTCGCGCCGACTGGAACTCACACTCCAGGAAACGCTCGATCTCTGCCGTCAATGTCACAAGCTCGCCCCTTTTTGTTTCTACAACGGCAACACCTTCGTGGCGATTGGACGGACACTGATTCAAGACCTGCTCCATAAAATGCCGCCGGTGAAAGCGCACGGTTTCCGCAGCGTGGTCGGGCATTACATCGCGGGCACGGCGGGCGCTGACGAATTGGGCAAGGCACTCGACGATCTGGGCTGAAGCCCGCGCTCCTGGAAATTTGCCCGCGCTCAATCCTCCGAGAATAAATAATTCAAATCCACCGCCGAGAGGCTGCGGGCGAAGCCGTAGTGAAGGGTTACGCGAATTCGTAAAGCGGGGCGGTGGTGACCGGTTGGGCGCGTTGCAACAAGGATTCCAACTGACGGATGGTTTCCGGGCGCAGCAATTCGTCTCCGCAGACGTCGCACACTTCCGCTGGCACATGGTCAATGACCACCACATGCCCGTCCACGCGCACGGTGTGGGTGATGGTGCGTTGCTCGTATTCACCGGTACAGTCTTTGATGGAGCATTTCATATCAATGTCTGCGTTGCGTGGGCGTCGGCCACTTCGGCGGCTTCGGTTCATAGACCGTAATCACAATCAAAACCTCGCTGCCAGTCGTGCATACAATATGCACAGGGCGGCCATCCAACGCAACTCCGCCAAACAACGCACACGCCCCGCGTTTGTGTGCGGGATAATCCTCCAGTAGTTGTCCGTTGGTGAGTCCTTCACAGACATCGGCCAGCCTGAAATTGTCCGCCACCATTTCTTGGTGGGCATGAACGCTGAAACGCATCGTGCTGTTGCGGATTTGCTCGGCAATGCGCGTTTTGATTTCGGGCAGGTTCATTGCAGCGCGGGGGATGCTCAATCCTCCGAGAATAAATAATTCAAATCCACCGCCGAGAGGCTGCGGGCGAAGCCTTCTTCGCCGAGCACGTCGCCGATAGTCTTGGCCTTGCTCTGTTGCAGCTCCCAGATTTTTTCCTCCACCGTGCCGGGCGCGATGAGGCGGTAGGCGTTCACGGTTTGCGTCTGGCCGATGCGGTGCGAGCGGTCAATGGCCTGCGCCTCCACCGCCGGATTCCACCACGGATCGTAGAGCACGACGTAGCTGGCGCTTATGAGGTTCAAGCCCGTGCCGGCGGCGCGCAGGCTCAGGAGGAACACGCCTGGCTCGGTGTCGTTCGCGAAGGCGTTCACGACTTCCTGCCGGTCCTTGGTCTGGCCGGTGAGCAGGTGGGTCTTGATGCCGCGAGTCACGCATTCCTTCTCCAGCAGTTGCAGCATCTGCACGAACTGCGAGAAGATGAGAATCTTCTGCTTCTCGGCCAGCAACGGTTCGAGTAGTTCAAACATCGTGTCGGTCTTGCCGCTGGCGGAGTCGTTGCCGACGAGGCGCGGGTGGCAGCAGATCTGCCGCAGGCGCGTGAGCGCGGCGAGGACGTGCATCTTGCTTTTGTTGATGCCCTGCGTGGCGACGGCATGCATGACCTGATCGCGGCTGCGGCGGAGTTCGGCGAGGTAAAGTTTCTTCTGCTCGTCGCCGAGGTTGCAGTCGAGGCGCTGCTCGGTGCGGTCGGGCAAATCTTTCGCGACGTGTTTCTTGAGGCGGCGCAGCATGAGCGGGCGCAGCTTGGCTGCGAGCCGGCGGCGGGCGATGCGCTGGGTGCAGACGCCATCCGCGCTCTCCAGGACTTCCTCCGGCACTTCGCCCGGCGGCGCGACGGTGGTGCGCGGCTCGTAGGTTTCGGAGAAATGTTCTTGATTGCCGAGGTAGCCGGGCTGGATGAAGTCCACGATGCTCCACAAATCGAGCAGGCGGTTTTCCAGCGGCGTGCCGGTGAGCGCGAGGCGGTGGTCGGACTTCAATTGCTTCACCGAGAGCGTGACTTGCGCGCCGGGGTTCTTGATGAACTGCGCTTCGTCGAGGATGACGGCGTGGAAGGCGAACTTCTGCAACTCCTCCAAGTCGCGGCGGAGCAGGGCGTAGTTGGTGACGATGAGGTCGTGCTGCGGAATCTGTTTCCGCAAATTGTGCCGCGCCGCGCCGCTTTCGAGCACGAGGACTTTGAGGCCGGGCGTGAATTTCTCCGCTTCGCGCCGCCAGTTGTGCAGCACGGAGGCGGGGCAGATGACGAGCGAGGGAATGGGTTTCTTGCCGTTGCGTTCCTTGAGCCACGCAAGCCACGCGAGCGCTTGCAAGGTTTTGCCGAGGCCCATGTCGTCGGCGAGAATGCCGCCGAGTTTCACGCTGGCGAGGTGGCAGAGGAAATCGAAGCCCTCCTGTTGATACGGCCGCAGCTCGGCCTGCAAGTTCGCGGGGAGCGGCATGGTGGGCACGCCTTTGAATTCCTTGATGCGTTCGCGCAACGCCTGCGCGGCGGGCGTATCGCCAAAGCGCGTGAAGTCGTCGTCATCGAGATGCGCGGCTTGTTCGAGGCCGATGCGCGTGGCGTTGGGCGCGAGGCCGTCCACGCCGAGGTCGGCCATGGCTTCGTGCGCGTCTTGCGTGGCGTCCACGTCCAGCTCCACCCAGCCGGAGTCGGGGAGTTTGACGAAGCGTCCGGTGGCGGCGGCGAGGCGTTCGAGGTCGGCCTTGGAAAGTCTCATGCCTTCGGCTTCCCATTCGGCGGAGACGGCGAGCCAGTCTATGCCGCTGCCTTTGACGATGATTTTGGGCCGCAACTGGCGGGGTTGGAGGAAGAGGCGGTGGAACGCGGGGTTGCCGAGGTATTCGGTTTCCTTGGGGCGATACGGCCACGCGGCGGCGAGCTGGCCGAGGAAGTTTTCATTCGCGTCGCCGACCCACATGCCGGGTTCTGGCGTGAACCAATCGAGGCGGCGCAGCCATTGGATGGCGGGTTCGAGGCGGGCGTCATCGAGCAATTCGGGCTGGTCGGTGGGTCGCTTGAGTGGCTCGTGGATTTGCCAGTCGTGGCCGTTCCACAGCCAGGTGCTGCCGTCGCGCGCGCTTTTGGCGAGGAGTCGGAGGCGGACGGTTTCATCGGCGAGTTCGAAGACGAACTGCGGTTGCGCGGTGTGTGTGGTGCAGAGTTGGTCCCACTCGACGTGGCGGCAGCCGTTGTGATTGCGGAGGTGCAGCAGGAGGCGGTGGCTGAGTTTGCGGATGGGCACGGCGGGTTTTTCCATCCAGTGATCGAGCAGGTCGGCGGGCGGGGCGTTGCGGATGAGGAAGAAAGTGTGGCCGACGAGCGCGAGTGGCGGGCGGCCGGAAAAGAATTTGGCATCGGCGAGCGTATGGGCTTCGCCGCCGGGCAGCGTGATCTGGTGGGTGAAGGAAAGTTCGGTGGTGCCGTTCTGGAGGTGTGGCGTGAGCGCGGCGGTCTGGCCGTGGAATTTCAATGAGGGGCGCGTCACTTCCGCCTTCGCTTCGCTATGGCGCGACAGGCCGTGCGCGCCGGGTTCGGTGGCCGCAGCTTCGGCGGGCAGGGGATTGCCCGCTCTACCAGTCTGGTCAGGCTGAAACTCGAGGCGGGAGGTATCGCCCCAGCGCGCGAGCCAGTGGAGGAGTTCGAGGTCGGTGAGGACGAGGGTGTGGTTGCTGTGGCGTCGGTCGGCGTGGGTTTCGGCGAGCCAGGTGATGAAGTCCCAGTCGGCGGGCAAAAAGAGTTCCTGTTCGTGCGCGGCGCGGACGGTGAGTTCGATGAGTTCCTTGAGGGTCTTGAGTTTATCGCCGTTGCGGGAGCGGTAGAGGTGGAATTGGATGGCGAGGCGGCAGCGTGCGGGGTGGGCCTCATCGGGTTGCGGGGTGCAGAGGACGCGGAGCATGGCGCGCGGGGCGTCGAGGTGGACTGGCACGGGCGGGAAGAGCCAGTGTTCCATTTTTTGGACGAGTTGCCGCTCGAGTTCGGTCTCCTGGATTTCGGCGAAGCGTCCGAGGTTGGCGTGCGCGGAAAGTTCGGTGGGCAGCGGGCGTTTGGCGCGGAGGAAGAGGAAGGCGAGTTCCTCGAGGCGTGCGCGGCCTTGGACGTGGAGGAGTTTGGGCCACCAATCTTCGCCGGGAAAATCTTTGCGGGAGAGTGCGAGCTTCTCGAAATAGTCTTCGAGGAGGAGCCATGCGCGCTGGGAATCGGCGCAGGCGGCGAAGATGCGGAGCATTTCCTCGCGAGCGGCGACGGCGGTCTTGGAGTCGGAGAGTTCGCGGCGGAGGTCGGCGAAGGCGCCGTAGGTTTTGGAGAGGACGCTGTGGTGGGCGTCGTATTTGGCTGCGGCTGCGGTGCGCAGACTGCGAGCCTTGCCGTTTTTTTTCAAATTGTTAGAAACTCTCGCCATTTGGTGGAAACCCAGAATGTCAGTTTCGTCAGGATTGCCGGTTTGGGTCAATCAGAAAGAAAACAAATTTGGGTTGTGCTGGCGGGGGTGAACTAATGGCTTGGCAGGATGGCGGCAAATGCGCCAATGTTCGGGCTGTGCTGCCGCCTGAAATAATCCCGCCATCGAATCCGCCTGCCTTCGGGTGCGGCCGTGGTCTCCGGTCATGAGTCTCAAGCGGCAAACCGTGTGGAGCATCCTGCCGCTGCTGGTGGTGACGGCGGTGAATGTCGTTTCCGTGCCCCTGTTCTACCGATATCTGGGCGCGGAGATGTATGCGTTGTGGTTTTATGTGATCACGTTCACGGGGTTGTTCGGGTTTGCGGATATGGGATTGGGCGTGGCGGTGGGACGTTACATCGGCGTGGCACTGGGGCGGGGAGAAACCGCCGCCGTCCGGGAATACTGGGGCAGCGGCAACGTGGTGGCGATTCCATTGCTGGCGGTGATGGCGCTGGGCTTTGGTTTGGTGGGAGCGGCGTTTGGCCCAAAATGGTTTCAGGTCGCACCGGAGAACGTGGGGCTGCTGCGCGGCTGTTTTGTGGCGGGGGCATTCAGCCTATTCTTCAGCTACTATGGGCAGTTCTGGAACATTTTATTGCAGGCGCATCTTGATTTCAAATTTTCCGGGCTGATCCGGGTGGGGTCGAGTTTGTTGCAGGTGCTGCCGGCGATCGTCATCGCGCGGAGCACGCACAATCCGCTTTGGGTCTGTGTGTGGACGGCGTTGGTCGGGGTGGCGCAGTTGGCGGTGATGGCGGGATACTGCCGGCGCGGGTATCAACTGGGGTTTGAATTTCGCGCGGCGCGGCGGGAGCGGTTGCGCGAGATGGCAGCCTATACGGGGAAGACTTTTGCGACGTTGCTGGCTGGCGCGGTGTTCGGGTCGATTGACCGGCTGGCGTTGGGCAAGCTGGCGGCGGCGGCGGATTTTGCACACTACACGATCAGCAGCAATATTGGCGGGCGGTTGCAGAACCTGAGCGTGGCGGTGATGGGTCCGGTGTTTCACAACACGAGCCGCACGGCGGGGGACGCGGACCGCCGTAGTTCGGCGGCGGCGATTTACGACGAGATGTTTCAATTTACTTTCGGCTGGTATCTGCTGGCGACGTTGTGGATGACGGCGTGGCATCCAGTGCTGTTGCGGGTCTGGCTGGGGCCGGAACTTGGCGCGTTGGTGTCTCCGCTGATTGCGCCGATCATCGCGGCCTATTGCATCACCGCTGTGGCTAGTGTTTCGGGGGCGCAATTGGGGCCGCTGAACCGCATGGGGGCATCGCTGCTATTCACCACGGCGGCGGGGTTGCTGACGGTGGTGGGGGTGTATCTGGGCTGGCGGTTTGGCGGAGTGGTAGGAGTGGCGTATGGATTTCTCGCGAGCCGGGTGGTTTTTTTGGCGCAGGATATTTTTGTGATACGGCTCGTGGGGGCCGGAGGTTGGTTCAGCCGCCGCACTTGGAACACGGTGGCGGGCCAGGCGCTGCTGGCGGCGGCGCTGCTGCCGGGATATTGGCTCTGGCCGCGCGAGTCGCTTTGGCTGCTACTGCCGGCGGGATTGCACGCCGGGCTGGCGGCGGCGTGGTTGCTGCGCGGGCAACTGGCGAATCTGTGGCGAAACTGGCAACCAATTTGAATTATGAGCATACACTTGCGCCGCCGGGCGGAACTTTCCGCCGGTGAAATTGCGGGATTGGAGCAGGCCATGGTGGCGTTTTACCGGAGCCCGCCGCCGAGCTATTATCAATTTGCCGACAATGCCGCGCAGCACTACACGCCCCGGGAGCAGCCGTTTCATTGCGACCTCGTGGGGCGGGTCCAGCCGGGTAACTCCGTGCTGGAGGTGGGTTGTGGCACGGCGCATCTGTGTCCGCACGTCGAGGCGCAGGGCGGCAGCTACACCGGTTTGGATTTCAGCGCGGAATTGCTGGCGGCCAATCGCCGCAAGTTTCCGCGCGCCCGGTTTTTTCCCATCGGAACGGCAATGGAAAACACCTTTGACCTGGTGGCAAGCTTGTTCACCATCGAGCACATCGCCGATCCGCCGGCCTACTTGAAATTGCTCTGGCAATATTGCCGTCCCGGCGGCCTGGTCGCCATCATCTGCCCGGAATTCGTCAACTGTCCGGGTTATGCGCCGAGCATTTTTTTTGGGCGCACGCCCCGGCGGTTGCGGGAAAAGCTGAAGCGCTTTGACCTGCCAGATGTGATCGGACACCTGCTGGACTTGAAACGTAACGCGCCGCGGTGGAAACAGCGGGCTCTGGCGGAGCCGCCGGGAGCTTTTTGGATCAATTTGCGGCCGCGCATTCTGCAGGGGATTGAGTTTGCCAGCGACACGGATGCCGTCCACATGGTGCGCCGCGAGGACCTGGTCTGGTATTATGAACAGCTCGGGGCGGAAATAGTGCAGACATCCGCCGCGATGGCGGACGTTCCCCCTGCGGTCAGCCGGTTCAGTTGTTATGTCCTCGCCAGGAAACCCCTGTCCGGTAGCATCGGGTGACAGATTTCCAACCATGTCCAGCCGCGATGTCATTCTGACCACCGTCCACCGCGTGGGGGTCGCGTATGCAGATACCTTTCTGGCTTCGCTGCGGCGCACCGGCTACGACGGGAAGGTGGTTTTTTTTGCAAGTGCGCTCGAGGCTGTCGTGCTGGAGCGGCTTCGGCAGAACGGGGTCATCGTCGTCCCCTTCCAATTCCGTAGCAAGCACGTCAAGCAAAGGCTGGCCCGGCTGTGGCCGCTGTGCCGTCTGTTGTTTGCCAGCCGCCTGCCGCTGGCGTTCAAGGAAAGACTAGCCCATGCGGTCTTCCATCTTTTTTACCGCCGGCATTTGTTGTATCTGGATTATTTGCGGCAGCACCGGCAGGAATATGACCGCGTATTTCTGACGGATTGCCGCGATGTCTTTTTTCAGGCCGATCCGTTTGCTTGGAATCCTGCGCCCGGCGTCCACTTTTTTCTGGAGGAGGAAACCAACAAGATTGGCCAGTGCCGGCATCATATCGGCTGGATAACCAGCCAGTTTGGCCAGGCTGTATTCGAGCGGATGCGCCACCATACCGTTGCCTGCGCCGGCACCACCTTCGGAGACACCGCCGCCATCATGGAATATCTGTCGCAAATGGTGGAGGCAACGATGCAGGTGTTGAGCCTGGCTGAAGTCGCCGGCGATCAGGGTGTCCACAATTATCTGTTGCGCGAGGACCGGCTGCCCAATGTCACGATTCACGAAAACCGGCGCGGGCCGGTGATGACCACTGGTCCGATGTCTGCCGGTAACATTCGTTTCAGCGAACAAGGCCTTGTGGTCAACGATGCCGGGCAAGTCGTCAACGTGTTGCATCAATATGACCGCCATCCCGAACTGAAAAGGATTCTGTTGGGACAATTGCGTGCGGTGCCGCCTGTGAAATGAACGCACCGAACTTCTCATGCCTGCCATAAGCCTCGTCATCTGCCTGCACCGCGAACGCGATTTGTTGGCGCACCTGTTCCGTCACGCGGCGAGCTGCTTCGATGATCTCGTGGTTGTCCATGACGGGCCGGACACAACGGGCGTGAAGGCGATTGTCGAAGCCGCCGGCGGGCGGTTTTTTGAGCGCCCTCGCGCGTTCCAGCAGGAGCCGCACTGGCCGTTCGCCTGGGAACAGGCGCGGCACGACTGGATTCTGCGGTTGGACGCCGATGAATTTCCAAGCACCGAACTGAAAGCGTGGTTGCAGGAATTCCGCCGCGCCCCCGAACCGCCGCCGGAAATTTCCGGCTACACCTGCCTCTGGCCGCTGTGGGATGGCCGCCGTGCCGTCACGCGCCGCTGGCCGGACGGGCGCAACTTTCTGTTTCATAAACAGCGCATTCGGTTTGTGGGCATGGTGGAGATGACGCCTGTTCCCGATGGTGATTGGCTGCCTTTGAACCATATTTTGTGTCATCAACCTCAGCGGAAAAGTTACGGCACTCGCAACGTTCTCTTTCGGAAACAGGCCTATCGCTGGCGGCGCGTCGTTGCGCTGTCGCTGTTGCGGCCGGTGGCGGAGCTGAATTGCTGGCGCTGGCACTCTGAAGAATGGCCGTCGCCCTGGAAATACATCCGGCGGCATCCACTACGCCATGGCTTCAAAAGCTTGGTGTGGTTTCCGCTCTGTCAATTCAAGGACATGGTGCGGGCGGAGGAATTCCCCCGGCCTTCCGCCTGCCTGAATCCGGGCCTGCATCATTTCCTGCTGGGGTTGGCGATTTGGCGGGAGCAACGACGGCAGCCGAAACCGTAAGCCATGAGTGTCGTGCGCCTTTTCAAAGACCTTCGATTCCACTTGTTCTACTGGTGGCTGACGAAGCCCGGTGGCGCCACGCGCCGGCACGGGACGGAATGCCAGTGGACGATTTGCGAAACCGGTTTGAATTCTGCCAGCAACGTCCTCTGCGCTGGCGCGGGGCACGACATCTCGTTTGAAGCCGCGCTCGCAAAACGTTTCGGCTGCCGCGTCGTCTTGTTGGACCCGTCCCCCACAGGCATCGCCACCGTCGAAAAATGCCGGCTGCCGGAAACGGCATTGCGCTTTCTGCCGGTCGGTTTGGCGGGCAAAGACGGTATTTTGAATTTCGCGCCGCCGTGCGATGCGGCGGAAGGTTCGTTCCGTGGCGGTCAGGCAGATGCGGCGGCCGGACTTCAATTTCCCTGCCGTTCGCTGGCTTCACTGATGCGCGAGTTCGGCTGGCGGCACATTGACCTGCTCAAGATTGACATCGAAGGCTGCGAGTATGAAGTGATTCAGGACATCCTCGCGCAAAACCTGGATGTCCGGCAGCTCTGCGTGGAGTTTCATCACGGCCCGGCGTTTGGCCGCGCCCGCAGCGAGATGGTCCGCGCCCTTTTGAGTTTGCGCCGGGCGGGTTATCAATTGATTCACCACGTCCATCAAGACCACACTTTTCTGCGCCGCCGATGAAACTACTCGTCGCCACCGAATTCCCGCCCAACGCCTCCGGCGGCGGCCCGGCCGTCGTGCGCCAAATGCTCAAGGACTGGCCGGCGGAAAATCTTTTTTGGTGGAGCTGCCTGCCGGAAACAGATGGCCGCTTTGGTCAGCGCGTTCGGGAACACCGCTGCGCTGCCATCCCCGCCAAGCTCTACCCGCAGCGGAAATTCACCACGCTCAAGTCCGCACTGCTGGAAAATGTCTGGTCGCCGGGCGCGGCGAACCACCTGCGCCGCACGCTGTGCGAACTGCGGCCCGACGCCGTGTGGGTCATCCCGCACAACTGGAGCATCCCGCCGCTCCACGCAGCCGTTACGGGAACGAAGTCGCCTTGCCACGTCAGCCTCCACGATTATGTGGACGTGCATGACAACCCCCGGCGTTTCGGGGCGGAGCGTTGCGTCCGGCTGGCGTGGCAGGCGGATGCGCTCTACGCCGGCGCGGCGACGGCGGACGCCATCTCGCAGGAAATGGCGGACGATTTGCAGCAGCGCACCGGCAAGGCCGCCGCCGCCATCATCCGGTTCGGCGTGGAGTCGGCGGAATTGGACGCGCTCGCGGCGACTGCTTCCACCGCGCCGTTAAATGAAATCCGCATCGCCTACGCCGGCTCGATTTTGGTCGAACAAGAATTCGCCCTGTTCGTGGCGGCGTTGCGGCGGCTCCGGGAAGTCAACCGCCGGCCCATCCGCCTGCGGTTTTTCGGTGCGAACGCGTTTGCCGCCGCGCCGTGGTTTGACCCCGCGTGGATGAGCGTCATCGGCAATCTGCCGGAAGCCGAACTGCGCGCCGAACTGCGCCAATGCCACTGGGGATTTTCGCCGATGGCACTGGCGGATGCCGATCCGCGCTACAACCGTTTCAGCTTCCCGACCAAGTTCATCGCCTACCTCGCCGCCGGGCTGCCGGTCATCACACTCGGCCATCCTGAAAGCAGCGTGATGAAAATGGCGGCGCGCTACGACGTGGGATGCAGCACCAGCGCCGCCGACGTGGCAACGCTCGCCGCGCAATTGCAATCCGCGCTGGCCGTCGCCGCGCCGGCAGAACGGCACGGGCCGGAGATCATCCGCTGCGCGCGCGTCGAATTCGATGCCGCCGCGATGCGCGGGAAATTATACGAGTGCTTCCGGCAGGCGGCCGCGCGGCGGCCATGAGTTGAACCCCGAATGAACGAACCCTTTCATGCCCAGACCGGCGAAGACGTGTTGCTCGCGGAAATTTTCGCGGGTCAAGCCGCGGGCGTGTGTCTGGAGGTCGGCGTATTGGATGGGTTGCAGGATAGTACCACGCTGCACTTCGAGCGGCGCGGCTGGGCGTGCGTGCTCGTGGAGGCCAACCCCGCGCTGGCGGCGCAGGCCAAAACCAACCGGCGGGCGCAGGTGTTCGCGTGCGCGGCGGGCCGCGCGGCGGGCACGGTGGAATTCGTGATCGCGAAGGGCGCGGAATATCTTTCCACGATGCTGCCGACGGAGGCGCATCTCGCGCGGATGTTGCAGGACGGCGCGACGATCGAGCGCGTGCCGGTGGCGGTGCGCCCGGTGGGTGACCTTTTGCAGGAGGCGGGAATTGCCCGGCTGGATTTCGCCACGATTGACGTGGAGGGCGCGGAGTTGGAGGTGCTGCAAGGATTTGATCTGGCGCGATGGCGGCCGCGGGTGCTGGTGGTGGAAGACAACAGCGGCGGTCAGGACCGGCGCGTCCGCCGGCATCTGGCGGCGCAGGGTTACCGGTGTTTTTTGCATGCGGGTCTGAACGACTGGTATGCGGCGGCGGGAGACGCTCAATTGCTCACGCCCGTCCGGCGCGCGGTGGAGTTCCGGCGGCAAGTCCGGGCGCGGCTCTACGCGGCGACGGTGGGGCTGCTGCCCGCCGGTTTCCAGCGGCGGCTGGTGTTCTGGAAACGGAAATATCTCGCCCGCCTTTAACCACTGGTGCGGTTTTCAAGAATCTTCCGGTAGTGCGCGAGCGTGCGCTCGCCGTAGTCGGCCCAGGAAAATCCCGTCTGCACTTTCCGCGCGGCGCGTTGGCCGAGCGCGAAGGTTTGCTCCGGTTGCTCCCGCGCGGCGGTGAGCGCGGCGCAGAGGGCGTCCACATCGTTGACGGGGATGAGCCAGCCTTCGGGTGCGCCGGGGGTGAGGAGGTTTTCCGCGCCGGTGTTGGGCGTGACGATGAGGGGCAATCCGCAGGCGGCGGCTTCGAGCAGCACGCGGGCGAGGCCTTCCTCGAAGGATGGCAGCACCAAGGCATCGCACGAGCGGTAGAGTTCGGCGAGTTGCGCAGGCGCGCGATGGGCTTCCAAGCGCAGGCCGGGCAGGGGCGTGGTGAAGAGGTGCTTGGTTTCCGGCGTGACCGCGCCGATCCAGACGAGTTCGGCGTCGGGCCAGTTGAGTTTCCGCCAGGCTTCGGCGAGGACGCGGGCGCCTTTGCGGAGGTTGATGCCGGAGGGGCAGATGACGCGGAAGGGGCGCGGGCCGCGCGGTTCGGTCTTGGGCTGGAAGACGCCGAGGTCGGCGCCGTAGGGGGCGAGGAGAAGTTTTTTGGGGTCCACGCCGTTGGCAATGAAGGTGCGGGCGACGAAGTCGGAGGGGATGAGGATGTGATCGGCGAGTTCAAATTCGGCGCGGACGCGGTCGCGGTAGGCTTGCGGAAAGAGCGGGGTGGTGCGGCCGTTGCGGCGGAATTCTTCGAGGAGGATGGCGTGTTGGAAGTCGGTGTGGGTGGAGCCGCAGTCCACGACGAGCTTGATGCCGCGCTTCTTTGCCGCGCGCAGGGTGTGGAGGCCCACGCCGGAGAGGATGGTGAGGATGTCGGTGTCCCAAGCGATGACGGTGCGCAGCCAGAGGTCGAAGGCGCGGCAGATTTGGAGATAGCCGTGGTGGCCGGTGAGCGTTTGGAGATACATCTGCCAGACGCGGTAGCTGTAGTGGCCGGGCCAAAAACTGTG
The DNA here is from genome assembly GCA_031371425.1 of Verrucomicrobiales bacterium. GTDB lineage: Bacteria > Verrucomicrobiota > Verrucomicrobiia > Limisphaerales > JAFMIX01 > JAFMIX01. The sequence goes on along the minus strand of JANMJO010000089.1, from coordinate 6,535 downwards.
GGCGTGGGCCGGGGCGATTTTTTCCACGGCGGGCCGGACGCGGGTGGAATAGAAGTTCCGCAGGAGGTTTTCCTGTTGCAGGCGCAACGCTTGCCGCCCGAGCCAAAGAAAATCCAAGCTGGCGAGCGTGATGCGGGGCGGGGCACTCATGGCTGTGCGGGGCGGCGGGCGAGGACGTTGTATTCGCAGGGCCGCCACGGCTCGAGCGGGTCGTGGAGCGCGGGGAGTATCTGGACGATGCTGAAGCCGTGGCCGGCGAGGATTTCGAGCGTGGCGAGCAGCGGGTTAGTCGCGCCGGTTTTGCGGATGAGCGAGACTTCGACGACGACGGCGGTGGTGCGGGCGAGGGCGGCACTGGCGCCTTTGAGAACTTCGAGTTCGAAGCCCTCAACGTCGATTTTGAGCAGGTCAATCTGCCCGATGTTTGCAGCGGCGGCGGCGGCGTCGAGGGTGCGGACTTCGCATTCGACGGTGGTGGTGGGGCGGATGCCGGGGTTGGCTTTCAGGTAACTCTCGCTGAAGCCGGTGAGGCTGCCGACGGCGTCGTTGTGGTCGTCCACGTGGAGGGTGAAGCGGCCGGGTTCGTGGCCGAGAGCGAAAGGCCAGAGTCGCCACGGCAGGTTTTGTTCGCGGATGAGGGACTCCAGGTGGCGTTGCATCCGGGGCAGGGGTTCGGCGAGGAAAATTTTCGCCTGCGGAAAAATGTCGCCTGCGGCGGCGGCGAAATCGCCGTGATTCGCGCCGATGTCAATGATGGTGGCGGCGGACTTTAATTTCAGCTGGGCAATCCAGACGATGAACGAGTTGTAGGCGGCGCGGGAGTGGAGGGAGCGTTTCGGCAACAGCGGCAGGCCGCGGCAGTGGAGGGAGCGGCGGGCGGCGGCGGCCTGAAAATAGAGTGCGAGTTTGGTTGCCAGTGTCATGGGATTGCTTAATTTGTCTCGCTGAATCGCGGCCCACTTTAGGCGGCTTGCGGGAAGGTATCAATGCGAGTCTTTTGGATATGCGGTCTGCCGCGCGAGGTGCAGGACGAGGTTTTGCGCGGCGAGGATCACGGCGCGTACGCGGCGTGGTCGTGGATTCTGGGGCACTTGCCCCCGCCGCCAGGGGTGGAATTGCACATCGCTTGTCGGACGGCGCGGCATACGGCACCGCGGGATTTCTTTTATAAGGGAGCGCATTTTCATCTGGTGCCGGTGCGGGCGCGGGCGCGGGTCTATTGTTTGTTTCAATTCGACTGGCGGTATTTCCGCGAACTGGTGGCGCGGCTGCAGCCGGAGGTCATCCATGGTTGGGGCACGGAGGATTCTTACGCGCTGACGGCGTTGAAGCTGGCGCCGGAGCGGCATCTGATCCAAATCCAAGGCAACCTGAACACCTATCGCAAACGGCTGCGGATGCCGTGGCCGACGGCATTGGCGGCGCGGGCGGAACGTATGGTGCTGGCGCGGGCGCGGCACGTGGTTGCCGAGAATGAGTATTCGCTGGAGTCGGCCCGCCCGATGTTGAAGACGGCGGCGACCCATGTCATCGAGCATCCAATCCGTTCTGAATTTCTCCGCGCCGCACCGGCTGATGGGGCGGCCCGGCAGATTTTATTTTTGGGCAGTGTCGAGGAGCGTAAGGGGATCTGGGATGCGCTGACGGCGTTCCGCGCGGGCGCCCCGGTTGATTGGAGACTGGCGGTGGTGGGGAATGGTTCGGCACCGGCGGTAGCGCGGCTGCAGCGGTGGATCGCAGATGCGAATTTGGAATCGCGGGTGCGGCATCATCCGCAGTTGAATCCGGCGGAGTTGGTTGCACTGATGCATGCCTCGAGCGTGTTTCTGCTGCCGACGCGGATTGATACCGGCCCGACGGCGTTGAAGGAGGCGCTGGCGATGGGGTTGTGGCCGGTGTGCTACGACAACAGCGGGCCGGGGCATTACCTCCGGCGGTTTGGCTATGGAGATTTGGTGGAGGATTTGAGCGTGCCGGCTTTGACGGCGACTTTGGAACGGGCTTTGGCGGCGCGGGCGTGGCGGCAGCCGGAGCACCGCGCGAAGATCGCGGCACAAATCCGACCGCACTTCGACGCGGCGCGGATCTGGCCGGATTTGGTGCGGTTGTATGAGGGCATTTGCCGCAGCAGCCAATCCGGTCAGGGCGACGTCCGGTAAAACAGTTTGCGGACGGTCGAATTTTTGATTCTACTCGCCGCGTGTGATGTCCAACCAGTTTAATGTCGTCCGGGGTTTGGTGATCTATGGCACCTGCCTAGTGCTGGCCATTTTTCTGGGCATTCTCCTAGCGACGCCAGAAAACCGGGAAACATTAATGGTGGTGGGGCTGGTTTTTGGGGTCTTGGCGCTGCCGCTGGTGATGCGCTGGCATCATCCGTTGCTGGTGTTGAGCTGGAATTTGAGCGCGGTGGCGTTTTTTTTACCCGGGGATTTGCAGCTCTGGATGCTCATGACGGGGGTGAGTCTGGGGATTTCAATTTTTCAGCGGGCTTTGAACCGGGGGATAAAATTCATGTCGGCTGGGTCGGTAATCCTGCCGTTGATTGTGTTGGCAGTAGTGGTTCTGGGAACGGCGCATTTGACGGGCGGAATCAGTTTTCGCGCGGCCGGGAGCGGGACTTATGGCGGCAAGCGATATCTGATGGTGCTGCTGGGAATTGTCGGTTTTTTTGCGCTTATCGCCCGCCGCATCCCCGTGGCGGATGCCGGACGGTATGTTGGATTATATTTTCTGGCTGGCATCACGGCGGCGATCGCCAATTTGGTGACGGTGGTTAACCCCTCATATTACTTTATTTTCTTGCTGTTTCCACCGGATTTGACTGCGTTTCAGGAGGCTGGAAATCTGACGGGGCGCAATATCGGCCGGTTGGGCGGGTTGGGGGCGGCGGCGAGCTACATTTTCTATTTTCTGCTGGCTTGTTACGGCATCCGGGGATTGGCGGGGTTGCGGAATTTCTGGCGGTCGTTGTTGTTGATTCTGCTGGTGATATTGGGACTGTTGGGCGGCTTCCGCTCCATACTTATTTCGATGATTTTGGTCTTTGCCTTTGTGTTTTATTTTGAGGGGCTGTTGCGAACCCGGTATCTGCCAATTCTGATTGTTGGGCTGATCATGGTGGCAGCGGTCGTATTGCCGTTCATGAGCCAATTGCCATTGTCGGTGCAGCGGACATTCAGCTTTTTGCCGATCAGGGTGGATTCGGTTGTGGCTGCGGACGCGCAGGATTCCACAGAATGGCGGTTGCGGATGTGGAAGCTGCTGCTGCCGGAAGTGCCGAATTACCTGTGGTTGGGCAAGGGCTACGCCATCCGGGGCGATGATTTGGAACTGGCCCAAAATCTCGTCATGAGCGGGCGGGGAGACACGGCGGAAGTGGCCATGTTGGCGGGAGATTATCACAGCGGTCCTCTATCTGTGATCATTCCATTCGGAATTTTTGGCGCGCTGGCATTCCTATGGTTTTTGGGGGCTTCGGGGTGGGCTTTCTATCGTAATTACCGGTATGGTGAGCCGGAGTTAAAGCGCATCAACACGCTCCTGCTCGCCTGTTTTCTAATGCGGACAGTCATGTTCTTTGGGGTCGTTGGGGCATTGAATTATGATCTCTTCGCCTTCACGGGGTTGATTGGTCTGAGCATCAGCCTGAACGGCGGCATTAAAACTCCACCCGTCAAAACCACCCCGGTCGTCGGCTTCAGAAAAGACCGCCGCGTGATTCCGGGTTGAGCACCCGCTTCCCGCGTTTTTGAAATCTGCGCCGAGGGACAAAGCTTGCAAATATGTTTCCCTTCCGGCATACGCAAGCCATGTCACGCCGACTTTTATGGATGGTTTCAATGGGATTGATTTGCATCGCCGCCCGCGCGGAGCTGAAATTCGCCGCGCTCGCCATCGGCGACACCGTTTACAAGGACGCCGTCATCCTCGACGTCAGCGCCACGGATGTGCTCTTCAAGCACAGCACCGGTATCTCTAACATCAAATTGCGCTACCTGTCCACGGAACTGCAGAAGCGGTTTCATTACGATCCGCTGCGTTCGGAACGGACCGAAAGACAGCAGGACGCCGACACGCTGCTCTACCAGCAGACCGCCAGCCAGCGCGCCTGGGAGCGGGCGCTCGCACGGAAGGCCGCCGCCGAAGCCGAGATCGCAGAAGCCAACGTCACTTTCAGGCTCGCTGACCCCGTCGGCGAAAACTCCCTTTTGAACAAGCCCGCCCCGCCGCTGCCCGTGCTCGAGTGGTATTCCGAGAAGCCCGCGCCGTCCGCCGACAAGTTCACCCTCGTGCTGTTCTGGAACAGCCGCAGTGAACCCTGCCGCCGCGCCATCGCCGATATGAACAATTTGCAGGCGAAATTTACCAAGGACATCGCCGTCATCGGCGTGACGACTGAAACCGCCGCGCAAGTTCGGCAGATGACCGCGCCGGAAATCCAGTTCAGCCACGGCGGCGACACCAAGTCCAACCTCCTGCACACAGCGGGCATCACCAGCGTGCCCGCAGTGCTGCTCATCGACCGCGCCGGGATTGTTTGCTATCAGGGGCATCCGGCAGCCGTCACCGAAGCCGCCGTGCAAGCGCTGCTTGAAAAATAGCCCGCTGACGGCTGCCAGATTTTCCTCATCCCGCCATCAAAACCGCCAGCTCACCGCCGCGCGAATCCGGTAGTCCGGCACCGCTTGCAATGCGGAATTATCCAGCAACACCGGCAAATCCACGCCCACCTGCGCGCTCAACTTCTCCGACCAAGTGTAAGTCAGTTGCGGCCCCAGATACACGCTCGTCATCGCCGTGTCCGCCGCAGACGCGCCTTGGAAAGTGTCCATGCCCTTGTCCTCGCCGGAGACGACGAGTTGCAGCGCCAGCGAATGTTTCTCGTTCAAGATAAGATAGCCGCCCGGCGCGAACGACCACGTCAAGTCGTTGGCGAACTGATAATCGTAATCGCCCTCCGTGCGCGCGTTGTATTGCAGATTCGCCGTGACGAGCAACTGCTTCCAGCGCGCAAACAAACTGCTGCCGACAATGCCATCCACCGAGCCGCTGCCCAGCGTGAGGTCGTGGCCGTGAATGCCGCTCTCCGGCGCGCTGGACACTTCGACTTCGGCAAATTCCTCGGCGATGCGCGTCGAATTGCCGGTGGGCAATTTGATTCCGCCCAGCACGCTCCACCGCACCGTGAACGCCTCACTGCGCTTTTCGAACACGACGAAGCTGCCCGTTAGAGACGCGTCGCCGAGGCCGGATTCGTGTCCGCGATCCATCGCGAAACCCTCTGGCCGCTTGAACGCGCGGTGGATGACCGGCAGGTTGAACTGCACACCGAACCGCTCCGTGAAGTTGTAGCCCGCGAACAACTGCGCGATGGAACTATCGAGCCACTGGCCAGCTTCGTTGTCCACTTTGTGACCGTCCAGTTGCATCGTGCCGAAGTGCGTGAACTGCTCCGCCGCCCCTGCGAAGAAGCCCTTGCCCGTGCCCTGCGCCTCGCAGACGCAATAGACCGAGCAGAAGTCACACGCTGCAGCCTGCGTGGCGATTGCGCCGATGAGTAGGAACTGGCCGAGGCGTTTGAACATGACGGGTCAGGCGGCGCAGAGTTCCCAGCGTTTGGCGCGGGCGGCGAGTTCGGCGGCGTGCGCCGGCCAGTCGTGAAGGGTCGCGGGATCGAAGTCCGCGCCGTTCGGCCAGACGATGGTGCAGACTTCGGGGTCGAGGCGGACCAGGCTGAAAAATTTTGGGTCGCGCAACGCGCCAAAAATTTCACCACGCAGCACCGGCTCAAAGTTGATGACGCGCTCGGTGGCGTCGGAAAACTGCAGGCGGAGCGTGTGGTCGCCGACGACGGCGCCATTTTTTACGGAGTGAATGGGGTGTGCTGTTACCATTCAAAGTTCTGCCTGATGACTTCGGCGACTTCCGGCGGTGCGGGAAGTTGGTAGCCGAAGAAATGCTTTGAGCTCATTGCTGCAAGTTGACCATCGCGCATCTGTAATTTTGGTTTCACGGATGATTATTTCCCGCAGCAGCTCTTGTATTTCTTGCCGCTGCCGCAGGGGCAGGGGTCGTTGCGTCCGACTTTCGGACCGGTGCGGATGGGTTTGGCTTTGGCTTCCGCCGCAACTTGCGCGGAGGCTTCGCTCACGACATCGCTCGCGCGTTGCTTGGAGTTGTCCTGCGCGGTGGGAAAGGCGCTGGCGCTCTGGTGCAGCATTTGTTGCGGCACGTTCTTCAGGAAGTTCTCGAACGCCATCATGCTCGACGCGCTGCGGAAAATGTTGTGACAAATCTCGGTCTTGATGTTGACCATCAGCTCGTCAAAAATCTTGAACGCTTCGGCCTTGTATTCGATGAGCGGGTCGCGTTGGCCGTGCGCGCGCAGGCCGATGCTGTAGCGCAGGCTGTCCATCTCGTAGAGATGTTCCTGCCAGAGCTTGTCAATCGCGCTCAAGATGGTGTAGCGCTCGACTTCCTTGAGCGCGTCGGTCTGCTCGAAGCTCACCTTGAGCTCGTAGGCTTTGCGGAC
>JANMJO010000086.1:0-5286 GCA_031371425.1 Verrucomicrobiales bacterium | reverse complement strand
GAACCACCGGGCCGGTGTGCGGATGTTCCGCTTCCCACTTCCGCAGGTTTTCAAAAAAACGGTCAATGTCATAGCCCGCATCGGCGGCCAGTTGGTCTTTGATCCGCCAGACTTCTTCGAGAATCGGATTAGTCTTCATGTCTTTATTCTGCCGCAAGCCGTCATGACAAAATTCAATTAACGTTTGCCCGGCGGCTTGTCATTGAGAACGAACGCAGATTCCTCGGCGTGCTGACGTTCCCGCTGCGCCACGAGTTGCTGCAATTCCGCAGCCGAACGGATGACTTTGCGCCCCGCCTTTTCCTCGGCGTTGGCAATCTCGTCCAGCTTCGCGGAATAAGCCGACGGGTCGGCGGCCATCTCGCGCGACAATTTATCTTTGATGCGCCAGACTTCTTCGAGAATCGGATCAGCTTTCATGGTTTTATATTCCCATAAGTTCTTCCGGCGTGCAAACACGCGGTAAGTGCAGTCCGCGCTCGGTCAAAAATTTCTCCAGCCGGTGCAACACCTGCGCGTTGGCCAGATGCCGGTAATTCCACGTCAGCAGATAATCCACCGCCGCGCAAGTCGCGACCGCCAGATGATGCGCGTCCGCGCGGGCGTTGGCGGGAAAAATTCCGTGCGCCAGCAAATCCGCCGCGAGCTTGGCGCTTTCCGAACCACCGGCAATCAATGGCAAATCCCGCAACGCCTCCATCCGTTTCGCCGCCATGCTGGCATCGCCTTCCAACGCCTCGGCGATGACTTCCTGCGAAATCACACAGGCGAACAGCCCGCGCCGTTCCACCCACCATTCGTTCGTGAGTTGCTGACGCCACGCCGTCACCGGCTCACGGCTGGGCCGTGCCACCAGATAACTCACCACGCTCGTCTCGATGTAAACGGATTCCATTTCAAACAACCGCGTCGCCAGCTTTCAGCGCGCGAATTTTTTCTTCGGTGGAGGGAAAACTCAAACTGGTCATGGCTGGAATTGTTTTTAAGCTGCGACGTTTTGGTGGAAAAGTTCTGCCGCTATTACCGCCTCGTATTCGGTTTTAAAAACTTGCTCTTCGCGCGTCAGAAAGTCCGCTGGGTAGTTACCTTCGACTACTCGCAACACCGCTCCGCCAAAACCATCCGCTTCTACGAGAATGATTTCTTCGTCGCAATAGCTTGCGTCAAACCGATACAGCACTTGGCCGCGTTCCGAAATACCCAACTGCTTTCGCATCGAATCTAATCGCGTCTGCAATCGCGCAACTGAATCGCGTTCTGTTTTATTAAGTGAGTTTCTGTTCATATCTCATTTGATAACGCTGGCGTATTCACGGCGGAATTCATCGTGGATTATCCGCAGCACTTTTTCTCGGTCTTCCTCGTCATCGAATTGTTGAGCCAGCTTCATCAACTCAAACTTGGAGATGGATTGAATTTTCATGTTGATGAGGAATTCTCTAAATTCTTTGTGGATGTCATCAATTACCAAAATGACATTGCCGTCTTCGAGCCGCTGCCGGTCGAAATTGGCCTGAAGTTCCGAGACAATCGCATCGCAAGTCTTCTGGTTGACGACGCGGAGCTTCTTGATTTGGTAAACAACGCCAAAGTTTGTGGAAATGTCCACGCCCTTGTCATGGGCAGACGCGCGCGAGTCGCGGTAAATCTTGCAGGCAAACTTTTCCAGATGCACCCGCAGCACGGCAAAACAAATAAATTCAAAGTTGGCCGGGTTAAGCTCGATGTTTCGTTTAAGGAGTTGCAGGAATGACTCACGGTTTGTTGCAAGTTTTGCACGGAACTGCTTGTCCTCAAGTTTTGGAATGTTGCCGAGTTTCAATCCGATGTATTTGCGGATTGTGCTTTCAATCCAAGGAATCAATTGCGTGCTGAAAGTTGTATATGGCGCGAGCAATTCGTATCCATTTTCGAGCGGCTTGAGAACTTGATACTTCGGCAGAGTTCGCCGTGAATAGGCATCTTCCCATTTCGCGCCAATGTGCAAACCGTGTCCCATAAATTTTTGCAGATGCTTAACGGCAAGAGCGTATGCTGCTTGGGTTTCGCGCTCGGAGAAAATCGTTTTGTTATTTCCCACATAAGATTGCAACAGTCCCAAAGTTAAAGTCGGCGCAATCAATCTCGTCTTTGAGCGTTCCACCATGACGGAAATTTCACGCTGGCAGTCTGCCAGAGTTGCGAGCTTTGATTTTTGCTTTGGCTTTCTCATTTTAGTTTTTAATAAAGCCATGCCCCAATCTTCCCCGCCGCATCCAGCGTCACGCCCTGACGCCGATACGCCCAGCACATGTAGCTGATGCTCACGAAATACGACGCGGGCACGCGGTTCGCCGCGCAAATCTTCACGCCCAGCAGCGTGGTCTTGCCGCCAAATCCCATCGGGCCGATGCCGAGTTCATTTGCCGTTTTCAAAACGTCCTGCTCCAGCGCGTCGAGTTCGGGCACGGGATTGCGGTCGGGAATCAGCCGCAGGAATTGCGTCTTGCTCAACTCGTAACCCGTCGCGCGGTCGCCGCCGATGCACACGCCGAGCACGCCCGGCCCGCAGCCCTTGCCCTGCGCCTGCAACACCGCGTCGAGGATCGCCTTGCGGCAACCGTCGAGGTCGCGATTCGCGTGGATGGCGTCGTCCGGCAGCGAGTATTGCGCGCCGACGTTTTCGCAGCCGCCGCCTTTTAGCACCAGCTTCACGGAAATTTCCGCCGAGCGATGCTGATGAAAATGAAACGCCGGCGCGCCTGGGCCGACGTTCGTGCCGTCGTTCTTGCCGGTGAGCGAATCCACGGAGTTCTGGCGGAGAAAACCTTTCTTCGTCGCGAGCGTCACGGCTTCGCGCGCGGTCTCGGCGAAGGTGACTTGGTCGTAGCCGACCGGCACGTCCACATAAAACAAAACGCTGCCGGTGTCCTGGCAGATGGGCTGCGACTTGGTTTTCGCGAGCGCGATGTTTTGGTCAATGATCTTCATCGCGTTGGCCGCGAGGGAATTTTTCTTCTCGTTCTCCAGCGACGTGAGGATGGCGCGGTGGACGTCGTCGGGGATTTCGGCGGACGTGCGGCGGATAAGTTCGATGAGGGAATTCAGCAGGTCGCTCATAAGATTGGGGCAGCGTAAGCATTGCGGCGGCGGGCGTCAATCGGCGGGCGTCAATCGGCGGGAGGGACGGCGTGCCGCCGTCCCTGATTAGTTTGAGTCGGCAACATGCCGACCCTCCCGGTTGAACTCAGGCTTGAACCGGAGCGGGGGATTGGTAGTCTGCTGGCCATGAAATTGTTTTTAAGCATCGCGACCTATCTGGGGCTGGGACTTCTTCTCGCTGCCGGCATTCTGATGGCGGTCAAGGGCAGCTTCTGGCTGCTGGTGGCCGGAGTGGTTTTATACCTCGTTTTGGTGGCCAAATACGGCTGCCTTTCGCACTAGCATAATCAAATCGCGCTTGACCGACCGTCACTTGCCTTCTATTTTTCCGCCATGATTCTTACTGTGCAACAGGCAGCCCTAGTCGTCGTAGTTAGCGACGCCGTTGGCTCTTGTCGCGCGTGAGGTGAATTTCGACAAGAACCCACGGCTTAAACGTCGTGGGTTTTTTGTTATCCGCGATGTCAGGCCTCAACCAAAAGAAAACATGAGCAAGACAACTGAAACAGCCAAGACCAAGGCCGCCAAGCCGGTCGCCAAACGTGAACGCGCCGAGATCGGTCAGACCATGGAGGGCGCGGACATCCTCGTGGCCTGCCTCGAGCGCGAGGGCGTGGACACCATTTTCGCCTACCCCGGCGGCGCGAGCATGGTCATCCACCAAGCGCTGACGCGGTCCAAGAAAATCCGCACCATCCTCCCGCGCCACGAACAGGGCGGGGCGTTCGCGGCGGAAGGTTACGCGCGCGCCAACGGCAAGGTGGGCGTGTGCATGGGCACGAGCGGGCCGGGCGCGACGAACCTGCTCTCCGGCATCGCCGACGCCTACATGGATTCCATTCCGATGGTGGCCATCACCGGGCAGGTGCCGCAGGCGATGATCGGCAAGGGCGCGTTTCAGGAGACGGACATTTTCGGCATGACGCTGCCGATCGTGAAGCACAGCTATCTCATCACCGACATCAAAGACATCCCGCGCATCGTGAAGGAGGCGTTCTACATCGCCGTGTCAGGTCGTCCCGGCCCGGTGTTGATTGATGTGCCGAAGAACATCCAGCTCGGCAAAACGCAGCCGGTGTTCTGCAAAGAACTCAACCTGCCCGGCTACCACCCCGAACCGCACGCCAGCGACATCGAGCTGAACGAAATCATCGGCCTCATCGAGAAGTCCGAGCGGCCGGTGCTGTATTGCGGCGGCGGCATCATCAGCAGCAACGCCAGCGAAGAACTGCGCGAGTTTCAGAAGCTGACGCAAATCCCCGTGACAACCACGATCATGGGCTGCGGCGCGTTTCCGGAGACACATCCGCTCTCGCTCAAATGGCTCGGCATGCACGGCACGCCCTACGCCAACTGGGCCGTGAGCGGCGAGTTCGCACCCAAGGCATCGCCCACCGATGCGGCGAAGCTGGTCACGCCCGGCGCAGACCTGCTGCTCGCGTTCGGCGTCCGCTTCGACGACCGCGTGACGGGCAAGGTGCAAAAGTTTTGCGAGACCGGCACCATCGTCCACATTGACATTGACGAATCCGAGATCAACAAAAACAAGCCCGTGCAACTGCCCGTGGTCAGCGACATCAAGTATGCCCTGCGCCGACTGAACGCCATGCTCCGCGAGCGAGCCCTCAAAAAGAAATTCCCCGCCTGGCACAAACAGATCGCGGCGTGGAAAGCCAAGGCGCCGCTGAAATACCGCGTCACCGACGAGGTGTTGAAATCGCAGCACGTCAAGGATCACATGGGCGGCGAGACCGACCAAGTCATCCTCCCGCAATACGTCATCGAGCTGCTCTACGAACTGACCCACGGCGACGCCATCATCACCACCGGCGTCGGCCAGCACCAGATGTGGGCCGGGCAATATTACCAATACAAGTTCCCGCGCCAGTTCCTCACCAGCGCCGGCCTCGGCGCGATGGGCTTCGGCTACCCCGCCGCCATCGGCGCGAAAGTCGCCTGCCCGGACAAACAGGTCGTGGACATTGACGGCGACGGCGCGTTCCTGATGAACGTGCAGGAACTCGCCACCGCGCACATCGAAAAGATCGCCGCCAAGGTAATCATCCTGAACAACCAGCACCTCGGCATGGTGATGCAGTGGGAAGATAAGTTTTTCGGCGGCAACCGTGGTCACACCTACCTCGG
>JANMJO010000034.1:0-4039 GCA_031371425.1 Verrucomicrobiales bacterium | reverse complement strand
GAACCGTGTCCAGAATAGTTTGGTTCGGATATGAGCTTTGAGCGGAACATGGCTGTTGATGCTTTGGGGAGCACAGCCGCCCCGGCTGTAGTTCGGCGCGCCCTCGCGCCGAACCCGAACGCGCTGCACGCCTCCGAACCTTGCGAGATTTCCGCGCGCTCGTGGCGGAACGCGGGGGCGCGTCCCGCTGCGCCCGGGGCGGGCGCGCTCCCCGATGCAAAACAACTGATTCGCTATGAACTTTGAATTCGCCACCGCCACGCGCATCGTTTTCGGTGCGGGCGCAATCCACCGCGTCAGCGCGGACGTGAAAGCGTTCGGCGCACGTGCGCTCGTGGTCACGGGGCGCAATCCGCGGTGGGCAGAGCCGTTGCTGGCCGAACTGCGCGCGAACGGTCAGGGCGCGGTGACGTTCGTCGTCGCGGGCGAGCCGGAAATTTCCACGGTGGAGCAAGGCGTGGCGCGGGCGCGGGCGGAGCGGTGCGATTTCATCATCGCCCTCGGCGGCGGCAGCGTGATGGACGCCGGCAAGGCCATCGCCGCAATGCTCACGAACGGCGGCGCGTTGCGGGATTATCTGGAAATCATCGGGCGCGGTCAGGCGTTGACGCAGCCGCCCGCGCCGTTCATCGCGATTCCGACGACGGCGGGCACGGGCGCGGAGGTGACGCGCAACGCGGTGCTGGCTGCGCCGGAACACCGGTTGAAGGTCAGCCTGCGCAGTCCGCTGATGCTCGCGCGGCTGGCGGTGATTGACCCGGAACTCACTTACGACCTGCCGCCCGCGCTTACCGCCAGCACCGGCCTCGACGCGCTCACGCAACTCATCGAGCCTTACGTCTGCCTCCGCGCGAATCCGATGACGGACAGCTTGTGCGCGGAAGGCATCTGCCGCGCGGCGCGCTCGCTGCGCGTAGCGTTCCGCAATGGCCGCGATGTGCAGGCGCGTGAGGACATGGCCATCGCAAGTCTGCACGGCGGGCTGGCACTGGCGAACGCGGGGTTGGGCGCGGTGCATGGTTTCGCCGGGCCGATCGGCGGGATGTTCCCCGCGCCGCACGGGGCGGTGTGCGCGGCGCTGCTGCCGCACGTCATGGCGGCGAATATCGGCGCGCTGCGCCGGAAGGCAGAAGGAAGAATGAAGAATGAAGAAATAGCGGCGGTGCTGGAAACTTTGCGGCGTTACGCGCACATCGCCGCTTTGCTCACGGGCGATTCCGCCGCCACGGCGGATGCGGGCGTGGCGTGGGTGCGGGAGTTGGTTACCGATTTGCAGATTCCGCCATTGCGCGCTTACGGCATCGGCGAGGCGCACCTTGCCGAACTGGTGGAGAAGGCGCGCACTGCGAGCAGCATGAAGGCGAATCCCGTTGTGCTCACGCCAGCGGAACTGGCTGTGGCATTGCGGGCGGCGGTCTAAAACAGCCTTGCCGCCGTGTCGCCACCACGAATATTGAGGGGGAAAAATATTGACGCTGTCACAGGTGGTTTGTAGATTGCGCGCCCGTTCAAACACGGCATCCAGAGTAGCTCAATGGTAGAGCGCGCGGCTGTTAACCGCGAAGTTGTAGGTTCGAGCCCTACCTCTGGAGCCAACTCCAAATTCCTCGGTTTCCAATGATGGATAAGCATGGTGTCGCACTTTTCGCAAGCCACCTTCCAGTGAAGCTCGCGTAATTACAATTCGACCCCGCCGAAGCCCGCCATCTGGTGCAGTGCAATTACCGCAAAGACTTGGCGGCCAAGGGGAATTCCCTCGCTTCTCATCACCGCGTAAAATGTTCAACGCAAAATGGCACACCAGATGACGCAAAATGCTAGTCGTTGCTGCCGTGTGGCTGTGGTAGTTTGCGCGAACCCAAATTCAACCTATGACCATTACTGCTCGTTACACCAAAGCTCTTGAACAGGGGCGACTCCATTTTCTGCAGAGTGTATTGAGTTGCAACTGACAATGTATTTAGCACCGGGGCCGGAGGAGTAATCCTCCGGCTCGTGTTTTGAAGGCAAATGTAAAAATAAGAATGCACGTCCTGATTGAGTGTGGATGGTTATCGAACGGTTGACGGTGGCAGCGTGATAGAATCTATGAAGAACATCTTTAATGACTGGCGCAGAGCAGTGCCTCTTTTGGTGCTGGCGGCAGTGTCGTGTTTTTCAGGCGCGGTTCAGGCGGCGCCGCTGGATCTCACCACGACGAATCTTGCGCTGCTGAACACCGTCAAGAATTACAATCTTGGCCCGACAGGAATGCGCGGGTGGATGTTGAGCGATTTGTCCGCCAATTCGGGGGAGTTAGGGAAGATGACGGCGGGCAGTTGGCAGATATTGGTCGCTAGATGTTCTGTGGGCAACCAACGTGCAGAGTTTCGCCACGCTGTCGCCGCCGGCGTTGCGGGGAAGTGCTATGTCATGGTCGAGCGCGTCGCCGAGCTTCAGCTTTGCGCCGACTTCTGGCTTCAAGTATCGCCTAACTTACAAGAGTGCCATGACGAACGTTGCGTGGCTGCCGGTGATTGTGCCACCGAACTTCCCGCTGCCCGATGGTTGGAGCGCGACCTCCACCGGCGTGCCGATGTCCATCACCGACACGAACACGGTGGGTCAGACGCAGCGGTTCTATCGGATCGAAGCGCAGTGATTATGGTTGTCTCACTATCATTCGTAACCAAACCGGATATGTTCAAGTTGTCTCATGAAAAATAAATTATCAGCCCTGATTGGTTTCGCTCTGCTGACGCTGGCGATTCCCGCCGGAGTCCAAGCGCAAACCGCGCCGGACCTCACCACCACGGATCTCGCCACGATTAACCGCACCCAGACTTACAATCTGGGGCCTACGGGAATGCGTGGGTGGATTTTTTGCACCAATCTGAACAACAACGTCGGCGACTTCGGCACGATGACGGGGCAAAGCCCGTGGCAGATTCTGGTTACTGCGGTGGGCACCGGCACGCCGGCGTCGGGCATCATGGCCATTGATGACGTGATTTTGGGCGCGAGTGCGGGCGCGGGTGCTGTTCCTCTCTTCACGAATGATTCGCGGAAAAGTTTGGGCTGGGCGATTGGCGCGGCGGAGGCGAGCGCGACGGGTGTATTGAAGATCAAACGCTGGCGCGCGGGCGTCTCCACCGACGTTTCGCTTCAGATGGGGATGTCGAACATGGCTTACAGCGCAACGGCACCGTATGATTGCCCGAAGTCCGCGCTCATCTTGTCCAATGCCATCAATAAACTGCCGGCGAGTTTTAACATGGGCAATCCTGGCAACCCGGTCTTGGGTCTGGCGATGATGGCCAGCGGCAATACCAACTTCAACGCGAGTGTGCAGACCTATGCCCGTTCGATTGCGCCCTCAAGTTTGTCGTTGAATCCGAATGCCTGCGATACGTGGGGCTGGGGCTACATGAACGTGTTTCTCTCCGAGTATTATTTGAAGACTGGCGACACCAACGTGCTGTCCGGGATTACCAAATACACCGTCAACCTTGCCAAAGCGCAGAGCAAGTATGGCACGTTCGGCCATGGTGGCGCGGAGCAACATGCTGACGGCAGTTTCCACGGCTCGATTTCTTGGTATGGCCCGGTGAACTCGGCGGGGCTGGTCGGCAATCTGGGAATCGCGATGGGCAAGAAGGTGATCGTGGCAACGGGCGGCGCGTTGGACGCGGAGATTGACCCGGCGCTTGACCGGGGGTCCAAGTTTTTCGGCTACTATGTGGGCAAGGGATCTATTCCCTACGGCGAGCATGAACCGTTAACCGGCAGTCACTCCTCCAACGGCAAGGACTACATGACGGCGTTCATGTTTGCGATGCAAGGCAATCGTCCGGTGGAGACGGAGTATTACACCCGCATGACCGTGGCGGGTTACAACGGCCGGGAAGCCGGCCATACCGGTCAGGGTTTCAGCTACCTGTGGTCAACGCTGGCGGCGAATATCGGCGGCACCAATGCGGTGGCCACCTACTTGGCACAGGTGCGCTGGCATCTGGACTTGGAGCGCCGCAGCGACGGTTCGTTTGTGTATGACGGGAGC
>JANMJO010000003.1:0-1520 GCA_031371425.1 Verrucomicrobiales bacterium | reverse complement strand
GCCGTGCGCGACGCCGTGAAGCGCGGCGAACCCCAGCACGTCGCGTGGGCGACAGAACGCGCTAACGGCGGGCGCGGCTTCGGTTTCACCGGCGGACATTACCACAAGAACTGGGGCGAGGAGAATTTCCGCAAGCTCGTGCTGAACGCGATCCTGTGGATTGCAAAGGCGGAAGTCCCGCCGGACGGCGTGACCAGCACCGTGACCAAAGAACAGTTGGAAGCCAACTTGGATGACAAGGGCGGTCGCCCCCGCGCGAAGCCCGCCGCGCGCTGAGATTATTTTCCGAAGCTCTCCGCCAGCGCCACGGCCTTGAGCATGGCCTTCGACTTATTGACCGTCTCTCGTATTCGCCTTCGGGCGTGGAGTCGTTCACCCAACCGCCGTCAGGCCAGTTCAACCTTGAGCTTGCGGCCCAAAGCCATTGCGGCGCGTTCCAAGAGTTGAAGCGTCACCGGCGTTTCTCCTTCGGTAAATAGTTGGTCAAGCGTGGTGCGGCTCGTTTTCATGCGGTTGGCGAGGGTCGCGCGGGAGATGCGGCGGCGTTTCATCTCTTGTTCGATCTGCCAGGTTACGACGCGGCACAACGCACTCGCCTCACATTCCGCGAGCAAGCCGTCCTGTTGCAGGAAGTCGTCGAAGTTCGAGCCGATGTGCGCTTTCTTCATGCTGCTATTGTAGCAGGCGCAGGCGGGTTTTCGCCAGTGCCAAGTCGTCCGCCGGAGTTTTTTGCGATTTCTTGATGAAGCCGTGCAAAAGAATCATCCGGCTTTTGCCCGCCGTGAACAGAACTCGCGCGATACCATGGGGCAAGCGGACGCGCACTTCCCACAGGTCACGATTCAGTTTGCGAACCAACGGCATTCCGAGCGGCCAGCCGAATTGCACGGTTTTGATATCTTCGCCGATGATTCGACGTTGCTCGCGCGGCAAGTCCTTGAGCCATTCGCGCACCGGCTCACGTCCGGTTTCAGTTCTGAAAAAGCTGACGGACAGGATGAGTTCGGGGTTGTCCATCGGTGTCAGGACTTTTTTATTTCACAAACGTTTCCGCCAGCGCCACGGCCTTGAGCATGGCCTTGGATTTATTAATCGTCTCCTGATACTCGCCTTCGGGCGTGGAGTCATTCACCCAACCGCCGCCGGCCTGCACGTAGGCCTTGCCGCCCTTGATGAGCGCGGTGCGGATGGTGATGCAGCAGTCGAGATTGCCGCTGAAGGAAAAATATCCCACGCAGCCGCCATACGGCCCGCGAGTCGTGCCTTCCAGTTCGGAAATAATCTGCATGGCGCGAATCTTCGGCGCGCCGCTCAACGTGCCGGCGGGAAACGTCGCACGCATCAGATCGTAAGGCGTCTTGTCGGCGGAAATTTTTCCCTCCACCTGCGACACGATGTGCATGACGTGGCTGTAACGCTCGATAATCATCAGGTCCTTCACCTGCACCGTGCCGTAATCGCAGACGCGTCCGAGGTCGTTGCGCGCGAGGTCCACGAGCATGACGTGTTCGGCGCGCTCC
>JANMJO010000333.1:0-7599 GCA_031371425.1 Verrucomicrobiales bacterium | reverse complement strand
TCCGTGCGCGCCGCTCTTGGTTCTCGGACGACGGCGCGCACGGAGTGACGCGCCCTACCTCAAATTCCAGCAGGTGCAGGGGGGTGAGTTCGCCGCCGAGGCGGGCCAGCGCGCGGAACAACTCCAGATTCCCGGTCAACGGCAGGCGCGGGAAATCTATCTTCAGAAACTCCGCGTAGCGACTCCGGTAGCCGGGACTGTGTAACACCGCGTAGGCGTAGTGGAATATGTCTTCGGGCGTCACGCCATCGGGCAAACCGTGCGCGCCTTGCTTCGGAGTTCTCAGCGCCGCAGAAATGGATTTAAGAAAAGCGGGAGTAAAGTTCGGTTCACGCTGGGAGCGTAGTGCCAGTGAATGTTGCGAGTCGTCTCCCGTCAAGTATAGCGGGAAGTGATACGACACATTGGAAGACTTCGACGAAAGTGTGAATTTATTGCTGATATCGGTGCACACAAATGCGTGCGCCCACGGCTCGCCTTTGACCTGCCTTAAAGTTATCAAGGCCAGATTCCCGGCCCGCATGTGCCGCATCACAGGGCGGCGAGATCGCGTAACAAGGTGGTCTGAATAATATGTGAATCGCCAATCGAAGCAGTGGAAGAGGTAACGAGTGAAGAGGTCTTTCTTCAGGCCCTCATTGGCAATTGCCTTCCGGCTCTGAACAAGATCCCAGTTTGGCGTAGTCTTCAGGTTGAATCTGTCCGCCACATCCTTTGGGGAGACTGACAAGTCGCAAAATTCCCGCAAGCGCTCTCGTAGCGGTTCGACTTCAAAATCCATCGCGAAGTGGTCTTTCTCTGTCTCAATTCCGCTGGAGAAAATTCTGAAGACATCTCGCAGTGAGACTAACTTTTCATATTCGTCGAAATGGCTCGAGTCGAGTGGACGAAGTAAGTGGTAGGGTGGCGCTGGGACGAACTCTATAAATGTCACTGAGCCCATGCTGAGGGCTTGGTATTTGGCGTCCCGACTACCGAGCAGTTCTCCATATCGAACACGCATGGCCGGTGGCAATTCGTGGCTCGACGAGCGGCACACTCGTGCGGCGATGATTACCGCGACTCCTTGCATAATGTCGAAGACATTCTCATCTGCTGCGCCGCCTGTGCCAGCGCGACTGCTGCCGTGCAGATTGGCAACGACGAGTCGAGGGAAAGCTTCCATGAGCGACTTTCGCATCGCCCTGTGAAGTGTGCCGTCCAAATAGGAATTGTTCGTAATCAGACCAACGACTCCGATGTTGGTGGTATTGATAATATGGCGGCTTAGCGCGATGAAGCGTATGTATTCATCCTGTAGCGCGCCCTTCTTCCGTTCGCTCTCAACGCCGAGGCCACTGGTAATGCAACTCATAATGTCAGTCAAAAACCCCGTTTGGGTAGAGCCCGCTGCGGCCGAATACGGCGGATTGCCGATGACGACGGTGAAGCGCTTATACCATTTGATTTCGTTGACGGCCTGGGCTTCGTGGGCCAGCGGTTCAAAGCCGATTTGCGGGAGTTGCCGGACCTTGGGTTCGAGCGCGTTGGTGAGGTAGATGCGGGCGCGTTCGGCGCTGCCAAAGCGGTAGCCGGTCTCGGTGAGCTTGAGGCCGAGTTTCAGGTGGGCAATGGCGTAGGGAGCGGCGAGCAGTTCGTAACCGTGCAGGCGCGGGAGGAGGTGCTGCGGGACGTAGAGATTCCAGTAGTCGGTGAACGAATTTACGATTGGGGAACTGCCCCTCACCCCGGCCCTCTCCCCATCCGATGGGGCGAGGGAGACGGGCGGCATCGCGGCGAGTCCGCCTTTGTCCCACTTGGCTTTCAGGTGTTTGAAGATGACGTCAATGACTTCGACGAGGAAGGTGGCCGTGCCGGTGGCGGGGTCGAGGATTTGGACGAAGGGTTCACCGGGGCTGATGGTTTTCTCCGGTTCGCCCGGCTCGTTCACGGTGGGGAGGGTCAATTTACGATTTACGATTTCAGATTTACGATTTGAAGACTGGCCCACCTCACCCCGGCCCTCTCCCCCCGCTGCGGGCGGAGAGGGAGAAACGTTCGCCGCGTCCTTCTCATCGTAGCCGCCGACGTGAGGAGGCTCTGACTGTTTTCCCGCCGGAGAAGTTTGAGCCTCGTTACCTCGGCTGCTACGCGAAATCATTTCGCCCCACGTCACGGTGGAGGCGAGGCCGTCTTCGAGACCGAACTCGGTTTGCAGGAGTTCATGCACGCTGCGGACGATGTAGGAGACGACGGGTTGCGGGGTGTAAAAAACGCCGCGCTGGATTTTGAGCTTCTTGTTGTAAGCGGAGAGGAAGTGTTCGTAGAAATGGATGACGGGGTCTTCGCCGCGCGTGCGGTTGCCGAAGTCGCGCAGGATGGCGGGGAGATCGGTCTCGTTGCCGCGCAGGAGTTCGACGACGTCCTGAATGCCGAGTTCGTCGAAGTCCACTCCGTTCTTGCGCCCGCCGACGGTGAGGAAGGTTTCGAGCATTTCCTTGAGGAACGGGCTGGTGACGCGGACCATAAGGGTGAGGTCGTCGGCCTTGACGTAGGTGGCTTCCGTGCCGCCGCTCATATCGGTGCGGTTGATGGCGGCGGTGAGCAGACCGTAGGTGATGGTCTGCGCGTAGGTGTCGGCAAAGGTTTCCTCGTTGAGGTCGTGGATGAGGGCGGCTTGAAAGGCTTTGAAGAGTTTGGTGAGCGGGCCGTGATCGGATTCGGCGCGCATGAGCACGGTGCAGCGGGCGCGGATGCCGCGCGCGAGGGCGGCGAGGACTTCGGCGAGGTCATCGGCGGTGCGAACGGTGTGGCCGAGTTTGTGGCGGAAGGCGCGCGACCATTGGGTGCGCCAAGCGGCGTGGTCTTTGGGGTTGGCGGGCCAGTGGAGTTTTTCGCGGAGTTCGCCGGCGACGTGTTCCAGTTTCAGCGGTGTGTCGCCACCGTCCCAGCCGAGGACTTGCAGGGTGGGCAGGTCGCCGTCCTGCTGGTGGAAATGGGCGAAGGCGATTTCGCGCTGGTCGGAGGATTCTTCGCCGAAGGTGGAGATGAACAGGAGGTCGTGGGGATTCCAGGCGGCGCGGTCGGATTGGTTGGCGGAGTTGCGTTTCCTGATGACGAGGTGGCTCAAGATGCGGCGCAAGACGACGACGGGCAGTTTCTTTTTCTCGAACTCGACGAAGAAGACGCCCCACGGCTGGCCCGACGCGAGCGGGCGCAGTTGGTGAATCTTTTTGATGGCGACGGATTCCGTCTCTTTCAATCCCAACTCGGCGGGAACGTATTCAAAGGTGAGGTCGTCGAAGCTGGCGGCTTCCACCGGCCAATCGAGTTCGGATTCGAGGTAGCGGACGAGTTCGGGGAACTTGCGGATGTCGCGGAGGTCGGTGGGCATAGGTCACCAAGTGGGCGGTTTGTGAAACGTGCCGTGCTGGTCGGTAAGCACGGGAGGGAATTGCGCGGCGAGCAGTTGCGCCCAGGTGACGCCGTTCTGGTAAAAGCTGGCAGCGTGTTGCAGGCCGGCATTCTTGCGAGGCGGGCGGCAGTTCGGGCCGGAAAGGCGTTGCGGGTTGAGAATGCCGACGGGCTTTTTCAATTCATCGCGCACCATGCGGATGGGGGTAACCAGATCGGAATCGCCGGAAACCACAATGGCACATTCGTATCTGTCGCGGAAGCCGTCGAGCAGGAGATGGGTGGCGAGGTTCACATCCGAACCTTTTTCCTCGGTCTTGAAAACGCGCATAAAGTTGGGCGGCGGATTGACCACGGCGGCCATGATTTCGCGGGTGCGAAAATCGCCCTCGATAATCTGCAAATCCGGAAGGGTGTGGAGCGCCCGCCAGAACATCATCTGACGGATGGGTTGGCCGGGATTGCTTGGGAGCGCGCTGACTTTGGCGGTAAAAAACTTGGCGGCGACAATCTGGTTTTTGGGAAACGCCCGTGCGACCAGTGACACGGGATTGAGCCAGCGGAGCGGAGTGCCTTTGATCGCGCTGTAAAAAAGATTGAAGCCGTCAATGTAGAGGATGGTTTTCATTGCGCTACTTCAAGCCAGTTGCCCCGGTAAAAAATGCAAGGGCAGCCTCCGAAGAGACTGCCCCGCGTCCTGCCGTCGAAACGGACAGGAGAGATGTGCGAAAAATATACGCTGCCAGCGCAGCCAGTGTCAACGGCGCGATTTGGCTGATTCGGAAAAGCATGGGTCAATTCAGTTCCATCCAGCATTTGAGCGTGGGCTTGATGCCGACCGGTGCTTGCATCTGCTTGAGATAGGTGTTTTTGATGTGCGATTCGATTTTCAGGCGGACGGTGCGCACCGCCTCGGCGGTCATTTCCACCCGGCGTGCCGTGTCTGGGGCGCATTGGATGAAGGCGTGGATTTCCTCGGGTTGATCGAGAATCTTGGAAGTGGCGAAATTGTAAAGATACCAGGCGGTGCGCCCGGCGGCGTCGGTCCACTCATGGGAAGTGGCGTCCTCGGCGGGCAGGGTGTAGCAGAAAAACACCGCCTGCGCGCCTTCCGCCTTGTGGTGGGACTTGCCACTGAAGACGCGACCGGGAAGCGTGTCGAGCTGGGTTTCGAGATTGGGATTTTCCTTGAGCAGGCGTTCCAATTCCAACTGCATTTTCTCGGTGGGTGTGGTTGACCCTTCGTAGCTGTGTTGGAAATCTTTGAGCGCGTCGAAGTCGTCGGAAGGTTTCAGCAGTTTTTTGCCTTCGATGCCGAAGACTTTCGAGATGCGCAGCGTCTTCTGTTTGACGCGCTCATAAAGTTTGAGTAAGTCGTCGAGTTCATCGGGCGGAAGGAAATTCCAATAGACCACCTTGCCGCGATTGGGCTTTTCTTCGGGGTGGTCGGCGACAATGGTTTTTTCCACGGCAGGATTGAGGCGGCGATCCACGCGGCCAATCCGTTGCATCAGGCGGACGGGATTCCAGTGGAGGTCATAATTGATCAGGCGCGTGGCATCTTGAAGGTTCAAACCTTCCGACAGAACATCGGTGGCGAGCAGGACGCGGGTTTCCTTTAAGTTGCGTGCGGCGAGGTCGGCGGTGGACGAGTCGTTGTAATACGGCGCGAACCGCTGGAGGACGACAGTGCGATCCTGCTTGGTGGCGCTGTCCACTTCATCCACGCCCTCAATGCCCGCCGCCTGCAACTCGCGCTTGAGATAACGAGCGGTAGCCATGTATTCGGTGAAGATGAGAACCTTGCGGCCTTTGAGGTCGGGGTCTGATTTCAAGAGTTTGACCAGCGCCTTGAGCTTGTCGTCGTGGGCAGGAGTGAAAGTTTTTAGTTCCTCCAGAAAATCCACGAGCGTTTCGAGGTCAGCAAACGTGTCATTAAAAATCTCGTCCACGCGGTAGGTCTTGCGGTCTAGCGGCTCGAAGTGATCGAGAAATTCGTCGCCGAGCGTTTCCTCGGTTTCCTCGCTGTCATTTTCCTCGTCCAACTCTTTCCGGCGCGCGTGAATGTGGGACAACAGCTCGGCGTTGGCGGTGCGCCATTTTTCGAGGCGTTCCGATTCCCGCTTGGACTGGTTGTTGACTTCGAGGAAGGCGAGAAATTTGAGCAGCAAATTCTGACAGGATTGTTCGAAGGCGGTGATGGAACTTTCAAAGCGTTTCAGGAACTGAACGCGGATGAGGCGAACGAGGCCGCGCTGGCGACCGATTTCGAGGTCGAGTTTTTCCTGCGGGTCGCCGACGGGATAATCCAAGGGATGATAAGGTGCGAGCGCGAACAAGGGCTTTTCCTTGGCAAAAGCGATTTCGACTTTGCCGAGCAGATGGCCGTAGGTTTTTTTAACCGAATACTCGGCGACGCGCGGGTCTTCCTTGGTGGGGAACAAAGCGGCGGACGATCCCTGCTGTTTCTGGCTCTCGACGACGTAGGCGCGGCTGCGCTGCACGACGAGTTCACGAAATAATTTATCACTAAACAAAACCTGTCCGGCCTCGACTGAATTGGCGGTGAACAATTCACCGAGAACCTGGCCACTGACGAGGTTGGCAAGTTGCTTTTCCAACTGCCGAAAATGGGCACTGAGGTTATGGATGCCGACGCGGGTGGCAAAGGCATCCGGCTTCTCGCGGGCAAAGAGTTCAATCAGGTGCTGGAAATCCGTGAGTGCATTGTTAACCGGTGTGGCGGTGAGGTGAAACACCTGCTTGTTGGCACAGAGGTCGTAGAGTTTCCAATAGCGCGAGCCACCGGATTCACGCGTGAGGCCGCGATTACGAAAATGGTGGGCTTCGTCAATGACGACAGCATCTGCTTGTTGCGCCATTCGCTCAAATTCTCGCGGGAAATTTCTTCCGTCAGCAGAAACGTCACGCATCAAATCGGTGTGATTAAAGATTTTGAGGTGTTCAAAGCCGTCCAACAAGTGTGGCAGGTAGCGGTTGATATTTCGCTCCCAGACGGGCACGCGACCGGACTTGGGCACCAGAAGAAGCACATTCTTTTTTTCATACATCACCAGTCGCTCGATGAGCATGAGGCCGATGAAGGTCTTGCCCAACCCGACGCCGTCGCACAAAAACGCTCCGTTGTAATTGGCGGCGGTGTGGTAGAGGGAGGCATAGCCGTCGCGCTGATACTGATCGAGGATGGGGTGGATTTTGGATTCAGATTTTTCCCATTCACTGGCAGTCAGCTCATGGCGGCGAAATAACTCATCGAGGGCCTTGGCATAAATATCGAACGGTTTATATTCGCGGATGTGCCGCTCGACGATGGCAAGGATGTCCGGGGTGATTGGCTCGGCCTCATTCCAATGCAGTTCAAACCATTCCTGCAACTGACGCACGTCACCCGCCGCCTTGACCTGGATGTTCAACTCAATGTTCTGCGTGAGGCCGGGGACGGTGAAATTGCTGGAGCCGACGAGGGCGACCGAGCCGATGACCGCGACGCGCGGGTGCGTGATGTAGGCTTTGGCGTGAAACTTCTTCTTCGCGTAGGCGCGGCATTCGATTTTTCCATCGCGCAGGGCCTGAACGATGGCGGCGACGCCGGTGAGGAAATCGTTTTTCTCCTTTTCGGACTCAATGCTGGCGTCGAGCCGGGCGGTGATGTCCTGCTTGAGCCCATCGAGGATGGCCTGCCGGGTGCGGGCTGAAACCTCGTTGCCCATGAGAATGCGAATTTTATCCAGTTTCTGCCATTGGCCGTCGAGGGCGAGCAGCGAGCCGATCTCAAAATAACCGGTGGCAATATCAAAGGCGCTGGCAATTTCCGTCCAATCTTGGAGATACCGTAATCCCTTCCAAGCTTCATCACTGTTGTCCACGATGAAGAGCTCGCCGCCTTTATGAGCTGTAATCATTTTTGATTGGGTAATTTCTGGCGGAAAGTGTTAGCGGGAAAATCATCAGCGTCAATGAATGTTAACCATTGAAACTATCGATTGAAAGGCAGGTGCGTTTCTTGATTTCACAATTGTGACCAGATGTTTATGCTCCGCCGACTTATGGCAAAAATAAATCTGATCACGACGCAGTCTCCCGCTGAACTTGGCTACTCCATGCCCGCCGAATGGGAAACTCACGCCGCCACTTGGCTCGGCTGGCCGCATAACGAATCCGACTGGCCGGACAAGATTGATACCA
>JANMJO010000328.1:0-5694 GCA_031371425.1 Verrucomicrobiales bacterium | reverse complement strand
CGCGTATGAATTGCAGTTCAAGGATTCGCTGTTCGACACGAACTGGCAGTTCGCCGGGACAACGGCGGGCAGCGGCGGGCTGTTGACACTGACCAACGCCGCGCCGGCGGAAGCGCGCCGGTTTTTCCGGCTGCGCGTGCCGTGAGCCGCGCCCAGAGCTGACGTCCGCGCAAAAGTAGTTTTGACAGACGGGCAAAAGCTTGTGAGCTTTGCGCCCGGAGATTTCCCCCATGAAGAACATTTTGCAAAACCTGCTCATCGCTTTCGCGTTCCTGTTGTGCGTGCTGGTCGCCATCCAGTGGACGCGCGAGACGCATCTGCACGCCCAAGCGGAGTCGCTCACCACGGAGCTGGACGGCAAGACCGGCGCGTTGCAGGCCATCACTGGCCAGCTCCAGCGTTCCGAGGCGGAGGTGAAACGGCTCGAGGTGTTGAAGGTGGAACTCACCGATGCGGTGAAGACCAACCGCTTTGAGATCTCCGGCTTGAAGAAAGATCTGGACAAGACGCTGGCGCAGGCGCGGCAGGGCGAGGTTTACAAGGACGCGTTGCTGCAGGCGAACGAGAGCATCAAGAAACAGAACGAAAGCATTCTCAAACAGAACGAGGATGTGAAGAAGCTGATGGCTGAACGCAACGAGATGGTGACGAAGTTCAACAAGCTGACCGCCGAATACAACGACCTCGCCAAGCTGTGGAACGAGCAGCAGAAAAAACTCTCCGAACCCGCCACGCCGCCCGCGAAATAACCGGGAGGGTCGGCATGTTGCCGACCCAAATATGGGGACGGCGGATTGACCAAAACCCCGCGCTTTCTGGCGGTTTTCTGCGATGTTCTACGATTTCGGCAGGGCGGGCAGTCCGCTGCCCGCCGGTCTTTGCAGACGGCCACCAATGCAAACGGATGCGTTCGGATTCACCACGACGGCGCTGGGGAAATTTGGAGTGCGCGGACACGTCCGCGCTTTGTAACTGGGAGACATGTCGCCGCAGTCCAAGTGGCGGAAGGTAGGGCGGGCAGTCCTCTGCCCGCCGCTGGCTGCAAACGGACGCGTTCTGGTTTGCCACGACGGCGCGCACGGAGTGACGCGCCCTACCAACTCATTGCAGGCGGACGCCGCGCGCAATCCGGCGCTGACCGCAACGAGGCGCCAGCCGTGGGACTGACGAAGAAATCCGAATCCGCCCCGCGTTCGCGCAAAACCCCGCCCGCGAAATAAGCCGACCAACAACCGCCCGTCCTGCTCACACGGGACGGGCGGCCTTTTTTAACCGCCAGCCAAGGCGCAGGGAAAACGGGAAAGCTCTTTGCGTCTCCGAGTCACTACATTAAGATTTGGTTCGATGGCTACCACAATCAGAGCTGCGGCGGTTCGTTGGCTTGCCTCCAAATTTGGAGACACGGGCAATACTGTCTGCACATCGAAGTTCTATATTCCCAAAAAATCACGGACGAGGCAGGCAGCTTGGTGGCTTGAAATCCCGCTACGAGCTATTGAAACACCAAAGTCAAACGCGATTGACTTGGTTTGTGAAGTAGCACCCGGCGCGGACGAGTTTTACTACCTGAAAGTTCCTGTCAAATTTTTAAAAAAGGAATTGATAAAACTTTGCGTGCGGAAGAATGACAAGGTGAGCCTTTGGCTTTCCGCCGAGCAAGATGAAATGTTCGTCAACCTCCGAGGAAGCGGAAGAATTGGGTTTGTCCGCTTTTTGAAACCAAGTAATCTGCCGACATGAAAGCAAACCGGCAGATTTGGATTCTTCTTTTGCTCTTGTCCATCGCAACGGCTTTTCGACTTCTCGCTCAACAGACCGATGTTGACCATAAGTTTTTTGAGGAAACAAAAGCGAAAGCAGAAAAAGGAGATGCATTCGCTCAATCTATACTGGGAGGCTGTTACCTTAACGGTGAAGGCGTGGCGAAGGACGCGGTCGAAGCGGTAAAATGGTGGCGCAAAGCTGCCGCGCGAAATAACGCCTCGGCTCAACTCGAGTTGGGCGTTTGCTACGCCAATGGCTTCGGCGTGGTGAAGGACGAGGTGGAAGCTATGAAGTGGTGGCGTCAAGCCGCCGAGCAGAATGATGCCAAGGCTCAATTCAATCTGGGTGTCTTCTACGCCTTTGGTCGTGGCGTCGCCGAAGATTATGGGGAGGCCGTGAAGTGGTATCGCAAAGCTGCCGAAGCAGGAAACGCATCTGCTCAATGCAGGCTCGCCACTTGTTACGCAAACGGCAAAGGCATAGCTAAAGATTTAGTTAAAGCGGCGAAATGGTGGCGCAAAGCAGCGAAGCGTGGCGATGCTGAAGCCCAAGTCTGTCTCGGTGGTTGCTACGCGTCGGGCGATGGAGTTTCAATAGATTTTATCGAAGCCGTAAAGTGGTATCAAAAAGCCGCAGACCAAGGTTGTGCAGTCGCCCAAGGCTTGCTCGGGTGTTACTATTATTTAGGCAAAGGCGTGTCCACAGATTACATTCAGGCTTACAAATGGATTAGCCTCGCTTCTGCTCAAGGTGATGATGGTGCCGGGAAAGTTTTGGGAAATGTTAAACGGCAGATAACGTCCGAACAGGTTGTCGAAGCCCAACGCTTGGCGCGTGAGTTCACACCGCACAAACAGACAAGTCCCGATACTTCATCCGAAAATTCAACAGCTAGCGGCACGGGTTTTTTCATTACGGACGATGGCTTTCTCATCACGAACGACCACGTTGTTGAAGGCGCAGATCAACTTCGTCTGGTCACGAGTGCAGGAATCATTTCCGCCAAGGTGGTGCGGGTTGATTCGGCCAACGACCTGGCGTTGCTCAAAGCCGATGGAAAATATTCGCCATTGCCGCTGGCAACGAGTCGCGGGGTGAAGCTGGGCGGCACGGTGGCGACGGTGGGTTTTCCCAACATCGGGTTGCAAGGGTTCGCGCCCAAGCTGGCCAAGGGCGAGATCGCGTCGCTCTCTGGCGCGGGGGATGACGCGCGGTATTTCCAGATCAGCGTGCCGGTGCAGCCGGGCAATTCGGGCGGGGCGTTGGTGGATGAGCGCGGCAACGTGGTGGGCGTGGTCTCGGCCAAGTTGAGCGCCAAGGCCGCGCTGGCCGCAAGCGGCGCGCTGCCGGAGAACGTGAATTACGCGGTGAAGAGCAGTTTCCTCCTGAGCTTCCTGGAGTCCGTGCCGGAAGTTTCGGCCAAGCTCAAAGAACCGAACACCAAAGCCGCAGCCTTTGAGGATGTGGTGAAGTCTGCGCAGGATGCGGCTGTTTTGGTTCTAGTGTATTGAGGGCTTCTGACAGGATTAACAGGATGGACAGGATTTGTTTTTATCCTGCAATTCCTGTTCATCCTGTCAAAAAATCTGGCGGTGTTGGTTTGCCGAACTTCGTAGCAGCCGACGTGAGGAGGCTCATTTTAACCCGAACTCCGAAATCGGAAACTGGTAACCACGGATGGACACGGATGGACACGGATAAAAACCAGTTCCAGCTAGGGATAAAATGTTCCGCTCTGGCCATTCACCATGACGCCGCCAACGTCCCCATTCCCGCCCCCTATCCGTGTCCATCCGTGTCCATCCGTGGTTTGAACTTCGGAAGTCGGGTTTAAATTCGGAATTAAGTCAGAGCCTCGTCACCTCGGCTGCTACAAGTTTGAGGACGTGGTGCAGTCCGCGCCGCCCTGATATTTGGGCCGCGCAGCAACGCGGCCCTACCTTTTTGGCAAAGTCACTTGCTCTCCGGCGCGGGCGCGATGGCGAACGAGACTTTCTGGATTCCCTCCCGCCGCACCAAGTCCAGCACGCGGATGACCGCGCCGTGCGTGGCGTCCTTATCGCCGCTGATGTAAACGGGGATGTTGGTGTTCATGTGGTAGCGGTTGGAGAGGTAGGTGTGGAGTTCCGCCGAGGTGACGGGCTTCTTCTCAACGTAAACTTCCCCGACCTTGTCCACGGAGATGTTGACGATCTCCGGCTTGAAGTCGCGTGTGGCCTGCGTGGCGGTGGGCAGGTTCATCTTGATGGACTGCATCTTGATCATCGTGAGGCTGGCCATCATGAACGCCGCGAGCAGGAAGAACATGATGTCGATCAGCGGAATGATCTCGATGCGCGCCTTGCGGTGGGGCGTGGGTGAGCCGATTTTCATGGCGTTGGTCAGTGGTGTTTCTTCGCGGCGCTGACCATGACTTCAAGATTGGTCGCGGCGGATTCGAGTTCGAACTGCAGCTTCGCGTGCCGGCCGGTGAAGTAGTTGAACGGCACGAGACTCACGATGGCGATGCCGAGGCCGCACATGGTGGCGATGAGCGCCTCGCCGATGCCGCCGGTGACCTGCCCCATCGCGCTCTCCACGCCGGTGCCGCCGATGGCGTTGAAGGTGCGGAAAATGCCGGCCACGGTGCCGAGCAGCCCAAGCAACGGCGCGAGCGTGACGAGCGTGTCCATGACGGTGAGGAAGCGCCCGGCGCGTTGCAGCTCCACACCGGCGGCGACTTGGAGCGCGCCTTGCAGCGAACTGTGGTGGTGGTTCAGCCCGTGCCAGAGCGTGCGGATGATGGGGTCGGGCGAATCCTTGGCCAACGCAGACGCGCGGTCGAAGTCGCCGGTCTCGAGCGTGGCGAAGACTTGTTCGAGAAGTTTCGGGTTGCGCTGGCGGGATTCGCGGCTCCACCACCAGATGCGTTCGCCGACGACGCACACGGCGGTGAGCGCGGCGATAAGGATGGGCCACATGACCCAGCCGCCTTTGTAGAAGTATTCGATGATGATGTTGGCAAACATAGTTTTGGTCTTCCGGTTGTTGGTTCAGTGAATCTGAAAATCAATGGGGACGAGATAATACCGCACTTCGCCGGGCGAGAAATGCCAGTGGCGTTTCACCCAGGTCACCGCGTGGCGGTCCAGCGCCATGTAGCCGCAACTGTCCTGGATGGACACGGATTCAAACGAGCCGTCGGCGTTGACGACGACGTTGAGCATGACCTTGCCCTCGTGGCGCGCGAGCAATTCCTCCCGAGGATATGCCGGAATCGGGAACTGCCCGCCCGATTCGCCAGCGGCGGAAAATTCGCGCACGTTGCGCCCGCCGGATTTGGGCGGGCTGCTGGGCGCGCCGCCGACAAACTGCGGCGAGTTGGCCACCACGACCGGCCCGGCGACGGGGACAGCGAAGGCGACATTCGCCGAACTCGCCGCCACGACGGTGGCCACCTGCGGCGCTTCGGCGGGCGCTTCGGAAACCTGCGTTTCGTCGGTGGGCTTCGGCAGTTCGGCGGGCGGGCTTTCCTCCGGCGGCGTGAAAATGACAGGGACGATATCCGCCTGCTGATTGCCGGATGCGCGCTCGATGTGGGGCGGTTTGATACCGATCAGGCCGATGAGCAGGAAGAGCAGGCAGATGGAATTCGCGTAGGCCAGCTTGCGCGTGGCGTCCTCCATCGTCTGCGGCAGGCATAACCTTGCAAGGTCGGAATGCAGTGCGACGGGCGGTGTTTTTGAGTCTGTGACGATTTCGGACAAACGGCCTCCTGTAAAAATATTCCCCGTTTGATAAATTAAATTGTTGCTTGTGTCCATCGAAAGTGTTTAGAAACCCCGCAATCAGTGCGCCAAGGAACGCAAAGAAAGACCGTCACAAATGCAAACCAACCCTATCCATACACCCCGCCGTCTCTTCACAACTCTACAAACCGCGCTGCTTGCC
>JANMJO010000322.1:0-6399 GCA_031371425.1 Verrucomicrobiales bacterium | reverse complement strand
CGCCGGAGCGCGGTGGACATCGTGCAGGCGGTGGGCCGCGCGTTGCGTCCTGCTCCCGGCAAGAAGCTGGGCTATGTGATCGTGCCGATCTTGCACGATGCCGATGCCACACCGGACGACATTTTTGAGTCGGAATCGTTTCAGGAAATTCTTACCACGCTTCGCGCGCTGGCCGCGAACGACGACCGCATCATCGAATACTTCCGAGCAGTTTCCCAAGGCCGACAACACACCGGCGGCGGCAGTGTGGAGTTCGATCTGGACGAACAGCTTGCCCAGCGCATTGACCTCACGCAGTTCGTGCGGGACATCGAACTCAAATGCTGGGATCGCCTTCAGGGAATATTCAAACAACCGCTAACCAGCGAGCTGATTCTCAAATGGGCAGATGAGCACTACCAGAAAACCGACAAGTGGCCGGGGAGGAATTCTGGCAACGTGCTGGCTGCGCCGGGTGAAAAATGGGTGAAAATCAATACTGCGCTCGTCAAAGGTTTTCGCGGACTCCCCGGCGATTCATCATTGCCTAAACTGCTGGCAAAGAATCGCGGTGTCCGAAATCGGAAGGATCTTCCACGCCTGACCGTCGGAAGAATTCTTAATTGGGCGGATGCTTATCACAGCAAAACCGGCAAATGGCCAAAAATAACAACTGGTGACGTGAAGGGATCGCATGGTGAGAAGTGGCTGAATATCCACGCTGCGCTTTCTCGTGGTAGTCGCGGGCTACCGGGCGGTTCTTCGTTAGCACAACTGCTAGCAGACAAACGAAGCGTTCGAAATCATTTAGCTCTTCCTGAACTGACTGTTGCGCAGATTCTAAAATGGGTTGATGCATATCGCCAGAAAACTGGCGATTGGCCGGGCCGAAATTCTGGTGACGTGCTAGGTGCGCCGGGTGAAAAATGGGACAACATCCACGGTGCTCTATACAAAGGGCTTCGTGGTCTGCCGGGCGATTCTTCGCTGGCACAACTGCTGACAGAGAAACGCAGCGTCCGAAATAATCATGTTCTTTCAGAACTGACGATAAAGAATATTCTTCGGTGGGCTGATGTACATTACCAAAAAAAAGGCCAATGGCCGAACGGAAATTCTGGCAATGTGTTAGACGCACCCATGGAAAAGTGGAGCAGTATAAACATTGCGCTTGCTCAAGGGCATCGAGGCTTGCCCGCCGGAACTTCATTGGCACAACTGTTAGCGAATAAGCGCGGCGCTAGAAATAGAATGGCTCTTCCCGACCTGACTGGTAAGCAGATTCTTCAATGGGCAGATGAGCACCATCAAAAAACTGGCGCATGGCCAAAGCGAAATTCTGGTGGTGTGATGGGTGCACCCGGTGAGAAATGGGGAAATATTAGTGCTGCGCTATCCCGAGGTGACCGCAGCTTACCTGGAGGCTACTCACTGGCGCAACTGTTGGCAGAGCAACGAGGTGTTCGAAACGTGATGGCGCTTCCAGTTCTAACGATTCAGCATGTTTTGAAATGGGCTGACGCGCATCACCAGAAAACCGGTGGATGGCCGAACCAAAACTCTGGGAAGGTGCTGGACGCATCCAGTGAGAAATGGACTGTCATCAACGGATCGCTTTCAAAAGGCCGTCGCGGCCTGCCCGGCGGTTATTCATTGGCACAGCTTCTGGCAGATAAGCGAGGTGTCCGCAATAGACTAGCTTTGCCCAACTTGACTGTTGAGCAGATTCAATCGTGGGCAGATGCATATCATCAGAAAACCGGAGAGTGGCCCAAACAAACTTCCGGTGATGTGATGAGCGTTCTTGGGGAGAAATGGGCCAACATACAAACTGCGCTTGTCCAAGGTCGGCGCGGCCTGCCCGGCGGCTCTTCACTGGCAAAGTTACTGGCTGAGAAACGCCCAGCAAAATAAAACATAAATTGCAATACGACGTTTACCATGATGAATCCAAGGAAGCTGGCTACTGGCACGGCATCCTGTTCGTTCCCCAGCCTAACCGGCAGATTATCTTGGAGCATTTTGCCACGATTCGGAAGGAAGCTGCTTTCAATCGTCCGCTTTCACTGAAAGAAATAAAAGATTCTGGCGCGAGATTTCAGTGCAGCCGGGCGATGGTGCAATTCGCGGTGTTTGCCATGATGCAAGACACACAAGGCAAAGTTGAGAGAGTCCGGGTCAGCACCCGCACCGGCGATTCGGAACAGAAAAGACAAGCAACGGAGTTTAGGGAAATCATTTGCATAGATCGTCCGTTTGGTTTGAAACTGGTCGTCTTCCGTGAGCGCGATGATCACAAATCACTCGCATCACATTTGGATTACGGGGCGAAGGTTGAGACGACGTTTCGCATAGGATTCAAGTGCGGACTGCATTTTCTTTTCGACGAAAATAACCCAATTGTTGTTTCGAGCCTCCATTTTGACGGACATGAACACTATCAGCGGAACATAGACACGAATCGCATCATCGAGAGACTCAAGCCGGAGTTGCGCCAATACTGCCAGATCGAAGACGGCATAGTCGTTGATGACCGACATGGCAAACATCGGCAGGAAGATGCACAATCGAAAGCTGACCACGAATTTCTACAAATGACTGACCTGCTGATCGGCAGTTTTCGAGCAGTTCTCGGAGTCAATAAAAGTGAAGTTCAAGCAGAGGTAGCAGCTCCAGTGGCAGGATTGGTTAAGAAGTGGAACGCCGGGGCGGCTCGCATGAAAAACAGCCGGTGGAATCGCGGCTTTTGCATCAGTCAGTGTTACTTGGAAAACAATGGATGGAAATTCGATGATTTCCGAAAGAAAGACGACCCCAACCAATCTTGTCTGTCGTTGACCTAATCAAATTAAACTTCGCCCGCTGTTGCAACGCGGTGACAAAATTGGTTTTGTTTGGAATCTGCGTCCGAACCTTGCGGCTGCGAGATAAAATTTCCGCTACCCCTTCAGGTGGAATTATTTTTTGCGAGGCTAAATTCTCTTGCACCTTCAGCGCACAGTTTGGGACGGCGGCACGCCCGTCCCTCCCGCGAGATCACCGCACGACTTCAAACGCGAAGCCCTTCAGGTATTCCGTCTCGGGAATCATCGGGATGATGGGATGATCCGGTCCTTGTGAGAAGGTCGCCACGCGGCGCAGGATGTGGCGCGTGTCGTAGGCGGCGGAGAGCAGGGTGTCTTGGAACAACTCGGCGTTGACGTGGTGCGAGCAGCAGAAGGTCGCCAGCGTGCCGCCGGTCTTCAACAGCTTCAGCGCGCGGATGTGGATTTCTTTGTAGCCGCGCAAGGCGTCGCCCACGGTCGCGCGGCTGCGGGTGAACGACGGCGGGTCGAGGATGATGAGGTCGTAGCGGGGGATGACGCGTTCGTGCGGCTTCACGGCGGTGGCGGTCTTGAGCCAGTCGAAGACGTTGATGGCTTCGGCGGAAACATTTTTCTCCAGTCCGTTTGCCTTGGCGTTGCGGAGCGAGGCGGCGACGGCGTCTGCGCTCTGGTCGAGCATGTGAACCTGCTTCGCGCCCGCTCGCGCCGCGTGCAGGCCGAAGCCGCCGAGGAAGCTGAAGCAGTCGAGCACTTGCGCGCCCTTCGCGAATTGCGTGACGGCCTGGTAATTCGCCTGCTGATCGAGATACATGCCGGTCTTGTGGCCTGCGGCCAAATCGGTTTCAAATTTCAAACCGTTCAAGTTCACGGTGACGGTTGGAGTCCAAGCTTTAGCTTGTTCCCCCGGAGCAACCTGAAGGTTGGACTCCATCAAAACGCCGTTGGATTCGCCCAAGCCCTCGAACTTGCGCGAGGCGACGTCACTGCGTTCCATGATGGCGCGAGGCGAGAAAATCTTTTGCAGCGCGGCGACGATCATCGCCTTGCGGATGTCCATGCCGAGCGCGGAAATCTGCACGCACAGCACGTCCTCGTATTTGTCCACGATGAGGCCGGAGAGGAAATCGCTCTCGGCGTTCACGACGCGGAAGGAGGTGGCGTTGGGCAGGTGTTTCTGCCGCACGGCGAGCGCGGTGCGGATGCGTTCCTCGAAGAAGGCTTCGTTGATCTCGGTCCGCTCCGCCGCGAGCATGCGGACGTTGATCTTGGATTTGGAATTGTAGAAGCCCACGCCGAGCAGTCGCTGGCGGTGGTCTTTGACCTGCACGAGTTGGCCGTCGGTGGCGGGCTGGGTGAGGCGCAGTCCCGCGCCGTGATACAGCCACGGGTGGCCGGCGACAAGGCGGTCAGCTTCTCCGGGACGGACGATGACGGTGGGCAGGGCGGACGAGGGCGGCAAGTTGGATTCCATAATTTTTTTGTAAACAGTTTTGGTTTGGAGTTCCGCCTTCAGGCGGCCCGGCAACCCGATCCGCCTGAAAGCGGAACTCCAAACGTGGGCCGGATGAAACCAGAAACGCAGCGCGGCGGAAAGCAATTCCGAAATTTATTCTTGCAGCGCAACCGCAACGGGCAGATAAAAGACGCGCAAACCATTCATTATGAAAATCTCCGGAACTGTCAGCGCCATCCTGCACAACAAGGGAATCACAGTCTGGTCCATCGCCCCGGAGGCGACGGTGTTCGATGCCATCAAGCTCATGGCGCACAAGAACGTGGGCGCGCTCCTCGTCATGGACGGCGAGAAGCTCGTGGGCGTGATTACCGAGCGCGATTACACCCGCAAGGTGGCGATCAAGGGCAAGTCTTCCAAGGAGACGGCCGTGCGGGAAATCATTTCCGTCAACGTCCTTTCCGTCACGCCGCATCATTCGGTGGAAGACTGCATGAAGCTGATGACCGAGAATCGCATCCGCCATCTGCCCGTGTTGGAGGGCGAAAAAGTCCTCGGCATCATCTCCATCGGCGACCTCGTGAACTGGACCATCTCCGCCCAGAGCGCGACCATTGAGCAGATGCAGCAATACATCACCGGCGGCTACCCTACGAATTGAGTCGCGATTCCGGGTAATACTTCTCAACCGGGGTCGAACGAAACTTAACATGAAATCACTGCTCGCCATTTCACTCACATTGAGCCTCTGCTTTGTTGCTGTCATCGGCTTAATGATTTTCAAGAAACTATCTACCGTTGCGCCGACGGTGATTGTGATTGCGCCCGCCACCGCTCCCATCGTTGTGCCTGCGGTTGCAACCGCTGTTGCACCTGCTACTGCGCTCACCAGTGCGAATGTCGACAGCAAAACCGTGGCTGTGGTTATGGCTGTGGCCGAGGACAAAGTGCCGCTCCTGACAAAGCTGCCTGTCGCGCTATTCATCAGCACACCCGTGCCATTGAAACTCTCCAACCTCGAACCCGTGCGCGTCGGCAAGCGTCCGGATTTTCTCGTCCCTCTCGGCACCGTGAATCTGGCCAAGGGCAAGAAAGTCACCTCCAGTGATAACGATCCCGTCATGGGCACGCTCGACCTCGTCACCGACGGCAACAAGGCCGGCGACGAAGGCTCATGGGTTGAGCTGGCGCCCGGCAAGCAGTGGGTGCAGATTGATTTGGAAAAGGAATCCGAGATTTTCGCGGTGTTGGTCTGGCATTTCTACACCCAAGCTCGCGCCTACCTCGGCGTGGTGGTGCAGATTTCCGATGACCCGGAATTTAAGACCGGCGTCACCACCATCTTCAACAACGACGCGCAAAATGTTCACGGTTTCGGCGCGGGCCAGGACTATACCTACGTTGAGAACAACGAGGGCAAGCTGATTGATGCCAATGGCGTGAAAGGCCGTTACGTCCGCCTTTACAGCGCCGGCAACACCACCAACAAACTCAACCACTACATCGAAGTCGAAGTGTTCGGGAAACCTGCCGCCTAAACTCCCCCTAGGCGCGTGACCGTGTCAGGCTCGATGAATTGACAATCAAATGACTGAAAACAAATCTCCGAAAACTTCCGGCAAAGTGAACGTCGCCGTCGTCGGCCTCGGCTTCATGGGCGTGACGCATCTGCGCGCCTACCTCGAAACCCCGGCGGCGAACATCGTCGCCGTCTGCGACGCCGTGCGCGTGCCAGTCAACGGCGTCTTGCAAGGCGTGGCCGGCAACATCAAGAAGTCCGATGACATCCACCTCGGCGCGCAGGTCAAAGTATTCCGCACGCTGGAAGAACTCCTCGCCTGTCCGGAAGTGGAACTGGTGGACTTGTGCACGCCCACGCCGCTGCATCCGCAGCAAGCCATCGCTGCATTGAAGGCCGGCAAACATGTCCTCTGCGAGAAGCCCCTCGCCCGCACCTCGGCGGCGGCGCGCGAGATTGAGGCGGTCGCAGAATCCTCGCCCGGCTTTCTGATGCCGGCGATGTGCATGCGGTTCTGGCCCGGCTGGGCGTGGCTCAAGCAAGTTGTCGCGGAAAAAACCTACGGCAAAATTCTCGCCGCCCGCTTCCGGCGCATGTCCGAGATGCCCGGCTGGAGCAAGTCC
>JANMJO010000289.1:0-7515 GCA_031371425.1 Verrucomicrobiales bacterium | reverse complement strand
CTGACCGGCGGGCGTGAACAATCTCCGGCCCACGCGCGGTTGAAGATTGTGAACGTGGCATCGCTGCTCTCGTTCCAGGGCGGCATCACCGTGCCGGCCTACGCTGCGAGCAAGCACGGCATCGCCGGCATCACGAAAGCTCTCGCCAACGAGTGGGCCAAAGAACGCATCAACGTGAACGCCGTCGCCCCCGGCTACATCGCCACCGACAACACCCAGCCCTTGCGCGATGACACTACACGCAACGACTCCATCCTCGCCCGCATCCCTGAAGGTCGCTGGGGCGCGCCCGAGGACATCGCCGGCGCGATTCTGTTCCTGGCTTCCAATGACGCCGATTATGTGAACGGCAACATCATGAATGTGGACGGCGGTTGGCTCGCCCGTTGAAGTTATGAACGACACCACGCTCGCTCGCCTCCGCAAGAACCGCATCGTTCCCGTGGTCGTGATCGAGGACGCCAGCGTGGCGCTCGACCTCGCCGACGCACTGCTCGCCGCTGGCCTCGAAGTCATCGAAGTCACCTTCCGCACCAAAGCCGCTGCCGAAGCAATCTCCAAGCTTGCGTCCGCCCGCCCGCAGATGCTCATCGGCGCAGGGACTTTGTTGAATGAGGAAAACATCCGCTGCGCGGTGGACGCAGGCGCGCACTTCGGAGTCGCGCCGGGGTTGAACGACCACACCGTCGAGGCGGCGCGGCGCGCGGGATTTGATTTCGCGCCGGGCGTTGCGACGCCAGGCGAAGTGGAGCGCGCGTTGCAACTCGGCTGCAAGCTGCTCAAGTTTTTTCCCGCCGAACAAGTCGGCGGCGTGCCCATGCTCAAGGCGCTGGAAGGCCCGTATCGCCACACCGGCGTGCAATTCATCCCCACCGGCGGCATCAACCTCGCGAACATGAACAGCTACCTTGCGCTCAACACCGTCGCCGCCGTCGGCGGCTCGTGGTTCGTCGAGAAGAAACTCATCGCCGCCCGCGATTGGAGCGCCATCACGAAGCTGACCCGCGAAGCCATGGCGATGCGCGCCATTTAGAAAACTTCAACTATGAATCCATTCAACATCAAACCCGCTGGAGCGTGTGCCTTCGACCTGTTATCGCTCGGCGAAATCATGCTGCGCCTCGACCCCGGCGAGGGACGCATCCGCACCGCGCGACAGTTCCGGGTCTGGGAAGGCGGCGGCGAATACAATGTCGCTCGCGGCCTGCGCCGCTGCTTCGGCCTCCGCACCGCCGTGGCCACCGCGTTTGCGGACAACGACGTGGGGCGGTTGCTCGAAGACTGCGTCCTGCAAGGCGGCGTCAGCACCGAGTTCATACGGTGGGCGAAGTTCGACGGCATTGGCCACGACGCGCGCAACGGATTGAACTTCACCGAGCGCGGCCACGGCGTGCGCGGCGCGGTGGGGGTTTCCGATCGCGGCCACACGGCGGCGAGCCAGCTCAAGCCCGGCGACTTCGACTGGGAACACATCTTCGGCAAACTCGGCGTCCGTTGGCTGCACACCGGCGGCATCTTCGCCGCGCTCTCGGCAACCACACCGCAGCTCGTCATTGAAGCCGTCACCGCCGCGGAGAAGCACGGCACGATTGTCAGTTACGATTTGAATTATCGTCCGTCGCTTTGGAAATCCATCGGCGGCCAGAAACGCGCGCAGGAAGTGAACCGCGAAATCGCCCGGCACGTGGACGTGATGATTGGCAACGAGGAGGACTTCACCGCCAGCCTCGGATTTCACGTCGAAGGCGCGGATGAAAACCTCCTGCACATTGACGTGACCGCGTTCAAGAAGATGATTGAGACGGCGGTGAAAACTTTCCCCAACTTCAAAGCCACAGCCACGACGTTGCGCGCAGCGAAGACGGCGACGGTGAACGACTGGGGCGCGATCGCATGGATGGGCGGCAAGTTTTACGAGAGCCGCAAGTATTCCGACCTGGAAATTCTCGACCGCGTCGGCGGCGGCGATAGTTTCGCCAGCGGTCTGATTTATGGCCTGCTCACCAGCGGCGACCCGCAGCAAGCCGTGGACTACGGCGCCGCGCACGGCGCGCTGGCGATGACCACGCCCGGCGATACCTCGATGGCGTCGAAGGATGAGGTGGAGAAGCTGATGCAGGGCGGGAGCGCGCGGGTGCAGCGGTAGCCTTCTTTGCCGAGCGCGGGCGGGCCGCTCGCGCTCCGTCACGGCATATTCCGTCGCATAAATATGCGGTAGAATCTGCTGGCGTGGCGGTGTTACCTTCCCGTATCAAGTCACCCAAAGAATACCGTCAGCAGACGAAGCCTATGAACCGCCGGACGCCATCCTTGCCGCAAAATCCCCAGCAAACCGCGCGAAACTGTGGTATTTTTTCCGGGGCAGCCACCCTCGCAAACCTATTTCAACCGCCATCGTGAAATCAAATTCAATCAGGCCAATTTCAATACCGCGTAGCAGCCGAGGTCACGAGGCTCAAATCATTCGGAAATTAGAGCCTCCTTACGTCGGCTGCTACAGTTTTGAACGTATGTCAATTGCCTCTGTTTTTGTGCCTCACCTGCGTCGTGGGTTGGCGGTGCTACTATTGGCGCTCGCCTTGATTGGGAGCGGTCGTGTCGCCAGTGCGGAGGCGATGCTCCAGTTGTTCAACGTGAATTGGGACGAGCTCACGCAGAAGATGCCGGAGATTGCGGAGGCCGGTTACACGAGTTTGTGGCTGCCGCCGCCAGCGAAGGCGGGGAGTGTGTTCTCCGTCGGTTATGATTTATTCGACCCGTTTGATTTGGGCGATAAGAACCAGCGTGGCACCGTCCGCACCAAATACGGCACGAAGGAGCAACTGCTCCAAGTCGTCGAGGTCGCGCATCGCTTTGGCATCCGGGTTTATTTCGACAACATCATGAACCACCGCGGATTTGCCATTCCCGGATTCGACGCCAGCACGCCGACGAATCTGTATCCCGGCATGGTGCCCGGCGATTTCCATTTGCAAAAAAACGGCAGCTACTACGCCAACTGGCCGAACGTGAGCAACTGGAGCTACGTGGATGAAGTCCAGCGCCAGCCGTTGTTCGGGTTGGTGGATATCGCGAACGAGAACGGGGCGAACAACCTCAACTTCGGCACCACCTTGTTCAACACCGCCGCCAAGCCGGTGCTCGTGCGGCAGCCGACGAACTCCGCCTATTACATGGACACGAGCCTCCCTTACATCGCGTCCCCGTGGAGGCCGTTCAACGGCACCAACGGCGTTCCCGTGGCCGAGGACGTGAACGCCTACCTCATCCGCGCCGCGATGTGGACAATGGCCGAGACTCGCTGCGATGGTTTTCGTTTCGACGCCGTGAAGCACGTCCCCGCAACTTTCTTCGGTGACGCGGGCAGCTCCACCGTCAACGGCTACTGCGGCGCCATTCAGACGATGTTTGACTACGTCCACGGTTACGGCAACAACGTCACCAGCAACGGCTACGTCGAAGGCGACGACAACCGCAACAGTTGTTTCGACAGCGAAGCTCCGCGCAACGACGCGTTGCTCTTCGGCGAACACTTGGGCGAACCCCCCAGCTATCAGGAGTATCTCGATCGCGGCA
Source organism: Verrucomicrobiales bacterium (assembly GCA_031371425.1). Lineage (GTDB taxonomy): Bacteria > Verrucomicrobiota > Verrucomicrobiia > Limisphaerales > JAFMIX01 > JAFMIX01. The sequence goes on along the minus strand of JANMJO010000289.1, from coordinate 3,939 downwards.
TGCGGCTCGTTAATTCCCCGTATCACTACCAGCTCAACAACATTCTCGGCAACCCCAGCGCTACACTCGCCGGCCTCGACGGGCGCGATTACAAACCTTACAGCACCGCTTTCTCCGGCCAATACAGCATTCTCTTCGCCCAGAGCCACGATGACGCGTCGGCCTCGCACCGCGAATTGCAGGAAGCCTACAACTTCACCCGCGAAGGCCTGCCCAGCATTTACTCCGACGGCTACAATCAGTCCGGCGCACCCGACTATTTCCCGCGCGTGGCCAGCGCGCCGTATCTCGGCGAATTCGGCGACAACAAAATGCCTGACGTCGCATATCTTCATCATCAACTTGCGCGTGGCGGCACGCGCTCCCGTTGGGGCGACGCCGACATCGTCGCCTACGAACGCTATGATTACCGCGAGACCACGAACGCGCCCGACCAGACCACCGTTCTCTTCGCGATGAACGACAATTACGCGAGCGACATCAGCTTCGACGACGGCGCGAGTCAGACCAGCGCGGGAACTTACTACGAATGTTTTCCCGTCAGCTCCAGCAAAGGGCAGGGGATGGTCGTGAGTTTCTCGCCCGGCTCCGTGCTCGCGCAGGTGGCGGATTCGCCAAACAAAAACAGCGCGTGCAGCAAACTCCTTGTCCGCAAAGCCACGCAGATTCTGGCTGACGCGCAGAGCTCGGTGAACGCCGCCAACCCCGTTGACCGTCTGATTTACGTCGGCTCGCAGACGCTCGCGCCCGGCGGCGGCGCCATTGAGCTGAAGATTCCCGCCGGCAGTTACGTCATGTATGCCTATCAATGGCCCGAACCTGCGCGCACGCCGCAGAAGGACGCCATCACGCTCCGGCAAAACGGCGCAGACGCGCCGCGCTTCACCGTCTATCGCCGCGATGGCACGAACGGCGACGCCGGTTTCAACCCGGCCTACCCGTTCAAAATGCGCGGCAGCGTGGACCACTACGGCAACGTCGTCGGCGGCGTGAACGTCTCGAATAAGACCTACGCCATTGATGTTCCCATCCTGACCAATGCGCCGTTCGACATCATCGTCCGCAGCGACGCTTCCTGCGTGAACACGCTGCTGAAGCTCGATGGCGGCATGGACATCAACAGCCACATGGGTCTCGGCACCACGAACGGCACCGACTTTCGCGACAACCGCCCCGGCGCGGCCACCGACGTTTTTCTTGGCTACGAGCAGACGGCGTTCAGCTATCGCTACGGCCCGGAGAAATTCGGCTCGCGCAACATCGGCAGCAACACGCTCTTTTCCCTCGGCGCGGAGACGTATGCTTACACCGTCGGCGGCACGAGCAACATCGTCGCCGGCTCCGGCTACAACGCGACCATCACGACTGCCACCGCCCAGTGGGTTCAACACAACCCCACGAACATGACCACAGCGACAAACAATGCGTCCGTCACACAACGCAACCCCGTCGCGCCCACCAACGCCCAGGCCGTGGACCTCTGGATAAAAGTTGGTTACCAAGGCCAGATTGACAAGTGCTTCATCTACTTCACCACCGACGGATCGAATCCTGAAGGCGCGTTCGGCATCGGTCGCGGCAACACGCGGACGATTGAGGTCTTCTGGGTCAACCACGACACCGTGGATGCAACGATTGACTGGTGGAAAGGAACTATCCCCGGCACGAACAATCTCACCGGCACGCAGGTGCGCTACAAAGTCGCGCTGTTCAAGGGAGGTTACACCAGCATCGCCGAGATCATTGACTTCGATACTGCAAAACTTTACGGCATCAACCAGGCGTTTATCACCAACTTCAACCCCACCACCGCCACCGTCTGGCTGCACAACAATCGCAAGACGAACGACACCGTCACCGGCTTGCGCGAAGGCTTTCACATCCTGCGCGCCCGCACATTCCTGCCGCGCACCAACAAGTCGAGCGTCTATAATACCTTCCTGCAAACCTTCTACTACGATGCCGCGCCGCCCGCCGCCGTCTTCGCCGCGCCGCTCATCAACAACACGAGCATCAGCAACGTCACCTATCAGGTCGTCGTCCGCGCCGACACCAGCGCGACGGGGCTGGACTACAACATCCTCGACGGCGACCCGAACAACGACGACACCAGCACCGGCCAGAACAACGGCAACGGCACGAACGCGCTCGGCGCGAAGTTTGTCTCCGTCACGCCCGTCACGCCCACAGCGTCATTGAACACGACCTACTCCAATTACCCGGTGGAGTTCCGGTTCAACTACGTCTCCGTTCCCACCGGCGGCACGGCCACCATCACCGTCCGCGTGAAGGAAGCCACGACCCAGATCATTACCAACCGCTTCACGACCCTCACGCGCACGGTCAACACCGTCGCTCCCTCGCAATACGTCCGCATCAGCAACCCCGCCGCAGACGGCATGACGCTCACGCTGGAAACGAACGAGGTTTACACGATTGACGCCTGCTTCTCCTCGACTCTTTCGTCCGGCAGCGTCACTTATTTCAGCGTCTTCATCAACGGCGTGTTCCAGCCGCGCAACGACGGCGGCGGTTCGCCGGTTTACAACATTGACCCATCCGGCGGCACTTGCGGCGTCGGCTTCAAGCGGTTTTACTATGACTGGGCTGGGGCGACGCCGGGGTCTAACACCATCCAGATTTCTTATTCCAACAGCGTCGTGCTCACTGACACCCGCACCGTCAACGTCGTCCGCCCCATTAACTACACGCTCGATTCCGACGGCGACGGCGTGCCGGACTGGCAGGAGGCCATCGCCGGCACCAATCCGCATGATCCCAATTCCGTCCTGCACATCACCGGACTGGCGAGCGGCAACCAGCGCGTCATCTGGGCCAGCGTGCCGAACATCAGCTATCAGGTGCTCGCCACCACCAACCTCGGCCAGACGTTCTCGGTCATCAGCCCCGTCATTTTTGCGAGCGGCGACTCCACATTTTACGACGACAGCGTGACCAACGCGCCCGTCCGGTTTTACCGCATCCAAGTTGTGCCGTGACCTGATGCCGTTGCGCCGCCGCAAAATTTGTTAAATATGAAAACACCGAACCGCATTCTCGCCGCGCTGCTCGTTGCGCTCGCGTTTCTCTTTGCCGCCACGCCCGCGACCTTCGCGGTGCTGGCGAGCTGCTGGCACATTCCTGATAATACCAGCGACCTCGGCTTCCACATGCGCAACCCGCAGTTCGAGTTCGGCACCACGAACACCGTCACCGTTTATTCGGGACTGCAGAAATTCAACAACTCCTTCGGCACGGCCAACCAAACCGGCGGATGGCTCGTCTTCAAGGGTGCGAACTCTGTGACGTGGAGCAGCAACGCATTGAACTTCTGTCTCAACACCGGGCAAAACCAGTTTTGGTCGAATAATTTTAGCACAACTATTTTTGGAACTAACGAAGTCATCCAGTATTACCTCTACCTCACATTCGACGGCGTGAACGGCGTGGTGAACACCTACCTCTACGGCGGCGGCGATGCCGGTGGCAGTCAGACCACCGCCACGCAATCCACCGCGCAGGCCAGCCCCTTCACCGTCCGCAACCGCCCCGCATGGCTCTATCACAACGGCAACCGCGTCATCAACCCCGGCTCTGACGCCAGCCACAACAACATCGAATGCGCCGTCAAGTCCGGTTACATCGGCAAGGACGACACCGCCGCCTCGCGCTACGCCGACAACGGACGGATTTATTTCACCACCGACGGCTCATCGCCAGCCGGCGCGCTCGGTGTCGGCAGCGGCACCACGCAAATCGCTCCGTTGACCTTCGACCACCGTGAGAACGACCCCAGCCCCGCCGGGAACGCCATGTGGTGGAAAGGCACGATCTCCAACGCGCCCACCTTCACCACCATCAAATACAAGATCAGCCTCTGGCACAGCGCGAACAACGAGGAGAAATTCGCCGACTACAACACCAGCACGAACAACACAA
>JANMJO010000270.1:0-3407 GCA_031371425.1 Verrucomicrobiales bacterium | reverse complement strand
CGGTGGAGCCAAACCGCCCTCACCCCTAACCCCTCTCCCATCCGACCCGCCTCGCTCGCGCTCCGGCGCGGCGGGTGGGAGAGGGGGACAGCGGGCGGACGTTTGCTGGGCTGCGGATGCCGGCTGGATGAACACAGCAGTTGCCAAGTCGTTGAACAGTCCCGGCGCGTGTTCTGCGTTCAGCGCATCCGAGTTCCCGAAAGCGTTCGCGAGCTCTCCCTCTCCCATCGGATGGGAGAGGGGTGGGGTGAGGGCTGGTCGCACGATTGTTCCAGAGTGGAGTTCATTCTGCAAATCGGCTCCACCGAAAACAGCGAAGAACCTGAATTAGGGACTGACGGCATCCTAATCGTAATCCTGCTCGTAATCCTAATCTTCTTCACCTGCGGACTATGATTGCGATTGCGAATTCAGATTAGGACGTCGTCCGGTGCTTTCCCGCATTGCCAGTCGGAGGTTTGCTGGCTACGCTTTTCCTTCGGTCAACTGAAGCTATTTTTTGCCAATGACTCTAGTTTTGAACATCCTGTATGTCGTCGCGGCGGTCGTGTTTCTGTTCGGCACAGCCATCTTTGTCCACGAATACGGACATTTCTGGATGGCGCGTCGGCGCGGCCTGAAGGTCGAGGGATTTTCCATCGGGTTCGGTCCGAAAATCTTTGGCTGGACGCGGGACGGCATTGACTACGCGTGGCGCTGGATTCCCGCCGGCGGGTTTGTGGCGTTGCCGCAGATGGTCACGGCGGAATCCATCGAAGGCAAAGCCGCATCCGCCGCGCCGCTCCCGCCCATCACGCCGCTGTCGAAAATCCTCGTCGCCTTCGCCGGGCCGTTTATGAACGTCGTGGGCGCGTTCGCCATTGCCACGGTCATCTACTTCGTCGGCTTGCCGGTGCCGGTCAGCCCGCCGATCGTCGGGGAAGTGGACACCGCTTCCGCCGAAGCCAAGCTCGGCATCCGCGAGGGCGACCGCGTTGTTATGGTGGACGGCAAGCCCATCAGGTCGTGGGAGGACATCATGGAAGCCACGATGCTTGCGCGCACGAACGTGCTCGCCGTCCTCATCGAGCGCGGCGGCGTTACCAACACCTACCACCTCACCGCCACCGTTAACGAAGTCATCGGCCTGAAAATTCTTAACCTTGACCCGCGCGAACATCCCGTCATCGGCGCGATTGAGAGCGACATGCCGGCGGCGTCCAGCGGAATGCGGGCTGGCGACAAGATTCTTTCCGTGAACGGCGTTCCCGTGCCGAGCAAGGACAGGTTGATCGCCTTGATCTCGAAGGCGGAGGGCAAGCCGTGCGAAATCATCTACAGCCGCGCGGGCGTGAAGAACACCACGACCGTCACGCCGCGCTATGATCCGACGAACAAGCGCGCCCGCATCGGCATCATGTTCAGCGCGGGCGTTTACGAGGTGCAGCATCCCACGCCGTGGGCGCAGGTGAAAGATGTCTGCAACAAGATGATCAGCACGTTCGCCGCGCTGGCACATTCCAAGCAGACTGGCGTGGGCGCAAAGGATTTGTCCGGGCCTGTCGGCATTCTCACCATGCTCGCCTCGCAGGTGAACAGCGACTACCGCCTCGCCCTCGGCTTCCTCGTCATGCTCAACATCAACCTCGCCTTTCTCAACCTCCTCCCGCTGCCCGTTCTCGATGGCGGCCACATTCTCATGGCGATTCTTGAGAAACTTCGCGGCAAGCCGCTGAGCGTGAAATTCGTCGAATACTCCACCACCGTCTTCGCGGTCGTGCTTATCTCGTTCATGCTTTACGTCACCTTCTTCGACTTCAAACGCATGCCGCTTTTCAAATCCCTGTTCAAACGCGAAATGACCATCCAGCAGACCGAAACCAATCCGCCCGCTCCCGCCACCGTGCCCGCCAAGCCATGAAATACTGCGAATCTCCCTACGTCTCCAAGCGCCGCGTCACCCGCGAAGTCGTCATCGGCGACCCCGCGAACGGCGGCGTCATCATCGGCGGCAACCATCCCGTCGTCGCGCAGTCAATGATCACCTGCGACACGATGGACACCGCCGCCAGCGTGCAGCAGACTCTCGACCTCGTCGCCGTCGGTTGCCAAATCGTGCGCATCACCGCGCCCACTGTGAAGGACGCGGCGAACTTGCAGGTCATCGTCGCCGAACTCCGCAAGCGCGGTTGCAACGTGCCGATAGTTGCCGACATCCATTTCAAACCAGAAGCCGCGATGGAAGCCGTCAAGTGGGTGGAAGTCGTCCGCGTGAATCCCGGCAACTACGCCGACTCCAAAAAATTTGCCGTCAAGGAATACACCGACGAGCAGTATCTCGCGGAGTTGAAACGCATCGAGGAAAAGTTTACGCCGCTGGTGCTGGAAAGCATCCGCCTCAAGCGCGCCATCCGCATCGGCACGAACCACGGCTCGCTCTCTGACCGCATCATGAACCGCTTCGGCGACACGCCGCTCGGCATGATCGAGAGCGCGCTGGAGTTTGCGCACATCGCTCGCAAGCACGACTTCCACAATTTCAAGTTCTCCATGAAGTCGTCCAACCCCAAAGTGATGATCGAGTGCTACCGTATGCTCGTCGCTCGGCTGAACGAACTCGGGCCGGACTGGAATTACCCCATCCATCTCGGCGTTACTGAGGCGGGCGAAGGCGAGGACGGCCGCATCAAATCCGCCATCGGCATCGGCTCGCTGCTGTGCGACGGCCTCGGCGACACCATCCGCGTCTCCCTCACCGAAGACAGCCCGCGTGAGATCGAAGTCTGCCGCGATTTGCTGGCGCAGATTCCTATTCTTTCTAGTTCGGAGTTCCGCCTTCAGGCGGCTCCGGGCGAACCGCCTAAAGGCGGAACTCCAAGCGGATTTCCCTTCGACCCGTTCCACTTCGAGCGGCGCGTGACTCCAGAGATTCCGCTGAACGACAACATCAAGTGCGGCGGCGAGCAACTCATCCGCGTCGTCGTCACACGCGGGATGTGGGACAAGGTCGCGCATAAGATCCGCCCCAAGGACGACGTGAAGCCTGAGGCTGTTTACGAGGACTTGAACGTCGCCGAACTCGACCCGACGCAAGACTTCGAGATTAACTGCGACACCCAACTCGTCACCGTGATGGACGGCGTGACGCTGCCCGCCATCACCGCGTTCCGCCTGCTTGCGGCGAAGTTGAAACGGCTCGGGCGCAACAATCCGATTCTGCTGAAGGATTGTTTGGAGTTTGGTGAAAGTAGGGCAGGCGTCTCGCCTGCCACGCGACCCCGACTCCAGTCGGGGGAGCAGGCAAATGATACAGCCTCGCCGACTTCGTCGGCGCTGGCAGGCGAGACGCCTGCCCTACTTTATCCGCTTGAGCCCAAGATCGCCTTGCTCCGCGCGTCCGTCGTCATTGGCTCGCTGCTGGCGGATGG
>JANMJO010000231.1:0-4062 GCA_031371425.1 Verrucomicrobiales bacterium | reverse complement strand
AAGACGCCCATGATTTCGATGCTGGTTTGGCTGTCGAGGTTGCCGGTGGGTTCGTCGGCGAGGAGGAGGGCGGGGTGGTTGACGAGGGCGCGGGCGATGGCGACGCGTTGTTGCTGGCCGCCGGAGAGTTGGTTGGGGTGGTGGTTGGCGCGGGGGGCGAGGCCGACGGTTTGGAGGGATTGGAGGGCGCGGGCGCGGCTGGTTTCGGAGGTGTGGCGGTGGCGGTGGTAGAGGAGTGGGAGTTCGACGTTTTCGAGGGCGGTGGTGCGGGCGAGGAGGTTGAAGCCTTGGAAGACGAATCCGATTTTCTGGTTGCGGATGTCGGCGAGTTCGTCGCGGTCGAGTTGGGAGACGTCTGTGTTGTCGAGGAGGTAGTGGCCGGTGGTGGGGTGGTCGAGGCAGCCGACCATGTTCATCAAAGTGGATTTGCCGGAGCCGCTGGCGCCCATGAGGGCGACGAATTCGCCGGGTTGGATGTGGAGGGTGATGCCGCGTACGGCGTGCACATCCACTTCGCCGGTGTGGTAGGTCTTGTGGATGTCGGTGAGTGCGATGACCGGTTTCATGGTCAGCGTCTGGGCATCATGCCGCCGCCGAATGGGTTGCTCGCGGGCGGGTTGGCGGTGTTGGGGAATAGGGTGGCGGTGACGACGTTGTCGCCTTCGTCGAGGCCTTTGAGGATTTCGGTGGCGGTGCCGTCGTTGATGCCGGTGTTGACGGTGACGGGTTTGAGGCGGGCGTTTTGGCCTTGGCCTACGAGGAGGTAAATGGTGCGTGTGCTTGGCTGCGAGTTGGTGTTGTGGGGGCGTGGCTCGCCGTGGTCGCTGCGGTGTTGGCCGCCGGTGTGGGCGGGGGTGTTGGTTTTGTTTGCGGTGGCGGCGATGAGGTAGTTGGTGGCGTCGTCGGCGGGTTTGTAGTGGAAGGCGGTGTTGGGGAGTTTGAGGGTGTTGGTGCGTTGGGCGGTGATGATGGAGACGTTGGCGGTCATGCCGGGTTTGAGTTTGAGGTCGGGGTTTTTGACTTCGATGACGGAGTCGTAGGAGACGACGCTCTGGAGGGTGGTGGGGGAGTTGCGGATTTGGATGACTTTGCCGGGGAAGTTGCGGTTGGGGAAAGCGTCCACGGTGAAGGTGACGGTTTGGTTTTCCTCGATGTTGCCGATGTCGGCTTCGGAGACGTTGGCGTCGATTTGCATTTTGGTGAGGTCGTTGGCGATCTGGAAGAGGACGGGCGCGCTCATGCTGGCGGCGACGGTCTGGCCGACATCCACTTTGCGGTCAATGACGACGCCATCCACGGGTGCGTAGATGGTGCAGCGTGCGAGGTCCACGCGGGCGCGTTCGAGGGCGGCTTCTTTTATCTGCACTTGCGCCTCGGATTGGTGGAGTGTGGCTTGGGTTTTGTCGTGTTCGGACTGGGAGATGAGATTATTTTTGAGGAGTTCGGCGGCGCGTTGGGCGTCCACCTGTGCGAATTCGAGTGCGGCTTTGGAGTTGAGGAGTTCGCCTTCGGCGGAGTGGACGTTGGCTTGGTAGGTGGCGGGGTCGAGTTGGGCGACGATCTGGCCGGCTTTGACGGGGGAGTTGAAATCTGCGTAGAGCTTCTGGATGATGCCGGAGATTTGGCTGCCGACCTGGACGTTGAGGACGGGGTTGAGGGTGCCGGAGGCGGTGACGGTATTGGTCAGATCTCCGCGGATGACGGTGACGGTCTGGAATTGCGGGGGCGCTTCATGGTTGCGGAGGAATAGCCAGCCTGTGGCGGCGGCCAGCGCCAGCCCGCCGAGAACCAAAAGCCATTTTGACCGAATGTTGCCTTTGTTACGCATAAAAAATATCAGAGGGAGATTCTATTGCAAAAGTTACAATCTGCCTAAAGCAATTTGTGGCTGCTGACGTGTGGTTTTCATGTGTCAAAGGAGGCCGGCTTCTGATACACTTGTGGTGTGACGCAGGAAGAACGCGAAATCTACAATTTTTTGCAGGCCACGCCGGAAAATTATTATTCCGTGCGGGAAATCAGCCGGCGAACGGGTGATAAAGAATTGCGCCGAGTCATGCCTGAGTGGGCGGTGGAACATCTCAAGCGGATGGTGCGAGTGGGCATTCTGGAGACGGATGGCAGCGGGCATTACCGCATGAAGCAGCGGGCTTCAATCAAAGCTGACGGCCGGAAATGGGTTTCGCCTCACATTGCCAAACTTCTGAACAGCAGCTCCAACGATTTCAGCGGTGTCGCCACCACCGAGATAGCCGAGACCGAGGAGGAACATTGAATTTTCCGCTTTGGACTTCTGGCTTTGGCCTCTAACTTCCACCCGTGCTTGCCGCTCTGACCGAACAACTCCGCCGTGGACAATCCCTGTCGTCCGCGCACGCCGCTGCCGCCGTGAACGAACTCGCGGCGGAAGCCATCACCGCCGAGGACAAGGCCGCCTTCCTCGCCGCGCTCGCGGCGAAGGGCGAGACCACGGAGGAGATCGCCACGTTCGCGCGCGAGTTGCGCGGGTTGTCCATCCAGCCGCCGCTTGATGCGGCCACGCGCGCGGGGGAAATTCTTGATGTCTGCGGCACCGGCGGCGACCAGCTCGGCACGTTCAACATCTCCACCACCGTGGCCATCCTCTGCGCGGCGGCGGGCGTGACCGTGGCGAAGCATGGCAACCGCGCCGTCACCTCACAGTCCGGCAGCGCGGATGTGCTGGAGGCGCTGGGCATCCGCATTGACCTGCAACCCGCCGAGGCTGCACGCGCGCTGGCGGAACACGGCTTCGTCTTTTTCTTCGCACCGAATTATCATCCCGCGTTCAAACACATCGCGCCTGCGCGCAAGCTCTGCGCGGCGCGAGGCCAGCGGACAATCTTCAACTTCCTCGGCCCACTGCTGAATCCCGCCATGCCCAGCGCGCAACTGCTCGGCGTGCCGCGCCCGGAGTTGTGCGAGCCGATGGCGCGCGTGCTGCAAACGCTCGGCGTGCGGCGCGCGATGGTCGTCTGTGGGGAGGTTTCGAGTTTCGAGTTTCGGGTTTCGAGTTCGGAGGTGCAAACGGATGCCGCAACTCGAAACTTCCTCGATGAGATTTCCATGCTCGGCGAGAACACGATTGCGGAGTTTTATCAGGAGCGCGGGTTCGCGGTTTCCACGCTTGACCCGGCTCAATTTCCGTTGCAGCCAACGACGCTTGCCGATCTGCGCGGTGGCGACAAATTTGAGAATGCCGAAATCATCCGCCGCATTTTGCGCGGTGACGAGCGCGGGCCGAAGCGCGATGCGGTGCTGCTGAACGCGGCGGCGGCGCTGTTCCTCGCGAGCCGGGCGAAGTCGCTCGTCGAAGGCTGGGAGCTGGCGGCGGGGACGATTGACGGCGGTGCGGCGGCGCGGAAGCTCGCGGAATTGGCGGCTGCATGAAGCGCGAAGCGGCCAGCACAACAGAGCGCCGGCCTCCGGCACGGCGTGCCGCCGTTGGAGTCCAAGCTTTAGCTTGTTCGGGGGACACGCTGAAGCGTGAACTCCAACACGCCGGGCCGGAGGCCGGCGCTCTGTTCATCTGGTTCGGCGTGGTTGTGGCAGTGACGGTCTTGTTTTTCTTCAACCCGGTGGAGCACGGATTTTTTCCGGCGTGTTTGTTCCACAAGTTGACAGGGTGGAATTGTCCGGGCTGCGGGGCGACGCGGGCGGCGCACGAATTATTGCACGGCAATCTGGCGGCGGCGTGGCGCAACAATGCGCTGTTGGTTTGTGCGCTGCCGTTTTGCGCGTGGCTGGCGGTGCGGATTTTTCTGCGCCGCCGTGGTGGGGAATCGCGGTTGCCGGTATTCCGTCCGCTCGCGCTCTGGATTTCGTTCGCCGTGGTGGCGGGATTCGCGGTGCTACGAAATCTGCCGGTGGGCGCGTGGCTCGCGCCAGTGTAACCTTGGCAGCGTCCTAATCGTAATCGGCTAGGAGGTTCTTCGCTGTTTCCGGTGGAGCCAAACCGCCCTCACCCCTAACCCCTCTCCCATCCGACCCGCCTCGCTCGCGCTCCGGCGCGGCGGGTGGGAGAGGGGGACAGCGGGCGGACGT
>JANMJO010000203.1:0-6776 GCA_031371425.1 Verrucomicrobiales bacterium | reverse complement strand
GATGCAGCGCTCCGGCTGGATGCGCGGGTCGTTCTTCAGCACATCGAGAATCAGGCGCGTGCCTTTGAATTTGTCTTCGAGGTGCGGCGTATGCACGAGGATGAGCTGCCCGGTCCGCGCGGCGAGGTCCACGTGCATTTCGAGAACCTTGAGTTCGTTGCGGGAATTTTTGTTCAGCCCGATTTCGCCGATGCCGAGCACGTTCGGCGCGTCCAGAAATTTGGGGATGAGGTCAATGACTTCCGTGGCGAGCTGCACGTCTTCGGATTCCTTGGGATTGATGCACAGCCAGCAGTAATGCGGTACGCCGAATTTCGCCGCGCGTTTCGGCTCGTGCTCGGTCAACTGGCAGAAGTAATCGAAGAAGCCGGCGGGCGAACTGCGGTCGTAGCCGGCCCAAAAGGCAGGCTCGCAAATCGCGGCACAACCGGCGGTGGCCATCGCCACGTAATCATCGGTGACGCGGCTGACCATGTGAGCGTGAGGTTCGATGTAGCGCATGAGAGGGCAGAGCTGGATGAGTTGCAGAATCAAACCTGTCGGGCACAGGCGCCGGAGGCGCCTTTGGTTGCCGCTTTTTCGACAGGCTCGGTGGAGGGGTCGCTGAATTTCAAGAGGACGCGGCGGGCGCAACGGGCTTCGTCATTTTGGAGTTCCTTCAAGGCTTGTTTGAGTGTGTCGAAACGAAAATCAGCCGCCCCTTCCGCGCGGCCTACGCGATCCAAAAACGCCGCCAAATCAATGACCTTGGCCCGCGCGTCGAGAAAATACAGGTCCAGTAATTCGCTTCGGTTCATCGGCCAAAATCTTACGCGAGGCGGTGGATGGCGCAAATGATTTCTCTGCGTTTCGGGTGTGACTGGCAGTGCCGCGCAGAGATTGTTGGAGTTCACGCTTTAGCGTGTCGGGGCGATGTCCGGTGTGATGGGAACAAGCTGAAGCTTGAACTCCAACCCGGGGCGCGACTCCGCTGCGCGGTGCTTCCGGTGACACCCCTGTGTTCAAGCGGACGCAAACGAGAACGCAATCAAGCGGACGCAAACGAGAACGCAAAATGGAGCAAAGTGAAACGCAAAATGCCAGTTGCCATATTTTTCTTGTTGGCAGACACTATGAGGACTTGAATCACTCACGGCCAATAATCTGACGCATGTATTGCAGCCAGATAACAGCATGAGACAGATGGATTGACCCTGATTTATTATGAAGCTGACACCAGAAAACATCATCCGCTTTCCCGTTGGAAAGCCGCGCAGCCGCGGCTTCACCTTGATTGAACTGCTGGTGGTTATTGCCATCATCGCGATTCTGGCAAGCTTGCTGTTGCCCGCGCTGGCCAAGGCCAAGCAAAAGGCCAAACAAACATCCTGTCTCAACAACCTGCGTCAAATCGGCATCGCTACCGTATCCTACACCGGCGATTTCGGTCGCTATCCCGGCTGTATACTCTTTGGAGGTGGCGCCCGTTATGTGTGGCCTGAACGCCTCTTAACTACGATGGGCAACAAAAGAGACTCCTTCTGGTGTCCTGCGGCCAATATTAACAGCAAATGGGATACGAATTTGAACAACACTCTCGGATATCCGGGCAACCCCTACGCCGTCCGTGCGGGAGCGGGAGGATCACGATTTTCATACGGCTACAACGATTGGGGCGCTTATTTTGCGTTCACCCAGTTCGGTCTGGGCGGCGATGTGGATAATCCAGCCTTAGAAGTAAAGGATTCGGCGATTCTGCGGCCTTCGAACATGATTATGCTGGCCGATAGCCGGACGGATGCAATTTGGGATGGTAATATTGACCCCACCACGCCGGACGAATGGCCGTCTAGTCGTCATCAGCGCAGGACTGTGCTGATGTTCTGCGATGGACACTCTGAAGCAGCCTTCCGCAGGGACGTTGTCAACCCAGCGAACGACTTCTGGCACAGACGCTGGAATAACGATGGCCATTCGCGTGGCCCGACCCCATCAAATTGGGCTCCTTACAATGCGGCACAAGCCAATGCGCTGGACCTTCAATAATCCAGCTTCGACAAACGCGGCAAGGCGGAGTCAGAGGTGACACTGTCGCGATAGGATTCTCCCTCTACGCCAACACCGAAGTTTCCTTGCCGTGAGGCAGTCAACAATCTAGCGTCCGCCTGAATTTTCGAGTTAGAAACAATCTGAAAACAAAACCAGCATAACAAAATGAAGAAAGTGCCCATGAAAACAAAGAGCGGCCTGACGTTTCTCGGAGTGAGTGCAGTGGTGTTCACCATCATTTCCCCGCTGCTCGCGCAAGAAACAGTTGCGCCCGCCAGTCGGTCCGTCCTGACTCAAATGCCCGAGGTCGTTGTCACCGGCAGACAGCCGGCGGAGAACCGGCCGGGTTGGTTGTCGGAAGAGCAATATGTCGGGGCTTACGGTCGTCCGGAGTGGACGACGGCGCGGCGGTTTCCCGGCACGCGTGTTTATCTGCAACAGGAGCCGTGGGGCACAGGCTTTGAGCAATGGGCGCGCTACCGACATTTCCGCGATGGCACTTCCAAGATACGGTTTCAGGAAGAGGTCGAGATTGGCCTGCCGTATCGTTTCCAACTGGATCTCTACGAAACCTGGTCGATGAACCAGGATGGTCGCACCGAACAGGATGGGTGGTCGGCGGAAATCCGGTATGCGCTGGCTGACTGGGGCAAGATTCCGCTGAACCCGACGTTGTATCTGGAATATTCCAAGCACAATCATGATCCCGATGCCATCGAAGGCAAGCTGCTGCTCGGCACAGATCTTTCAACCCGCTGGCATTGGGGATTGAATCTGGTTTGCGAACAGGAGTTGAGCCGTTCACGCAACACGGAGCTGGCCGTCAGCCAAGGCCTGAGCTACACGGTCATTGATGGAAAACTGGGCGCGGGCGTTGAAATGAAATACTCGCACCAGAAAGCCGATGGCAGTCCCGCTTCAAATGAATTCGTGATCGGCCCCAGCGTCCAATGGCGGATTACACCGAGGATGCACCTCGATATCGCGCCGATGTTTGGCTGCACGCAAGATTCGCCGAGGGTGGAGGCGTTCCTCGTGTTCGGCATTGATTTTGGCACGGCCAAGAAAGGGCATTACGAGCCAGCCTCCGTGCGGAGCCAATAGCCCGGGGATGCAAAGCCGGTGAGGGGGGGGCGCATCTTGACACCGTCCGCTGCGAACACTGGTGCTGTGTTTGGAGTTCCGCATTTATGCGGTCCGGGTGGGTGAACGCACCGAACCGCCTGAAGGCGGAACTCCAAACAGGGCAGTGTCAAGATGCGCCCGGTGAGGGTTGATCCGTTGCGGTTGTAATTAAATTGCCGGTTCGCTCTTGGTGCAAGAAAGGCGACGCAAAAAGAGACCAAGAAAAACGCGAAATGGCAGTCGTCTGATTGCGCCTACTTGCCTAGTATGCGGAAATTGAAACGGCGTTCAGCAATTGTCGGTTGATGGTTATCTATCATGAAAATTATGACAGCAATCCGGTTCGCTTCCCCGATATTCGGTCTGTGGCTCGTCAGCACGGCCATCCTGTCGAATGCGGCAGAAAGCCCCGCCGGACGGCCGGCGACGGCGAAAGCTGTCTCCCCCACCGCTGCGGAATTGCAGAAGAGTATTGACCGGGCCACGGACTTTCTGCTCAAGAGCCAAAATTCAAACGGTTGGTGGTCCACTCCCGAGCAGCCCGCCATGACTGCGCTCGTGCTCACCGCGTTGAACCTCGAACCGTCCGGGCGTTTCCGGCGCAACCGCTCGTCTGAGTTGAACCACGCTTACGATTTCATCCTGTCCTCGGCCAAGCCGGACGGCAGCATCCAGCGCAGCGGCCTGGCAAACTACAACACCTCCCTCTCTGTCGTTGCTCTGGCGACATCCTTCGACACCAATTTCATCCCCGTCATTCTCGCTGCGCGAAAATATATCGCCAGTTCGCAGATTGACATGGGCGTCAAGGGCACGAATGACACGCCTTTTGACGGCGGGATCGGCTACGGCGACAAGTATTCGCATTCGGACATGAACAACACGATCACCGCCATCGAGGCCATGCGGTTCTCGGAAGCCGTGCTCGCCAAGGACAAGCCCGCGTCGCTGACGGCGGAGACGGATGTCAATTGGAGCGCCGTGGCCAGCTTCCTGCAAAATTGCCAGAACCTGCCTTCAGTCAACCAAGCTGAATGGGTTTCCGAAGACGCCAAGGAACGCGGCGGCTTCGTTTATTTCCCCGGCGAAAGCAAGGCCGGCTCCGTGACGAATGCCCAGACCGGTCGCGTGGCGCTTCGCAGCTACGGCAGCATGAGCTACGGCGGTTTGTTGAGCTACATTTACGCCCGCGTGGATAAAGGCGATCCCCGCGTCAAGGCCGTGCTCAACTGGCTCCGGGATAACTACACCATCGAGGAAAATCCGGCCATGAACCAACAAGGTTACTATTACTACCTCCACCTGATGACGAAGGCGCTCACTGCGGCGGGCGTGGATAAATTGAAGCTGGCCGACGGCAGGGAAGTGGACTGGCGCGCCGAAGTCTCGAACCGGCTGCTCAAATTGCAAAAGCCGAATGGCGCCTGGATCAATCCTGAAAAGCGCTGGTGGGAGGCCGACCCCGTTCTCGTCACTTCATACGCCGTGATGACGCTGGAGATTATCGAGGCGCAAGTAAGTCATCGTTGATAGAAAAATTAATCTCTGCCCGTTGATAACACGCAAAAAATAAAGCCCATGCAAAAACCCTTTCAAATCTCCCGCCGATCCTTCATCACCCGCTGCGCCGCCACAGCAGCGGCAACTGGTCTGCCCTTGTGGTTTATTGAAGAACAACTCGCCGGCGCCGCAGAAGCGGTGGTCAACAAGCCCGCGCTGCCAAGCCCGAACGACCGGCCCGGCATCGCCCTCATCGGTTGCGGCGGCCAAGGGCGTGGCGACGCCAGCAACGCCGCCAACTATGGCGACATCGTGGCGGTTTGCGACGTGGACCAAAGGCATGTTGAGTCCGCAGCGAAACAGTTTGCCAAGGACGGCAAGACGCCCGCGAAATACAATGACTTCCGCAAAGTCATGGAGCGGGACGACGTGCAGATCATCGTTCAAGGCACGCCCGACCATTGGCATACCCTGGTCAATATCGCAGCGGCCAAAGCGAAGAAGGATATTTACGGCGAGAAACCCCTCACGCTGACCATTGACGAAGGCAAGCAGGTGGTCAAAGCCGTGCGCGCCAACCGCGTCATGTTCCAAACCGGCACCCAGCAGCGCAGCGAACAGCGCTTTCATCTCGCCTGCGAACTGGTTCGCAACGGGCGCATCGGCACATTGAAACAGGTGAACGTGTATGTGCCCGCCGGCCTTCGCGAAGGGCCGTTCCCCACCGTGGCCGTGCCGCAAGGATTGGACTGGGATTTCTGGCAGGGCCAGACGCCGAAAGTGGGTTATGTGAAAGAGCGCTGCCACACGATGTTCCGCTGGTGGTTCGATTATTCCGGCGGCCCCGTCACAGACTGGGGCGCGCATCACAACGACATCGCGCGCTGGGCCATCGGCCTCGACGGCCCCGTGGATGTCGAAGCGAAGGTCGTGACCAGTCCCATCATCGGCGGCTACAACACGCCCAGCGAATTTGAGGCCACGCTCAACTGGGCCAACGGCGTGAAGCAAATTGTGAAAACCACAACTGATGACGGCTGGGGCGGTTGGGTCATCAACGAGAACGGCCAGCGCAACGGCGTGAAATTCGAAGGCACAGAAGGCTGGATATGGGTCAACCGCGATGAGCTGACCGCCAGCAGCAAGGAACTGCTCCGCGCCCCGCTGCCCGCCAACGCCGTCCGCCTCGAAGTCAGCCACAACCACATGGGCAATTTCTTTGACTCCGTGCGTTCGCGCAAAGACCCGATCAGCTCCATTGAGAGCGGCCATCGCTCCGCCTCCGTCGGCCATCTCATCGTCATTGCGCTCCGCTCTGGCCGCAAGTTCCAGTGGGACCCCAAAAAAGAAATCTTCACCGGCGACGGTGCAAAAGTAGGCAACGCACAACTCGCCCGCGAAATGCGCAAGCCCTACGACTACACTTTTGTGAGTTGATGCAACCGTGCGGCCTCCGCCCAGCCGACCTCGCGCGGCCGTCGTCGGCATAGAGTTCGTCAAAGAGCAGGGAGAGTTTTTTTCAGGACGACGTCCACCTGGCTTTTGATGGCGCGCAGCGGATGTTCCGCCGGCACGCATCGGTTGAGGTTGATGACCGTCAGAAAGTCCGACCCGTTTTTTTTCATTCACCTCAAGGCATTTAATCTTCCCCCACAGGAAGAAAAGCTGGTCATCACCACGGCGGGTATTGTTCAATTGAGCGAATTGCTTGCCCAATGCATCTTGAACACAGGTAGCTGAAGCTATGGCATAACTGAAATAACTAAAAAAGTGATCATGATAAAAACCTCACTCCTCGCGCTCGCACTCACCGCCATGCTCGCCGCGCCGCTTCCGGCCTTGGCCGCTGGAGAAGCCCAGGCGGTGGTTATGCCCGACTTCACCAAAGGCGACACAGTTGCCAAGGACGGGCCGCACGACTGGACGCTCGGGCCGACCGGGGCGCGCGGATGGATTTACACCACCAACGGCCACTCAGCCGATGCGCGTCAGATTCTCGTGACGGCGGTGGCGAAGGGCTCCCCGGCGGCTGGCGTGTTGAGCGCGGGCGATGTCATTCTCGGCGTGGACGGCAAGAACTTCTCCGGCGATGCGCGCATTCAATTTGCCAACGCCATCGGGGC
>JANMJO010000190.1:0-22622 GCA_031371425.1 Verrucomicrobiales bacterium | reverse complement strand
GGCGGACGAGAAGTTTTTCCGCGAGGAGATCCGCACGACGTATCTGCACGAGCTCGGCCACTACCTCGGGCTGGACGAGGAGGGCTTGACGGAACGCGGGCTGGATTGAGCGCCGATGTCCTCGCCGACTTACGACGTGTCCATATCCAAAGCCGGCGAGGACGCCGGCGCTCCAGTTCGGGGATAACGTCTCCGCCTTGCCTGAAGCCAGCTGCAGCATTTCTGGAATCGCTCTAAGCCTTCAATTTCTTTTCCAGAATCTCGCCGACGAGCGCGGGGTTGGCTTTGCCCTTGGAGAGTTTCATCACCTGCCCTTTGAGCGAGTTGAGCGCGGCGAGCTTACCGGCCTTGTAGTCCGCCACGGGATTCGGGTTGGCGGCGATGGCTTCATCGCAGAAATTCTCCAGCGCGCCGGTATCGCTGACCTGCGCGAGGCCGCGTTCCTGCACGATGGCGGCGGGGGCTTTGCCGGTGTCGAACATCTCGGTGAAGACTTGCTGCGCCGCCGCGCTGCTGATGGCCTTGGTCTCGACGAGGGCGATGAGTTCCAGCAACGCCTCGGGTTTGAACTTGAGGTCGGTGAGCGTGGTGGGGGCGCGCTGCTGCTCGTCCTCTTGGGCGAGTAGCAGGTCGTCACTACCGGATTTTGCGTTCGCCTCGGTGAGTTTCGCGCGCAGGTTGTTGATGACCCAGTTGGCGACGGCCTTGGGATTCTTGGATTGCGTGGCGATGGTCTCGAAATAATTTCCCAGCGGCACGTCGTTCACGAATGTCTCGGCGTCGGGCGCGGGCAGTTGGTAATCGCGCATGAAGCGCAGCTTGCGGGCGAGCGGCAATTCCACCACGAGCGCCTTGACCTCGGCGAGCCACGCGTCGGTGGGCGCGAGCGGCATCATGTCTGGCTCGGGAAAATAGCGGTAGTCGTGCGCGTCCTCCTTCGTTCGCATCTGTTCGGTGATGCCCGCCTCGTCGTCCCAGCGGCGCGTGGATTGGATGAGCTTCTCGCCGCGCTTCACCGCCGCGATCTGGCGCGCGATCTCGTATTCCGCCGCGCGGCGCACGCCGGAGAAGGTGTTCATGTTCTTGATCTCGATCTTCGCGCCGAGTTCCTTGCTGCCGACGGGGCGCACGGAGATGTTCACGTCGCAACGCACCATGCCCTTTTCCATGTCGCAGTCGGACACGCCGCCGTAGATGAGAATGTCCTTGAGCGCGTTAAGATAGTCGCAGGCCATGTCCGCGCTGGTGATGTCCGGCTCGGAAACAATTTCCATGAGCGGCACGCCGGCGCGGTTGAAGTCCACGCCGCTGGTGCGCTCGAAGTGCGTGAGCTTGCCGACATCCTCCTCCAGATGTGCGCGGGTGATGCGGACGCGCGCGAGTCCGCCGCCGAACTCGAACTCCACGTAGCCGTTCGCCGTGCTGGGCTTGTCGTATTGCGTGAGCTGATAATTCTTGGACGCGTCCGGGTAGAAATAATTTTTGCGGTCGAATTTGGCGAAGCGCGGAATCTCGCAGTTCAGCAAGAAGCCGGTGAGGACAGTCTTGCGGAGCGCCTCCTCGTTCGGCACGGGCAGGACGCCGGGCATGCCGAGGCAGACGGGGCAGACGTTGGTGTTGGGTTCAGAACCGTATCGGTTCGCGCAACCGCACCACATCTTTGATTTGGTCTTGAGCTGGACGTGCGTTTCCAGACCGATGACAGCTTCGTATTCCATGACGCGGGAAAGTTTAACCACGAATGGACACGAATGGACACGAATTTTTAACCCGAACTCCGAAGTGGAAACTGCGGATTGACAAGACTCAAACTGAAAAAATTAGAGACTCCTCACGTCGTCTCCTACAA
The DNA here is from genome assembly GCA_031371425.1 of Verrucomicrobiales bacterium. Taxonomy (GTDB): domain Bacteria; phylum Verrucomicrobiota; class Verrucomicrobiia; order Limisphaerales; family JAFMIX01; genus JAFMIX01. Next base: position 20,773 of record JANMJO010000190.1, on the reverse strand, counting down.
ACGTTAACTTTACCCCAGCTTCTTCGACTTCTCCGCTGCGGCGCGGACGGCGCTCATCACGGTGGCGCGCAGCTTGCCTTTTTCCAGTTCGTGAATGCCTTCAATTGTCGTGCCGCCGGGACTGGTGACTTGATCCTTGAGCGCGCCGGGATGCTGGCCGGTCACCAAAACCATCTTGGCCGCGCCGAGAACGGTCTGCGCCGCGAGCTTCGTCGCGATGTCGCGCGGCAAACCCGCTGCCACACCGCCGTCGCTCAACGCCTCGATGAATTGATAAACATACGCGGGCCCGCTGCCGCTCAAGCCGGTCACGGCGTCGAGCAGGGATTCCTTCACTTGGAACGCGAGGCCGACGGCGGAGAGAAGTTTCTTCGCCAATTCGCCATCGGCAGAGGTCGCGTTTTTGCCGAGGGCGAAACCAGCTGCGCCCGCGCCGACGAGTGCGGGCGTGTTGGGCATCACGCGGATGACGCGCGCCCCGGCGGGCAGCGCGGCTTCGAGTTTCGCCAGCGTGACGCCGGCGGCGATGGAGATGAGCAGATGGTTCTTGGTGAATGCGCCGGAGATTTCCGCGAGCGCGCCGGCGGCTTGGTCGGGCTTGGTTGCCAGCACCAGCACGCTGGCGATCTTGGCGGCGGCGGCGTTGGTGGTGGCGATCTTCGCGCCGGTGGCGTCGGCGAAACTTTTGCGCGCAGCGTCAAACGGGTCGGCGGCGACAAGTTGGTGAGCCTGGATGAGCTTGGCGTTGATGAAGCCTTGGGCGAGCGCGGCGGCCATCTTGCCCGCGCCGAGGAATCCGATTTTTAATTGTGCAGCCATGCGGGGTTTGTAGCAGTTGGCGGCGGCGGGTGAAAGGCAAAACCCTCGGGCGTGGCCGGGCTAGAGCAATTTCAATACACTTGTAGCCACGATTTGGAAAGCCGCTCGAAAAATTCCGCGAGGTCTTGGACTGCGGCAGCCCTCTGCCGCTTTTTCACCGAATACCTGAAGACGCAAAGCGGCAGAGGGCTGCCGCAGTCCAAGACGCTGTCGCGCCATTCGTTCGGCTTGAGTGAATTCACCGGCTCTGCCGTGAATGAAAAAACGCGGCTGGAATTTCTTCCAGCCGCGTTTGTGATTTTTTTTGGTAGGGCGGGCAGTCCTCTGCCCGCCTCGGCGCGCACGGCGTGCGCGCCCTACCGTGTTAGTAACCGCCCATGCCGCCCATGCCGCCCATGTCGCCGCCGTGACCGCCGCCGGCCGGGGCCGCTTTTTCCTTTTCAGGAGCGTCGGTGATGAGGCATTCGGTGGTGAGCAGGAGACCGGCGATGCTCGCCGCGTTCTGCAGCGCGGTGCGCGTGACTTTCTTCGGGTCAACGACGCCGGCTTTCACGAGGTCTTCGTATTCGCCGGTGGCGGCGTTGAAGCCCACGTTGCCGCTGCGCTTGGCAACTTCCTGCACGACGACCATGCCTTCGTAGCCGCCGTTGGCTGCGAGGAGTTTGGTCGGATACACAACGGCGCGCTTGACGATCTCGACGCCGAGTTGTTCGTCTTCGTTCGCGCCCTTGACCTTGGAGATCGCGTCCAAGCAACGGATGAGTGCCACGCCGCCGCCGGCGACGATGCCCTCTTCCACCGCCGCGCGGGTCGCGTGCAGCGCGTCTTCCACGCGCATTTTCTTTTCCTTCATTTCGGATTCGGTCGCCGCGCCGACGTTGATGACGGCCACGCCGCCTGCGAGCTTGGCGAGGCGTTCCTGCAACTTTTCTTTGTCGTAGTCGCTGGTGGTTTCTTCGATCTGGCGGCGGATCTGGTTCACGCGGCCTTGGATGTCGGACGCTTTGCCGTAGCCTTCGACGATGGTGGTGTTTTCCTTGTCCACGACGATGCTCTTGGCGCGGCCGAGGTCGGAGAGCTCAATGCTCTCGAGCTTGATGCCGAGGTCTTCGCTGATGAACTTGCCGCCGGTGAGGGTGGCAATGTCTTCCATCATGGCCTTGCGGCGGTCGCCGAAGCCGGGGGCTTTGACAGCGCAGACGTTGATCGTGCCGCGCAGGCGGTTCACGACGAGCGTGGCGAGGGCTTCGCCTTCCACGTCTTCCGCCATGATGAGGAGCGGCTTGCCGAGCTTGGCAACCTTCTCGAGAATGGGCAGCAAATCCTTGAGGTTGCTGATTTTCTTCTCGTAGTTCAAAACGTAGGCGTCTTCCAGCTTCGCTTCCATCGTGTCCGCGTTGGTCACGAAATACGGCGAGAGGTAGCCCTTGTCGAACTGCATGCCTTCGACCACTTCGAGCGTGGTTTCGATGGACTTGGCTTCTTCGACGGTGATGGTGCCGTCCTTGCCGACCTTGTCCATCGCGTCGGCGATGATTTCGCCGATGGTGGTGTCCCAGTTGGCGGAAACGGTGGCGACCTGCTTGATCTCTTCCTTGTCCTTGACCTTCTTGGCGATCTTGTCGAGGTGCGAGACGGCGGCTTCAACAGCCTTGCCGATGCCGCGCTGGATGCTGATGGGGTTCGCGCCGCTGGTGACGTGCTTCAGGCCTTCGCGATAAATCGCCTCGGCGAGAACGGTCGCGGTGGTCGTGCCGTCGCCGGCGTTATCGCTGGTGCGGCTGGCGACTTCGCGAACCATCTGTGCGCCCATGTTTTCATAGGGGCATTCGAGTTCGATTTCTTTCGCCACGGTCACGCCGTCCTTGGTGACGGTGGGCGAGCCGAATTTTTTGTCGAGCACCACATTGCGGCCTTTCGGGCCGAGGGTGGCGGTGACAGCGCGGGCGAGTTTGCTGACGCCCCGGAGGAGCGCCTGACGAGCGGCCTCGTCGAACAATAATTGTTTGGATGCCATAATAGTTAGTTCTTAGTTTTTAGTTGATGGTTGATAGTTAAAGACAAGATCAGCCGACGATGGCGAGGATGTCTTCGGAGGAGAGGATTTTGTATTCCTTGCCGTCGAGTTTGATTTCCGTGCCGCCGTATTTGGAGACGAGCACGCGGTCGCCCTTCTTGACTTCAAAGGGAACGCGCTTGCCGTCGTCATCGAGCTTGCCGGTGCCGAGGGCCACGACGATGGACTCCTGCGGTTTTTCTTTTGCGGTATCGGGGATGATGATGCCGCCTTTGGTTTGCTCCTTCTCTGCGACGGGTTCAACGAGAATCCGGTCGCCGAGCGGTTTGAGGTTCAGTGCCATATATGTTCTTTGTTTGTTTGTTGTTGTTGACCGTTAATTAACTCCCGCCGCCCGAGCGGTGGGAAAAAATTGTTAATGCACCTGCGCCGTTTCCGCCGTGGCGAAAAAACCAGAAACGAACTTATACTTGCCCGTCTTCTTCAATTCGGCGTCCAGCTTCTTGTAATGCCGCGCTAGTCGTTCGGTGTTGTGGCCAAACTTGGCGGAGATGCGATGCCGCGCTTCGCGGACTTCGGAAATAATCGGGTCGGGCTTCATACGGTAAAATCTTTGTTCAATAGTTCAAACGGCGTTACCAAGGCTGGCACATGCAAACCCATTTGCTGGTTCACCAACTGGATGTGTCCGGCCTTCTGGTGATTGACGATATGTTTGCAATTCCAGCTTAACAGAATATCGCATTTGTAAAACGACGCATAGGCCAAATGCAGCGCGTCACCACGCGGGTCGTTCGGCATCACCTTGCGCGCGATATAGCTGTTCACAATCTCGCTGATTTCGTCCGTGTAAGGCAGCAGCTTGACCGACTCCATCAACGCCAGCTTCTCCCGCTGGAGCGGATGTTTGCCGTCGCGCAACTCATCAATCACCGCCGCACTGCTGACCAACTCGTATTTCTTCCCTTGATGATCCCACCAATCCCGCGTCCACTGGCTCAACACCACCAACTCCGCCGCCTTGCGCACGTTGTGATAGTGGCTCGGAATCGTCGTCTCAATGTAGATGGTGGGTTTCATCGTTTAACTCCCGCCGCCCGAGCGGTGGGAAAAGTGTTTTCAATTCAACGCCATGATTGCGGCATCAATAATTTCAAGACATCCAATGCGCCTCCTGAATTAACAGGGTCTAGCGGATACTTGTCTTGCGGATCGAGCAAGTTCAGATACGCCGAGGGCAATTCGGAAAATTTGCCAGCTTTGTCTTTCGGATATGTTTTGTAACAATAGCCATTCGTCACTACCACTGCCTTGCACGAAGGAAACTCTTTGGCATATCGCTTGGCCTGATCATGTGTGAACGACAGCCCAGATTTGAAACCTTTTGTCTCAATTATTAGCTGACAGTCATCGTGATTTGGCTGGTTGTTTTCACCACGACGATATGCTTTTGAAAAACAAGCGACATCTATTCTTCCAGCTTCATTTGCGGTCAACTCGATTTTGAGCTGCTGTTCTGACCAGCCAAGAGCTAGAAGCAAAGGCATCACCAAAAAGGTTCGCGTTTCGTGTTCGCGAATGTCGTCCCAATTGCATTCATTTCTGTAGTAGCGGGCGAGCAAACGAATGCGGTTGAACGCTTGCGTTAGTTCTTCCGCAGCGGCTGGACGCAATCCCTCATTGACTAGAAAATCAAGAATCTCTGAATCAGCAACCGATTTAGTTGGGAGCGGTTCACCTTCGTGTTTATTCACCGGAAGCGCGAGCAATTTGTCCGCTTCCGCAAGCAACGATGACTGCCACACTTTTTGAATTGTCTTCCGAGTGAACCCGCTTACGTCAATCGGAGATTTCGGAACGTGCCAATCTACATTGCACCATGCGCGCAAATCCCAGCCGTCAAAGTCCCGCAGCCATTGCTTGTCGCTGTCACCGCGATGAGCGCCATTGCGCGCGACAACCAAACCCGCTGCAACCATCTGTGTCTTTCCCTGTTTGAGAACTACACAATCGCCAACATTTACTTTGGCCATCGTCTGGCATTGCTCATCGCCACCGACGAAGGCCATGCCAAAGCGCAGAAAGTCTGAGGCATAGTCTCTTCCTTCAGAGCCGGCTGCAATTTGCCAGTAATCGCTCATTGAATTTGGTTCAAAACTTTTGGCGTTCGTTGACGGAATTTATTTCTTCTCGTCCACAACTTCGGCGTCAATGATCGGGCCTTCGTCCTTCTTCTTGTCGTCGGACTTAGGCTCGCCACCTTCCGGCTGCGGTTGCGCGCCGGCGGCTTTGTCGGCCTGCGCTTTCGCGGCGGCGGCTTTGTAGAGTTCCGCGCCCACGGCCTGCGCCACTTCGTTCAGCTTCTCGCCGGCGCTCTTGATGGCGGCGGTGTCGGTGCCTTTGAGGGCTTCCTTGGCGGTGGTCACGGCGGTCTCGAGCTTGGTTTTGTCGTCGGCGGAGATTTTGTCGGCGTTGTCCTTCACCAGTTTCTCGGTGCGGTAAACGGCGTTGTCCACTTCGTTGCGGGTCTCGATTTCTTCTTTCTTGGCCTTGTCTTCGTCGGCGTGGAGTTCGGCGTCTTTGCGCATCTTCTCGACTTCGTCTTTGGAGAGGCCGCTGCTGGCGGTGATGGAAATCTTCTGTTCCTTGCCGGTGCCGAGGTCTTTCGCGCCGACGTGCAGGATGCCGTTGGCGTCGATGTCGAAGGTGACTTCGATCTGCGGCACGCCGCGCGGCGCGGGCGGGATGTCGGCGAGGTTGAACCGGCCGATGGTCTTGTTGTCCTTGGAGAACTGGCGTTCGCCCTGGAGGACGTGAATCTCGACGCCGGGTTGGTTGTCGCTGGCGGTGGAGAAGATTTCCGATTTGCGCGAGGGGATGGTGGTGTTGCGCTCGATGAGCCGGGTGAACACGCCGCCGAGTGTCTCGATGCCGAGCGAGAGCGGGGTGACATCGAGCAGGAGAACGTCTTTGACTTCGCCCTTGAGGACGCCGCCTTGGATGCCGGCACCGATGGCGACGACTTCATCGGGGTTCACGCCTTGATGCGGGGGTTTGCTGACGAGCTTGTGGGCGGTCTCGACGACGCGGGGCATGCGGGTCATGCCGCCGACGAGGACGAGTTCGTCAATCTTGCTGGCTTCGATGCCGGCGTCTTTCAAGCAGGCCTTCACGGGAGCGATGGTGCGTTCGAAGAGGGAGTCGGTGAGCTGCTCCATCTTGGCGCGGGTGAGGTTTTTCTGGATGTGCTTCGGGCCGGTGGCGTCGGCGGTGATGAAGGGCAGGTTGATGTCGTAGGTGGTGGCGCTGGAGAGGGCGATCTTGGCCTTCTCGGCTTCTTCTTTGATGCGCTGGAGGGCGTCGGGTTGTTTGCGCAGGTCCATGCCGGATTCTTTTTTGAACTCGTCGAGAATCCAATCCATGAGGCAATTGTCCCAGTCGTCGCCGCCGAGGTGCGTGTCGCCGTTGGTGGCCTTCACTTCGAAGACGCCGTCGCCGATTTCGAGCACGGAGATATCGAACGTGCCGCCGCCGAGGTCGTACACGGCGATCTTCTCGTCCTTCTTCTTGTCGAGGCCGTAGGCGAGCGATGCGGCGGTGGGTTCGTTGATGATGCGGAGGACTTCGAGGCCGGCGATGCGCCCGGCGTCTTTCGTGGCTTGGCGTTGCGAGTCGTTGAAATACGCGGGGACGGTGATGACGGCCTGGGTGATCTTCTCGCCGAGGCGGGTTTCGGCGTCGGCCTTGAGCTTGCCGAGAATCATCGCGGAGATTTCCTGCGGCGAAAATTGCTTGGGCTTGCCGTCCACTTCGACTTCGACGGCGCAGTCACCGTTGCTGGCCTTGACGACTTTGTAGGGCATGCGCTTGATCTCTTCGCCGACCTCGTCGAATTTGCGGCCCATGAAGCGCTTGATGGAGTAAATGGTGTTGCGCGAGTTGGTGACGGCTTGGCGCTTGGCGGCATCGCCGACAACGCGGTCGCCGGTCTTGGTGAACGCGACGACGCTGGGCGTGGTGCGCTTGCCCTCGGAATTTTCCAGAACGAGCGGCTCGCCAGCGTCCATGACCGCCATGCAGGAGTTCGTCGTGCCTAAATCAATGCCTAATACTTTTGCCATAAAAATAATTTTTGTTTGTTAACCGCAACCACCTTCCTAGCAATGCCGATGCCGTTGGCGGTGAGGTCACATGAAACGGCTGCAAACAAAGGGCAGAATTGTGTTTCGACGAGAAGACAAGGGCGCTGGAAACTGCGCCAAAGGCGTCACGGTGGCACAGTGAAAACGGGCGCGGCACAGTTTGGGTGGCGCAGTTGGGTCTATAACGATAGACGGAATTCGTTTCCCTCTGGAGCGCCGGTTTCCAAACCGGCGGGTTCAGGTATTGCGCCAGCTTGCCGATTTGGAAATCGGCGTTCCGCTTGCGGGGCGGGAGTTTCGGAAATTTATTTGCTACCGGGCTTGATGGCGGGAGTATGGACGAGGTCGGGCGGGAGTTTCGCCGGGTCGAAGGTTTCGACTTGGAGCGCGATCAGGCTGTGCAGCGGCACGCCGAAGTTCACCAAGCCGTTGGAGCGGTCCACGGCCACGGCCACGGCGAGAAGGTCGCCTTGATGAGCGCGAACGATGTCTATGGTTTCCTGCACGCGCCCGCCTTTGGTGACGACGTCCTCAACGATGAGAATCTTCTCGCCGGGCGCAATCTTGAAGCCGCGGCGCAGGACAAGTTTACCTTCTTCCTTCTCCACGAAGATGAAGCGGACGCCGAGTTGGCGGGCGACTTCCTGGCCGAGCACGAGGCCGCCCATGGCGGGCGCAACGACGGTGATGGCGGCAAGCGGGCGGACCTTGGCGGTCAGCGCGGCGGCGAGTTGCTCGACGATGGGCATCTGTTGCAGGGCGATGGCGCATTGGAAGAATTGGCGGCTGTGCAGGCCGCTGCGCAGGATGAAATGGCCTTCAAGCAACGCGCCGGTTTCACGGAAAATCTGGAGAACCTGTTCTTTCGTCATGGCGCGGGATGGTAAGAGACCGGAGCGCAGAGCAAAGCGAAAACGGGAGGCTGGGTTGATTATTAGAAGAATGGTTGACTCAAAATTAGATATGATTTTATCTATGACCATGCAAATCGAAAGTCTGAAAATGTTCTGTGATCTGGCGGAGACAGAAAGTTTCACTAAAGCAGCGCAGATCAACGAAGTCACCCAATCTGCCGTGAGCCAGCAGATCAGTTCGCTGGAGCGGCTGTTCAAATCGCTGCTAATTGAGCGCAGCAAAAAGAAGTTCCGTCTCACGCGTGAGGGGCAGGTGCTTTACGATTACAGCAAGCAGATTATCCAGACCTACGACGCGTTGCAAAACACGCTTCAGGAAATCAAGGACATCATTTCCGGCACGATCCGCGTGACGACGATTTACAGCATCGGCCTGCACGATTTGCCGCCGTATATCAAAAAGTTTCTCAAGATGTATCCCACGGTGAACGTCCATGTGGAATACCGGCGGGCGAACCAGGTGTATGACGATGTGCTGAGCAATGTGGTGGATCTGGGGTTGGTGGCGTATCCGACCAAGGACCCGAAGCTGGAGATTGTTCCGCTGCGCAAGGACCCGCTGGTGCTGATCTGCCATCCGCAGCATCCGTTCGCGAAGAGCAAGACGATCAAGATGAAAGCCATCGCGGGGCAAAAATTCATCGGGTTTGAGCCGGACATCCCCACGCGCAAGGCGCTGGACAAGCTTCTCAAGGAACACGGCGTGGAAGTCCAGACTGCCATGGAGTTCGATAACGTTGAGACCGTGAAGCGCGCCGTGGAAATCAACGCCGGCATCTCCATCGTGCCGCTGGCGACCATCACGCAGGAAGTCGCCAAGCAGACGCTGGCCGCCGTGACGTTTGAGGACGGGGAATTTTTCCGGCCGCTCGGCGCGATCTACAAGAAGAACAAGGTCCTCTCGCCGGCGATGAAGCAGTTCATCACGATGCTGAAGGAGGGATAGACTCTTTCTAAACACAACAGCCGCGCCGGAAAATTCCGGCGCGGCTGTTTGTTTTGAATCTGTGGTTACTTCAGGTTAGCCGGGTTGAGCGGCTTCAAATCCTTGGGCACGAAAAGGCCGTCCTTGCGGATGAGTTCGCCATCGAACCAGATTTCGCCGCCGCCCCATTCGGGCCGCTGGATGAGCACCATGTCCCAGTGGACGGCGCTCTTGTTGCCGTTGCCGCAATCCGCGTAGGCCTGCCCCGGCGTGAAGTGCAGCGAGCCGGCGATCTTCTCATCGAACAGGATATCGCACATCGGGTCGAGGATGTAGGGGTTGAAACCCAAGGCGAACTCGCCCACGTAGCGCGCGCCCGGATCGGTATCCAGAATCTCGTTGAGCTTCTTTGAATTGCTGCCGGTCGCCTTGATAATCTTGCCGTCCTTGAACTCCAGCCGCACGTTCTCAAACTTCGTGCCCGCGTAAATCGTCGGCGTGTTGTATTGGATGACGCCGTTCACGGACGTCTTCACCGGGCAGGAAAACGCCTCGCCGTCCGGGATGTTCCGATCACCGACGCACTCCTTCGCGCCAATGCCCTTGATGCTGAACGTCAGGTCCGTGCCAGGTCCTTTCAAGTGGACGCGGTCAGCCTTGGCCATGCGCTTCTGCAAGGGCAGCGAGGCTTTGCCCATTTTGCTGTAATCCATCGTGCACACATCGAAATAGAAATTCTCGAACGCTTCCGTGCTCATGTTCGCCGCCTGCGCCATGCTCGGCGTGGGCCAGCGCAGCACCACCCACTTCGTCTTGTCCACGCGATAATCCTGCACCGGGCGCAGCGTCTTGGAATACATCTGCATCACGGCGCTCGGCACATCCGCGCTCTCGCTCGCATTGTGGCTGCCGCGCAGCGCGATGAACGCCTGCACCTTTTTCATGCGGAAAAACTCCGTGTCGCGCACCAGCGCCGCGCGTTTGGCGTCAGTGCCGAGCAGCAGCTCGCGGCCCACGCGGGAGTGGCGGGTATCCACCAGCGGCGTCGCGCCGGCAGCGCGCACGGCGCGGATCATTTCCACCGTGAACTCGTCCGGGATGTCCGTGACATCAATCAGGACGCTCTCGCCCTTTTTCAATTCGCAGGAATAATTTACCAGCAGAGAGGCCAGTTTTTTGTAACGTGGGTCAGTCATAAATCGTGCAATCCGGAAGGGAACAGTGCGCGGTGCAGGGTTTGAACCTCCGACCCCTACCGTGTCAAAGGAGAGACCTTTGCCGCAAGAACAAAATTCGCACACGACCCATACCCTGACACGGTATGGGTCGGAGGTTCAATTCCCTCACCGCGCTCCAGCTCCAAAATTGAATCGTGGGCAGATGCGGCTGCACGAGGAATTTGTAGCCGATGAGAATGACGATGACGGTGGCGGCGGTCTTGAGGTAGGGCATGAATTTATTCATAATTTTCTGGGGGAAGAATCCAACGGCTGCCGGATTCGGTTGAGCTGACTGCGCGGCGTGCGCGCCGGATAGCATTCCGCCCGAGTTCGCGCGGCTGATGCAGCAAGGCCGAGAGCTGGGCGTGCATGTGGTGCTGGACACGCAGAGGCCGGAGCTGGTGTATCAAAGCATCGTGGGAGCGGCCACGGAGTTGGTGAGCTTCAAACTGCTATCGCCCGACGCGCTGCGGACGGTGGAAAGAATCGGAGCAGACCGCCAACGAATCGCCGCCCTTCCCCTGGGCAGCTATGTGAGCCAGAACCGACTCACCGGCGGCACGCTGGCGGGGCGAGTGTTTTAACGAGCGAAATAAACTTGAGGAAATCCCGGCAATTCCTTCAAAACCGTATCAGTGTGGATGAGTGTTAGTCCTTGTGTCAGGGCGATTGCCGCCAAGCTGCGGTCAACCGGATCTCTATGCTTCCAACTCCATTCTCCCGCCTGCTGTCCTGCCGCCATTGAAAACGGAGCAACTCGAAAACCGCGCAACGCCTCTTCCAGCCATGCGGCGTGACCGGGCGCGGGTAGTTTTTTGTGCTTAACCTTATAGAGCATCTCCGCCACAGATAAGGGGGATAGCCACCATTCGGTAACATCGTGCTCTAGAAAATCCGCCAACGGCTGTTTCATCGGCAATTTGCCCATGTAGCTCCACCACACGCCGCTGTCCAAGAGAACCTTCATTCGGCCTCCCATGATTTGAAGGCGGGTTCATCTAGGTTCACTCCCGCATAAGCCGCTGCGTCCAGTGGGATGGTTAGTCCGGGTGGCTTACCTTCAGGAAAGCACGGGGTCAGGACAAACTCATCTTCCCCGTCATTGGTGACGATGACGTTTTTACCCGCCCGCGCCTCTTGCACGAATGGGTTCATGTTGTATTTGAACTTTGCTTTTGGCACTCGAATCGTCTGCATAGGCTATATGTAGCCCATCAAGCAGCCCTGTAAAAGACAATTTCGCCACACTCCACCGGGACGGGCATTTTCGTGGTTTTGCGTTAACGCCGCCCCGGTGTCCTGGTTTACGGCGTTTTTAGGAGGGAAACCGGACAAACCAACGTCCCCAGTTGGCCGCTGCTGCGTCTTTATCAGCGGGGCGGGGTGTAGGCAGGGGGAAAAGGTCGAGCTGCTCCACATAGCCGAACTCCCGGCGGCGTGACCGGTAGAACTGATAGAGACATTCCCCAAGGGAAAGCGGGCACGTCCTTCTCCCCTCCACCAAGAAAACCGGCGTCTCCGGGTCATCCTGCAAGTTTTTGATTAGCTCCGGCAACCGCCACAACACACGCCGAACCCCGCTCGTCTTCCAAGACCACCCATCCTTGCCGCCCACGTCTGGCGAGGTCACCTTCCGTTATGGTTTTTTGCAGTGGCGTCGCTCATTACGTTATGAATACAAAACCACCAACACTGGCTAAGAGAAAATCACTGCGTTCCTTTCAGGCATGGCCTCAAAACGAGCATCTGCTTTCCATCGCAAGCCGCGTTGGAATCAATGTTTCCGAGGTTATTAACGAATCTTTGGACGCCAACCTTGAGCGGGTTCTTAAAGAGAAGCTCAAGAAGATAGAGTCTGAAATGAAGTTGGTGCGCGGTGGAGGGTTTGAACCTCCGACCCCTACCGTGTCAAGGTAATGCTCTACCACTGAGCTAACCGCGCAAACCCGCAGGCTGATGAGGTCTTCCGCCCCCGCGCATCCCTGTCAGGATTCTTGGACGTCATCCGACGGGAAACGCCTTCATCAACGGCCCGCAGGTTAAACGACCGGTTGCTACGAGGCAAGTTTTTTGGGCGCGCAGACCGCTACAGACTTCAGCGCGAACCCCCGCATCGTTCTTCTCACGCGCACGGGCAGCGAGTAGAGTCACCGCCCTGTGGCAGCGACTCTTTACGATCTGATTCCGCGAGACGAGAAATGCAGCAATGATGTGTTGCTCGGCCGCTTCCTCGAATATGCCGAGGGGCGGAAGCTCCAACTCTATCCCGCGCAGGAATCAGCCATCCTGGAATTATTCGAGGAGAAGAACGTCATCCTCAATACACCCACGGGCTCGGGCAAATCCCTCGTCGCCACCGCGCTGCACTTTCAAGCCATCGCCAAGGGCCGGCGCTCCATCTACACCTGTCCAATCAAGGCGTTGGTGAACGAGAAGTTCATGGCGCTCTGCCGCGAGTTCGGCCCGGACAACGTCGGCCTCAGCACCGGCGATGCCTCGGTGAACCGCGACGCCCCCATCCTCTGCTGCACGGCGGAAATTCTGGCGAACATCGCCTTGCGCGAAGGCGCGGCTGCCAATGTGCAGGACGTCGTCATGGACGAGTTCCATTATTACGCCGACCGCGAGCGCGGCGTGGCGTGGCAGGTGCCGCTGCTGACGTTGCCGCAAACGCGTTTCCTTCTGATGTCCGCGACGCTCGGTGACACGGCGTTTTTCGAAGAGGAACTCACGCGGCTCACCGGGCGCGCGACCGTGGCGGTCACCTCCACCGACCGGCCCGTGCCGCTGGCGCACGCGTATTCTGAATTGCCGCTGGCCAAGACGCTGGAAAGCCTCATCGCCGATGGTCGCGCGCCCGTGTATGTCGTCCACTTCACGCAACTCGAGGCGGCCCAGAGCGCGCAAGACTTCACGAGCATCAACGTCTGCACCCGCGATGAAAAATCCGCCATCGCCAACACGCTCGAAGGATTCAAGTTCACCAGCCCCTACGGCCCGGAAATCAAAAAGTGGCTGCGGCACGGCATCGGACTGCATCACGCCGGACTGTTGCCGAAGTATCGCGTGCTAATCGAGCAGCTCGCGCAAAAAGGTTTGCTCAAGGTCATCTGCGGCACGGACACGCTCGGCGTCGGCATCAACGTGCCGATCCGCACCGTGCTGTTCACGCGGCTCTGCAAGTTCGATGGACAGAAGACCGGCATCCTCAGCGCGCGGGATTTTCATCAGATCGGCGGACGCGCCGGGCGCAAAGGTTTTGACGACAAAGGCTGGGTCGTCGCGCAGGCGCCGGAACACGTCGTCGAGAATCTCAAGCTCGCGGAGAAATCCGCTCGCGACGGCAAAAAGTCCGTCAAACGCCAGCCGCCGGAAAAGAATTTCGTCAACTGGGACAAGAACACCTTCCTCCGCCTCATCGCCGCGCCGCCGGAAAAACTCACCTCCCGCTTTCAGGTCACGCACGCGATGCTCTTGAACGTGCTCAGCCGCGACGGCGATGGCTGCGCTGCGATGCAGCGGCTCATCCGCGATTGCCACGAGACACCGCGCCAGAAGGAGGCGCACACCAAGCGCGCGTGGCAACTGTTCCGCTCGCTGCTGGAGAGAAAGATCGTGGAGTTCATCAATCCCCGTAGCAGCCGACGTGAGGAGGCTCAAACTGCCAATGCTGAGTGTGGAGTGCAGAATGCGGAATCCATTCAGAGCCTCCTTACGTCGGCTGCTACTGGACAAAAACTCCGCGTCAACATCCAGTTGCAGGAGGATTTCTCCATGAATCAGACGCTGTCGCTCTATTTGCTCGAGACGATTCCGCTCATGGACCCGCACGCACCGGATTACGCGCTCGTCCTGCTCACGCTCGTCGAGTCCATTCTCGAAGACCCGGCCATCATCCTGCGCAAGCAGCTCGACAAGGTCAAAGACCGCAAGATGGCCGAGATGAAAATGGAAGGCGTCGAATATGACAAGCGCATGGAGGAACTGGAAAAATGCGAGCACCCCAAGCCGAACCGCGAGTTCGTCTATTCCACATTCAACGCCTTCGCTGCGCGCCATCCGTGGGTGGGCCAGGAAAACATCCGCCTCAAATCCATCGCCCGCGAGATGTTCGAGGAATTCCGCTCCTTCGCCGACTACATCAAGCTCTACGAACTCCACCGCGCCGAGGGCCTGTTGCTCCGCCATCTGAACAGCGTCTTCAAAGTCCTCACGCAAACCGTTCCCGACACCGCCAAGAACGATCAACTCCGCGAAATGGAACTCTACCTCGGCACGATGATCCGGCAGGTGGATTCCAGCCTGCTCGACGAATGGGAGAAAATGCGCGACCCGAATTATCGTCCCGGCGAAACCAAGGAAGTCCGCCCGCCCGGCGCTGAGGAAGCCGCCGCCGACATCACCCGCGACACCCAAGCCTTCACCGCAGCGATTCGCAACCGCCTCTTCACCTTCCTGCGCGGGCTGGTCATCGGCGATTTTGAAACCGCCATTGCCCAACTCGCCGCGCCCGACGATGCCGAAGGCCAGCCCTGGACTCCCGCCCGCCTTCAAGCCGCGCTCGACGCCTACCACACCGACCACGAACGCATTTGCCTCGAACCAAACGCCCGCAACGCCCGCCACACCTACGTCGTCCCCGCCGAGGACAAAAAATCCTGGCGCGTGCAGCAGATGCTCGTGGACCCCGCCGAGCACAACGACTGGGTCGCCGAATTCGCGGTGGACCTCGGCGAGTCGCGGAAGCTGGGCGAGCCGACCTTGCGCCTGCGCCGCATCGGCAGCCTGACCTGACAACTCCGCGTGACACGCGCAACCCCGCGTGATTTAATCCCGCCATGCTTAGGAAAAATCCGAAGTCCAAAAAACTTTCCGCCGCCGGCACATTCGCCATCGTCGCCTCCCGCTACAACTCGCAGTTCGTGGACGCCATGCTCCGCGCCGCCAAAGCCGAACTCCTCTGCGCCGGCGCGAGAGTCCAGATCGTCCGCGTCCCCGGCGCGTATGAAATCCCCGTCGTTGCCGCCAAACTCGCGCGCCAAGACATCCCCCGCCTCTCCGCCATCATCTGCCTCGGCGTCATCCTGCGCGGCCAGACCGTCCACGCCGCGCACATCGGCGATGCCGTGAGCCGCGCGCTCATGGACATCCAGCTCGCCACCGAAGTGCCCGTCATCCACGAAGTCCTGTTGCTGGAAAACCCGGAGCAAGCGCGCGCCCGCTGCCTCGACCGCAAACACAACCGCGGCACCGAAGCCGCCCAGACCGCGCTCGAAATGGCCCGCGTCATGGCCGACCTCTCCGTGAACGACGACCTCCCGTTCTGACTCCGCCATGTCCGACAACCCCGCCCCCGAATCCACGCCCACGCCCGCGCCGCACAAACGCCGCGTGCGCTACAGCGGCCGCAACCCGCGCCGCTTCGAAGAGAAATACAAAGAGCACGACCCGCAGCGTTACCAAGAAGACATTGCCAAAATCCTCGCCTCCGGCAAAACCCCCGCCAGCACGCACCGCCCCATCATGGTCGCGGAAATCCTAGAAGCCCTCGCCCCGCAGCCCGGCGAGATCGCCGCCGACTGCACGCTCGGCTACGGCGGCCACACGCAGGAAATTTTAAAAATAATTTCGCCGGGCGGCCACCTGCTCGGCCTCGACGCCGATCCCATTGAACTTCCCAAGACCGAGGCACGCCTCCGCGCGCTCGGTTTCGGCCCGGAGGTTTTCACCGCGCACCGCAGCAACTTCGCCGGCCTGCCGCAGGCGCTCGCGGCGGCGGAATTGACCGCCGCCGACCTCATCCTCGCCGACCTCGGCGTGTCCTCGATGCAGATTGATGACCCGGTGCGCGGCTTTTCCGTGAAGCACGAAGGCCCGCTCGACATGCGCATGAACCCGCAGCGCGGCCAGCCCGCATCCGCGTGGCTGCAAAAAATAAAAGCGGACGCGTTCGCGACGTTGCTCATGGAAAATGCCGACGAACCGCACGCCGCCGTGCTCGCCCCCGCGCTTGCGGGAAAAAGTTTCGCCACCACGCGGCAGCTCGCCGCCGCCATCCGCGCCACGCTGCCGCGCTTGGGCAAGGACGACGCCGACCTCACCGTGCGCCGCGTGTTTCAGGCGTTGCGCATCGCGGTGAATGACGAGTTCTCCGCGCTCGAAGCGTTCCTGCGCAATCTGCCGGCGTGCCTGAACCCCGGCGGACGCGTGGCGATCCTGACCTTTCATTCCGGTGAAGACCGCCGCGTTAAGAAAGCCTTTGCCGCCGGATTGCGCGATGGAATTTACGAGGAGATTTCGCCCGAAGTCATCCGCCCCACGCCCGAAGAACGGAATGCCAACCCGCGCTCTGCTCCCGCCAAGCTGCGCTGGGCGCGGCGGGCGACCTGATTCAACCGCTTTTCCGCAGGACGGTTTCGCGCTGCGCCCACTCGGGATTCGCATCGGGGTAATCGAGGTTGTAATTCAGGCCTCGGCTTTCGGGGCGTTGCAGCGCGCTGGCGACGATGAGTTCGGCGACGGTGGCGATGTTGCGCAGCTCGAGCAGGTCGCTGTTGATGATGAAATTCCAGTAGTATTCCTGGATCTCCAGTTGCAGGTTCGCGAGCCGCGTCTGGGCGCGTTGGAGGCGCTTGTTGGTGCGCACGATGCCGACGTAATCCCACATGAGCCGCCGGATCTCGTCCCAGTTGTGTGCGACGACGACCATCTCATCGGGGTTGTCCGCCTTGCCGGATTGCCAGTCGGGGATTGGGAAATCGGCGATTGGCGATGGGCGATGGGCGATTTTTTCCGCAGCGCGATGGGCGACAACGACGGCTTCCAAAAGGGAATTGCTGGCGAGCCGGTTCGCGCCGTGCAGGCCGGTGCAGGCGACTTCGCCCACGGCGTAAAGTCCGGCGATGTCTGTCTCGCCATCCACGTTCGTGACCACGCCGCCGCACTGGTAATGCGCGGCGGGCACGACGGGTATCGGCTCGCGCGTGATGTCTATGCCGTAGCGGAGGCAGGTCTGGTAGATGTTGGGAAAGCGTTCGATGATGAACTGCGCGGGCTTGTGCGTGATGTCGAGCAGGACGCAATCTGCGCCGCTCTTTTTCATCTCGCTGTCAATCGCACGCGCCACGACGTCGCGCGGGGCGAGGGATTTCAGCGGGTGATATTCATCCATGAACTCGCGGCCTTCGAGGGTCTTGAGCACGCCGCCCTCGCCGCGAACGGCTTCGCTGACGAGAAAGGATTTGGCCTTGGGATGGAACAGGCAGGTGGGGTGGAACTGGATGAATTCCATGTCCGCCACCGCCGCGCCGGCGCGGTAAGCCATCGCCACGCCGTCGCCGGTGGCGATGTCGGGGTTGGTCGTGTAGAGATAGACTTTGCCGCAGCCGCCGGTGGCGAGCAGCGTGACCGGGGCGGCGAAGGTTTCGACGTTGCCGGATTTTTTATCGAAGACGTAAGCGCCGAGGCAGCGGTTCTTGATTTCGGATTTCGGATTTCGGATTTCAGATTTTCCCAATTTCTGGCTGGTGATCAAATCAATGGCGAGGTGGTTCTCAAAAATTTCGATGTTCGGCTGCGCCGCGATGGCGGCAAGCAATGCCCGCTCAATTTCGCGCCCGGTCACGTCTTTGGCGTGTAGGATGCGGCGCTTGGAATGGCCGCCTTCCTTGCCGAGGTCGAGTTCGCGGCGGCCGTTGGCGGGGTCGTCGCGCTCGGAGAATTTCATGCCCAGCGCAATCAGTTCGGCGATGCGCGCGGGGCCTTCGGAGATGATCTGGCGGACGACGGTTTCCTTGCAGAGTCCTGCGCCGGCTTCGAGGGTATCGCGGACGTGCAGCTCGAAGGAGTCTTCCTTGCTGGTGACGGCGGCGATGCCGCCTTGGGCGTAGTTGGTGTTGGACTCGGCGCTGTTCTTCTTGGTGACGATGGCGACGCGCCCGCGACGCGCGACTTTCAGGGCGTAGGAGAGTCCCGCGATGCCGCTGCCGAGAACGAGGAAGTCAAAGCGCTTCATCCGAAATGCGGTTGGGTTGCGGCGGCGGCGCTGGTCACTCGATGCGTTTCAAGGTGACGAACCAGGCGTTTTCGGCGGGGGCGTTGCCGGCGAGGACTAGGATTTCGCCGCGTGGCAACTGCTGGGTGACTTTCCCGACTTCCTTGCCTTTGCCGAGGAGCAGGACTTCGATTTTGTCGCCGGCGAGATGTTTGACCTCGATGGCGCAGCGGTCGCTGAGGGCGGATTTTTTTGTCTGGCCGGAAGGCACGGTCAGGTTCTGGCGGTTGACTTCGTAATAGCTGGTCCACTTGAGCGGGAGGCTGGCGAGCTTGCGGCGCACTTCGGCGTCAGCGGGTTTGAGCTTGGGGTCGGCAGGCTTGGTTTCGCCGGTGCCCCAGATGAGCTGGGCCTCGAGCTTGAGGTCGGCGGCCGCGGCGGAGAAGCCCAGTGCGGTGGTGAGAAAAACTGCGGCGGTGAAAAGGAGTTTCAGGTTCATGGGTTATTGGAGGGTAGCAGCGGGTTGATTTTCCGCCAATCCGTTTTCAGCGGGATACGAAAGCCAGACGAGTGTGGTGCCGGATTCGTAGTTGCGGTAGGTGAAGGCGTCGCCTTCCGCGAGCGCGATTTCTGTTCCGGGCGTGCGGTGGCCGAAGGTTGTGCCCACGAGCAGCGCGATGACCAGCGCGGCAAAGCCGCCGCTCATGGCCAGTGTGCGCCGCCAGAAGGAGAAGAGGGAATGGCGCGGGGCTTCAGGCTCGGGTGTCTCTAGTTGCTGGATGTCGCGCCGGATTTTGGACCAGTAGAATTCGCGCGTCTCGGGCACGGTGATGCGGTTCTCGAAGCCGGCGATGGCGGCGCGGGTGTGCTTGAGTTCGCGGTGCAGCGCGGCGGCATCGGCATCGCGGGCGATGAGGGAGCTGATTTCGCGCGCCTCAGCCTCGGGCAGTTCGCCGTCGAGGAAGGCTTGCAGCTTGATGTGTAGTTCTTCGTTCATACCGTAAAATCATTCCGCGTTTTTCAACTCCGCCAGCAGCGCCGCCATCTTGCGGCGCGCGTAAAACAACCGCGACATCACCGTGCCGATGGAACAGCCGACCGTCTTGGCGATCTCCTTGTATTCCATCTCCTGAAACTCTTTCAACACCAGCACCGAGCGGTGTTCGTCCGTGAGCTTGCCGAGCGCCTCGTCAATCTTCTGCCGCAGCTCGCCGCGCTCCAGCCGCTCGGTGGGGTTCACGGTCACGACGGGCATTTGACGTTCCACGCCGCCGGATTCTTCATCCAATTCCTCGATGGACTCGGCGCGCTGGCGTTTGTTCTTCCGCAACTGGTCGAGGCACACGTTGATCGTGATGCGCGTGGCCCAGGTGGCGAAGCTGGAATCGCCTTGGAACTGCGCCAGCCGCTGCCACGCCTTCACCCAAGCTTCCTGTGAAAGATCAAGCGCCGCATCCTCGTTGCGCAGCATCGTGTAGCAGCGCGCATAAATCTTGTCGCGATGCCGGGCCACCAGCTCCTCGAACGCCAGCATGTCGCCCCGCTGCGCGGCCTTCACCAAGGCGGGGTCTAGCTGTGAGGAATATTTAGTGTCGCTCGGCATGGGTTTGGACGGGAGAAAACTGCGGGCTATTCAAACACGAATATGCACAAAATAACGGAGTGGAAAATCCGCGAATTACGCGAATTGCCGCTAATTTTTTCCCCAGGCTCAATTCGCGTAAATTAGCGTAATTCGCGGATAGAAGATTCGTGTTCATCCGTGGTTAAAGCTTTCCCTTCGTGCTGGGAATTTGGCCGGCGATGCGCGGGTCGCGCTGACAGGCGAAGTCCGTGGCCCGCGCGAACGCCTTGAACAGCGCCTCCACGATGTGATGCGGCTCGTCGCCGTAGAGCAGTTCGAGGTGCAGGTTGCAGCGCGCCTCGTTCGTGAAGCCTTGGAAAAATTCCCGCGCCAGTCCGAACCGGAATGCGCTCGAAGCATCCTGCGCTTTCTCCAGCTTGGAAATTTTCTTTTGCGAAAACTCATTCAGCCCGCGCCAGACGAGGTAAGGCCGCCCGCTGAAATCAATCACGCAGCGAGCCAGACATTCGTCCATGGGCAGATACGCTTCGCCCTTGAACCCCGACACACGTGTCGGGGCGGGTGGATTCTTGGGATGAAACCCCGCGCCGTAGCGGCGGATGCCGCGCTTCTCACCTAGCGCCTGCGCGAACGCCTGCCCCAGCGCGATGCCGCAATCCTCCACCGTGTGATGCGCGTCCACCGGCAGGTCGCCCTTGCACTTGAGTTTCAGATCCACCGTCGCGTGTTTGGCGAACAGCGTGAGCATGTGGTCGAAGAACGGGATGCCCGTGCGGATGGAAGACTTGCCCTTGCCGTCCAAGTTCAGCTCCACGGCGATCTGGGTCTCTCCGGTGACGCGCTTGAGTTTGGCGACGCGAGTTGTCATGGGCAGGATTAAACAAATTCCCCGCTGAAAAACAAAGAGGAATCCGTGATGGGACGGTCTTGCTGCCGGGAAAATTATGCGGAAACGGCGCGGAGGTTTACAGTCCGGCTTGAACCTGATACACGTTTCGCATGATTCAGCCGGAACAATTGGTGGCAGGCGAGTGGGCCGAATGGTATCGGCTCACGCCCGTGCAACGCTGGCTGGAAAGCGAGAAACTCTGGCAAACCTATCTCGCGCTCGGAGGCTCACTTGATCCCGAACCCGATACGCAAAGTCCTTTCTTCGAT
>JANMJO010000163.1:0-4896 GCA_031371425.1 Verrucomicrobiales bacterium | reverse complement strand
TTTTTTTGGTTCGTTCAGTGCGGCGTGATTCGGCTGCCAGCTTGCAATCTTCGTCGCTCCGACCTATTGCTGTGGCCGCGCTCAACCCGGATGAACCCACCGAAACAACGCCGCCGTCTGGTCGTTAGTTTTTTCCGTTCGCTGGCGCATCTTGCCATCCGCCATCCGCGCCGCGTCCTGCTCCTCGCAACCATCATCACGCTCGCCAGCGCCCCCGGCATCGCGCGGCTGAAACTCCGCACCGATGGTCACGCCCTCGTCTCGCCGACCGCGCCGGAAGTGCTCGGCGACGAAGCCGTCCGCGCCCACTTCGGCATCCGCGACCAGCTCGTCGTGCTTATCCGCCCCAAGCACGACAGCAACATCTTCAACCCCGCGACGCTGCAACTCGTCCGCGAACTCACGGCCGAGTTCAAACAACTTCCCGGCGTCACCTCAGCCGACGTCATGAGTCTCGCCACCGAACCCAGCTTCCGGATGCAGCCCGGCACGCTCATCCACAAGCCGATGCTCGAACCGTCCCTGAAAACGAACGCGGACCTCGAGCAGTTGCGCGACGACCTGCACCGCATCGAACTTTACACGGGCACATTCGTTTCGATGGACGGTCGGTCCACCGTCGTCCTCGTCGGCGTGCCGTCGGACGCGGACCGCGCGCAGTTCCTTGGAAAAGTCCGGCAGATCATCGCCACGAAAAAAACGGCGTCCGACGAGATCGCAGTGACGGGCGCACCGGTGGCCGAGTCTTTGTTCGGCGTCCAGATTCTCGAAGACCTCGGCGTCCCCGCCAGCGTGCTCGGCGGCGGGGCGTCAAGCGGCGCGGACTGGAAAGCGCCCGCCAGCCTGCACGAACTGCGCGTGTTCCTGGCGCGGCACATCGGCCTCGTGCCGCTGGCGGCGCTGGTGATGATGCTCGTGCTGCTGCTCTGCTTCCGCAACGTGCTGGCCGCCCTGCTGCCGCTGCCGGGCGTGGCGGCGACGATGCTGCTGGTCTTCGGCTTGATGGGCTGGCTCGGCGTTCCGATCTATCTCACCACCGCCGTGATGCCGGTGCTGCTCACTGTGATCTCAGTGACGAATGACATCTATCTTTTCAGCCGCTACTTCACCCTGCTCCGCGAGCAACCCGGCGCGAACCACGTCGCCCTGCTCCAAGAAACCTTCGACAAGCTGACACGCCCCGTGGTCTGCACCTCGCTCGCCGCCGTCGCCGGATTTTTATCCTTCGGCTTCTCGCCGCTGGGGCCGGTGCAAATGTTCGGGCTGTTCACCGGTATCGGCGCGCTGCTGGGTTTGTTCCTTTCGCTCACCGTGGTTCCCGCGCTGCTGGTGCTGGTCAATCCCGCGTGGCTGCGGCCACGAAATCCGCGCGGCGGAAAAAACGCCATGTCATGGCTCGCCGGTTTTTTTGCCGCCACCGGACAGGCCGTGGTGCGGCGGCGCGCGGGGGTGGCGATCCTCGCACTGGCTGTCACCGCGCTCATGCCCTTCGGCCTGCGGCAACTGGTGGTGCAGGACAGTTGGACGAACGGCTTCGCGCCCGAAAGTGAATTCCGCCGCGTCACGCAGCAGGTGAATGAAAACTTTTTCGGGATGCACCTGCTGCTCGTTGCCGCCGACGCGCCGCGCACGATCACCGGCGAAGTGCCGGTGGCAGATGTCACCCCGAACGACATTGCCTTTCCCGGTGCGGTGGCCCCCGACGCAAACGTAATCCTGGGCAGCCCTGTCACCCTGAGCGTGACCGACGATCCGGCCACGGTCTGGCGGTCGCATATCGAAATGGTCAACGCCACCGGCGGAAAGATTTTCACGCGGATCGCGCGCAGCAACCCGGGCACAAATTTCTGGTCGGCGCTGGCGAATACCAGCCACGCCCGTTTTGAAATCGCCGCGCGCAGCCACTTCCAGCCCGAAGTCATCCGCGCCCTCGGCGATCTGGGCGCATTCATCCGCGCCCGCCGGTCGGAAGCAGTCGGCGGCGTGCTGGGGCCGGCGGATTATCTGGCGACCACGCGCTTTATGGCCCGGCCCGGTGAGCCGGGCGGGCGGGCGCTGCCCGGCGGCGCCTTCGAAACGAAACTGCTCTGGGATTATTATGCGCTGGCGCTGGGGCCGGAGCGGAGGGGCCAGATCGTGGACACAAATTATTGTCGGTCGCTGACCACGGTTTTTTTGAAGGACGCCAACTTCGTGGACACCGCCCGGCTCATGGCTGCCATCCGCGCTTACGAGCTCGAATACCTCGCGCCCAAAGGAATCAAACTTTCCTTCGCCGGTGATGTGGCCGTGAGCCAGTCCCTGATCGGCGGCATCGTCACCACGCAACTGCAATCGCTCATCTGGTCGCTGCTGGGCATTTTTGCGGTCGCGGCGGTGCTGGGGGGCTCGTGGCGCTGGGGATTTTTCTGCCTGCTGCCCAGTCTGCTGGCGGTGGTGATCAAATTCGCCGTGATGGGCTGGGCGGGAATCCCGCTGGGCGTGGCCACCTCGATGTTCGCCGCCATGACGCTCGGCATCGGCGTGAACTGCACCATCCATCTGCTGGAAGGTTTCAGCCAGGCGCAAGCCACCGGAAAGTCCATCGCCGATGCCTTGAGCCAGTCGCTGCGTCTGACTGGACCGCCCGCGCTCATCAACACGCTCGCCGTCTCACTCGGTTTCGGCGTGCTCATGCTGTCGCAGGTGCCGGCCAATGCGCGGCTCGGCATTCTCCTCGTGCTGGGACTGGTGAACTGTTTCGTGGCGTCCGTGCTGCTCCTGCCGGTGCTGCTTTCCTGGACGCGCCGGCTTTGACAGACCGGCCTGCAAATTCCACCTGGTCTGCCCATACAAAAAACCAACCGCCCCGACGCGAATCGGAGCGGTTGGTGAAGACTGACATCCGGGCGTTGCCCGGCGGAGATCACGGACAGATCAGCCGGAAGAACTTCGGCGCATTGGTGACGGGGAAGGTCGCCGGTGAACCACCGGTATAATCCACCCAGTTATTTGAAGTTACCAAGGACTGGTGTTGCAGCCGGTAGCTCGTATCCGACCACGAGACGATCACGTCGGTGCCGCTCGCGGTGATGACTGGATGTGCGCCCAGCGCGCCACAGGGCGGATTGCCCACCTGCACCCGGATGCCCCGATCCGCCGGGACCCAAGACTGTCCGCCGTCCGTGCTCAATTCCAGAAAGACATCAAAGAAGCTGCTGGCCAGCAACCCCTGCGTCGTGCTGCGCAGCGTGTGCTTGCCCAGGGATTGCTTGGTTGGACTTTCGCGAATCATGAACGGACCGAACGGGCCGTTGCCATTAAGACTCAAGGCCAGCATTTCGGTGTCAAACGTGCCCGTGGTGCCCGTGCCCGACGTATGCGTGATCCTGGTTTGCACGCCGCCATTGGCGACGGCGGTGGACCAAGACGCTCCATCCAATGACAATTCCATCGTCACGAACGTGTTGGGATCCTGATAAATGCTGGGGGTGTTCAGCGGAACTGGTGGCACGATGGGATTGTCCAGACCGCCATGGACGAAATTGCGCGTGTGCACCGTGACCGCCCCAAGCGGAAACTTGATGACATCCTCATCCTTCACGGACTCGTAGGTCGTGTTTGTCGTCGGGCAACGATTGTTGGGCACGGGCCACTCGACGGCCATTTCTGGTTGCGGATTATTCGTCGTCCCCAGCACGGCATTCACGAGGACGGCCTCATTGTTGCAGTCGTTGGTGATCGTCCCGTGGCCCGCCAGCACCAGGTAGCCGAACACGTCATCCACATTCCAAAACGGCGGATTACCCACTTTGAATTTCAACGGCACCGCGGGCGTTTCGCCGTGGATGTAAACCACGCTCGGCGGCAGCGTCGCCACGTTGAGGTTGGTGATGATCAAGGGCGTGTCGTTGTAGAGTGCCGCGCCGGTCACCGGAAACACCGTGCTCGAGAACGTCGTGGGCACGGGCGGCAGATTCACCTCCACGAAAATGTCAAAGAAGCTGAACGCGGGGAAATCCGGATTGGCCGCGCCGAGCGCCGCGCCACCCGCCACGTTTTCCTGCACCATGCCCAGACTCTTGCGGGTCACGCCCTGTCCCGGCCCGGCCTTCACCATCACCCACGACAACGGAATCGAAGGAATGCGCGGATCGGCATTGGAGCAATGTTCCCCATTGCTGGCGTTGACGTTTTGCAACGCGAAGCTCCGGATCTGCGTCAAAATTTCCTCGGTCGGTGCGGGCGCGGCGGCAAAGATGAACGGGATCGCCGGATAATCTGCGTAGCCGACATTGCCCATCGTCGGGCTGCCCACCGGCACACTCCCGACCAGCAAGCGATCATGCCGGCTGCTGCGGCCAATGGTCGTCGCGTTATCATACATCATCGGGCTGGTCAGACGACCGTCGGAATTTCGATAGCCCGGATATGCGTTGGTGCCCACGCCGGGTGCCAGCAGTGGACGAAATGCCGGCGCGATCATCAGGCGAAAAATGCCGATGCTGAAAGTCGTGTCATCGCCCTGGGCGGGGAATATTTGGGCCGCGCTGCGTCCGCCGCTGCCGAGCAGCACCGAGAAGACCAGCAGGAGCGTGGGGAAAAATGAACCGAGACGAAGGAGTAAGTTGTTAATTTTATTTTTCATGCGCGCAAACCTTACCCGGCCTCCTCCTCTTCCGCTTCTCCCAGATTGCGAACTTTCAATAGGGCTGCAAGGGCAGCGCGGGCAGCGCGAGGACGATGGGCGGATCGGTCGGCGAGATCGGGCGCAGGCGCAGGCGCGGTTTAATTCCGGCATCAATCTCCGCGTTCTGCACGCGCAGACTCGCGACCAGCCCCACCGGAATCGTCGCCACAATCGAGGTCAGGTTCGCTGTGAACGGCACCAGGACCGCCATCAGATAAAACTCCGGC
>JANMJO010000152.1:0-5837 GCA_031371425.1 Verrucomicrobiales bacterium | reverse complement strand
CGGTGAGTTTCACTTCGAGTTCCAGCAGTTCGCCGGGCGGGATGAAGGCGCGGAGGACTCTTGCCGAAGGCGGGAAAGCTTGTATCTTATCGGCATGAAATTTCGCGTTCATATTGAGCCGGATGAGGACGGCGTGTTTGTGGCGGAATGTCCTACGCTGCCCGGCTGCATTTCGCAGGGCGCAACCCGGGGCGAGGCTTTGAACAACATCAAGGACGCCATCGCCGGTTATATCTTCAGTCTGGAAAAGCACGGCGAGGCCGTCCCACTGCCCGTCAACGAAGAAGTGGTCGAGGTGACGGCATGAGCCGGTTGCCGGTGTGTTCCGGCGCGGACGCGGTGAAAGCCTTCCGGCGGCTCGGTTACGAGGTGGATCATCAGACCGGCAGCCACATCATCCTGCGGCATCCTTCCCAACGCCGGTTGACCGTGCCGAACCATCACGAACTGGCCAAGGGAACTTTGCGGGCTTTGATTCGCGAAGCTGGCTTGAGCAAGGAGCAGTTCGCCGAGCTGCTGGATTGATTTCGATTTCGGTCGGCAACATGCCGAACCCTCCCAGATCAAACCGCCACGAGCGTGACGCGCGCCGTGCCGACGGGGCGCTTGCTGCGGCGGGATTCCACGCTGATGTTCGCGGTGTGGCCTTCCACGCCGGTGAGTTTCACTTCGAGTTCCAGCAGTTCTCCGGGCGGGATGAAGGCGCGGAGTTTCATGTCGGAAACGTGCTGGAGTTTCCAGCCAGTCGTGCCGGCGGGCGACGGCAGTTGCGCGGCGAGCCGGGCGACGAGTTGCAGGTTGAACTGCATGAGCAGGCTGCCGGGGAAAACGGGTTTGCGCGGGAAATGATCGCCGAAAAACGGCGCGTCGGTGGGAACTTGCAGTGTGGCGCGGACGGATTGGCCGGGTTCGCCGCCGGGATTTTCGAGCGTCAACGCGGGCGTGCCGCCGAACGCGCCGGGCGTCGCGCCCGCGCCGCAGAGCAGCGCGTAGCGGTCGCGGATGGCTTGGGGGTCATCGAAATCTTCGAGGGATAGCATCGGGCCGACGCAATTGTGGAGGCGCAGCACGGGCGCGCCGTTGACGCTGGCGGTGCCGTGGTAGGAGACGGCTTCGGTGTCCACGCTGTCAATTTCGGCGGCGAGTTCGAGGGTCTGGCCGGGGCGAACTTGGCCGAGCATTTCCACGAGTCCGGCAATGCCAGCGACGGGGCGGGTTTTGAAATCCACGGCGGCCATCGCGGACCACGCGGCGAGCTGGCCGGTGGCTTCGGCGACGAGCGAGCTGGAAAATTCCGCAAGGCCGGCGGGGATGGCGTAGTTGCCGCGGATGTTCACGCCGGGATGGACGGCGATGATGCGGTCAACGAACGAGAATGCGCGGAAGTGGGCGGCGGTCATTTCAGGAATTTCTCCGGCGTGAGTCCGGTTTGCGCGATGATGGCCCGCAGGGTTCCGCGTGGGATGTCGCCGGGGTGGCAGGCGACCATGGTGATTTTCTGCGTGCGGCGGTTGATCCAGAATTCATGGCTGCCCTTGCCGGGGCGCAGGTATTCAAAGCCATTGGAGCGGAGGCACGCGACGACATCCCGGTATTTGAGCGAGGGCAGTCGGCTCATGCGGGAACAGGCAGGGAAACGGGCATGGCGAAATTCACCGACTTGGCTTTGCGCTTGAATACACGGCGCAACACGGCGGGCAGGGGCAGGTTTTCCGCCAGATAAACTTCCATGAGGATGCGCGCGTTGGCTTGGGCGAGTTCCATCGTCTCGGCTCGGGTGCGCCCCTGCACGACGAGGCCGGGCAGGTCGGTGCTGGTGGCGAGGAAGCCGCCTTCTTCAAGGGCTTCGACCTTCACGTTCAAGACGATTTCGGTTTCCATGCTGGCAACTTAAGCCCCGCTATCGGGTTGTTCAATTGGAATTTCAGCGCGCCCCACTTGGAGTTATGCCGCCGGTGGCGTGTTCTTCTGCTGGCGGATGACCATCTTGGCGAAGGTCTCGACGGTGAAGAGGCGAGGGATGTCCGAGGTCTTGACCGGTGTCTTGAAACGGTCGGCGGGGACTTCGCACATGAATTCGCGGAGTCGTGTGACGCCGGCTTCGGTGACGATGCCGCTGGCTTCGAATTGCGCTTCGGTGAGGGGGCCGCGGGCGTCTTCGATGATCTTGCCGCGCGGGATTTTGACTTTGAACGCGCGTTCGAGGCGGAAGACGATGTCGAGGAAGTCAATGGATTCCGCGCCGAGGTCGTTGATGAGGGAGGAGTCGGGCTTGACCTTGGCTTCGTCGCAGGCGAGGGCGTCGGCGATGGTGGCGGCGACTTTCGGATAGATCGCCAGGATTTCTTCTTTGGTGATGGTTTGGTTGCTCATAAATTTTTATTCCATTTTGAATCCGCCGTCCACGTGCAGGATCTGGCCGGTGATGTAGCTGGCATGGCTCGAAGCGAGAAACCAGACGGTGCTGGCGACTTCTTCGGGCTTGCCGACGCGGCGCAGGAGGATGCGGGAATTGATCTGGTCGCCGGCGAGTTCGCGGACGGCCTTGGACATTTCGGTGTCGATGACGCCGGGCGCGACGGCGTTGACGGTGATGTTGCGGGGGGCGAGTTCCACGGCGAGGGCGCGGGTGAGGGCGTTGATGGCGCCCTTGCTGGCGGCGTAATTCGCCTGGCCGCGCCCGCCTTTCTCGCCAGCGACGGAGCTCATGTTGATAATCTTGCCGCGCCGCTTGGAGATCATGTAGGGCGCGATGGCGCGCGCCATGTTCAACGTGCCGTTCACGTTGGTTTCGAGGACGGTCTTGATGTCATCGTCTTCCAGCGCGGCGAGGGCGTTGTCGCGGACGACGCCGGCGTTGTTGACGAGGAGGTCAATGCGGCCGGTGCGGTCGAAAACTTTTTCGGCGAACGTGGCGCAGGCGGCGGAGTCGCGCACGTCCACGGCCTCGGCGGAAATTTTCGCACCGGGAACGGACGCAATGACTTCGTTCGCGGCGGCGGCGTTGTCGCGGTAGGTGAAGATGACTTCCACGCCGGCGGCGGCGAGGCGTTGCACGATGGCGCGGCCGATGCCACGACTGCCGCCGGTGACAATCGCCACCTGCCCAGACAATCCGTCGTTGTGTGTCGTGTCGCTCATCCTGCAATGCAATATCCGCCATCCACCACCAGAGTGTGGCCGGTAATCATAGAAGCCTCGGGCAGGCAGAGCAAGTAAACGGCGTCGGCAACCTGCTCGGTGGCGAGCGTCGGGCCGAGCGGCGTGCGCTTGGCGTATTCGGCGAGGAGTTGCTCGCGGTTGGGGAAATGCTTGAGGGCGTCCGTGTCCACCACGCCGGCGCTGACGATGTTGACGCGGATTTTTTTGGTGAAGCCGAGTTCGAGTGCGAGGCCGCGGGCGAGGGATTCCAGCGCCGCCTTGGACGCGCCGATGAATGAGTAGTGCGGGATGGCGCGCACCGAGCCGAGGCTGGAGATGCCGATGAGGCAACCGCCTTCGCGCATGAGCGGGACGGCGTTTTGCGCGAGCGTGTTCAGGGCGAGGGCGTTGGTTTCCATGCAGCGGCGCCAGTGTTTGACGTTCATTTCCAGCGCGGGGCGCAGCACGCCGATGGCGGCGTTGCTGATGACGATGTCCACGCGGTCGAATTGTTTTTTGAATTCGCCGAACGCCTCGGCGACGCTCGCGGCGTCGCTCACGTCGGCTTGCGTGGCGAGGGCGCGTTGGCCGTGCGCGCGGACGGCGGCGCAGACGGCTTCGGCCTCCTCGTGGCTGTTGTGGTAAGCGATGGCGACATCGCAGCCGGCGGCGGCGAGTTTCAGCGCGGTGGCGCGACCGATGCCGCGCGCTCCGCCCGTGATGAATGCGACTTTGCCTGAAAGTGGTTTGCTCATGTGATGATTCCGCACCGAACTGGAACGGAAGCGCGGACAGTGTAATGACGAGCATAGCTCCGTCAAGCCGTGGGCAGCGGCGGCGTTTGCAGCGGAAAATTCACTTGCCTTTGTTCGCGGCGATTCCCTACATTGCGCCCGCAGTTTCGCGAAAGGCTTGGGGTCGTAGCTCAGTTGGTAGAGCGTCTCGTTCGCAATGAGAAGGTCGCAGGTTCGATCCCTGTCGGCTCCACCAGCCTTCGCCCTGCGCTGCGCTACGGGCTTCGGCTCGGCAGGCCGGTGGCTTCATCGCAACTCAGGTCGCAACTCTCTCCGAAAACTTTCGCATCCGCTCGGTTAATTTTCTTGCACAACCTCGTTTAGCATTTAACTTCGCCGCATCCTATGGCTGCGAAGAAAAAACGTGCGACCGCGCCCCGCAAGGGCAAATCCCCAACTCGGCGTCCCGCAAAAGCTGAGCCTGAATTTTCCGCGCCACCGCCGCGCCCCCAACCCGAGATGCCACCCCTGACGGAGCGCGAGCGCGGCAGTTATGATGGCGACAGCGCCATCAAATTATATCTCCGCGAAATTGGCCAGGTGCAACTGCTCACGCCGCAGGAGGAAATCGTGCTGGCCGCCAAGATCAAGCGCGGCGATAAGAAGGCCCGCGAGCACATGATCAAGGCCAACCTTCGCCTTGTCGTCAAAATCGCCCGCGACTACGAAGGCCTCGGCCTCCCGCTCCTCGACCTCATCAGCGAGGGCAACATCGGCCTCATGAAAGCCGTCGAACGATTCGACCCCGCCAAGGGCGGCAAGCTTTCCACCTACGGCTCATGGTGGATCAAGCAATCCATCAAGCGCGCCCTCGCCAACCAGTCCAAGACCATCCGCCTGCCCGTGCATCTCGTGGACAAGATTTCCCGCATGCGCCGCACCGCCATGAAGCTGCACGAGCTGTTAGGCCGCGAGCCGACCAATGAGGAGCTTGCCGGCGAACTCGGCATTTCCGCCTCGCGCGTGGCGCAGATGTATACCGCCGCCATCCGCCCCGCTTCGCTCGATGCCCCCATCGGCGATGACGACTCCCACAGCTTTGCCGAGGTTGTTCAGGACGAGAACGCCACCTCGCCCTACCAGTTGCTCGAAGACAAAACCGTCACCGACATGATGCAGGAAATGGTCGGCACCCTCCTGCCGCGCGAAGCCACCATCCTCCGCTTCCGCTTCGGTCTTGACGGAGGCAAGGAGAAGACCCTCGAAGAAGTGGGCGAGAAATTCGGCGTCACCCGCGAACGCGTCCGCCAGATTCAAAACATCGCCCTGCGGAAACTCCGCCGCTTGGTAGAAAAACTCGAAGCCGAAAAGAAATAACCCCGATTCATGCCACACACCCATCTCACCGCCCAAGACATCACCGCCGCCATCCGCAACGTTCCTGATTTTCCCAAGCCCGGCATCCAGTTCAAAGACATCACCCCCGTGCTGGCCGACGCGAAACTCTTCGCCGCCTCCATTGACCTACTCACCGCCAATTTCAAACCCGGCGAGGTGGATGCCGTCGTGGGCATTGACGCCCGCGGCTTCATCTTCGCCGCCGCTGCAGCCGTCAAACTGCGCGCCGGCTTCATCCCCGTCCGCAAAAAAGGCAAGCTCCCCTACGCCACCTACGAGCAGGCCTACGACCTCGAATACGGCACCAGCGCCGTGGCCATCCACACCGATGCTGTCCATCCCGGCAGCCGCGTGCTGCTCATTGACGACCTGCTCGCCACCGGCGGCACCGCTGGCGCCGCCTCCGCGCTGCTGGAAAAAATTGGGGCGAAAGTGCTGGAGATTAACTTCCTCATCGAACTGTCCTTCCTCAACGGGCGCGACAAGCTGAAGGGCTATCCCGTGCGCTCCATCGTCGTGTATTGAGTTGCCGCAGACCGCCGTGTTCTTGGCGTGTGACTCGAA
>JANMJO010000136.1:0-9348 GCA_031371425.1 Verrucomicrobiales bacterium | reverse complement strand
TGCGGCGCGTGGAGCTTGCCGTAAATCCACATCTCAATAGGACGGAACGGGCGGAGCCAGTTGTAAACCGGCGAATAGATGAGCCGGATGCGGACGGCGGAGAGAAACATGGTGAGCGAGGTGCGGCCAAGTGTGACTTTCGTGCCGGCTTTGTCTGTCCATTCGGTCGGGACTTCGAGGATGCGGAATCCGGCGTGCTTGAGGGAGTAAAGCAGGTTGATGTCGAACGCCATGTCGGCGATGCGGAGCGAGGAATGGATTTTTTCCACGGCGGCGCGCTTCATCACCTTCGCGCCGCACTGGGTGTCGCGGATGTTCATCCAGAAGAGGCATTGGACGATGAGGTGGAACACGCGGCTGGCAAACCGCCGCTTGCCGCTCTGCTCGATGTGCAGCACCGCGCCCGGCAGCCAGCGCGAGCCGATGACGCAATCAGTCTCACCGATGCGCTTGACGAGATCGTGAAATGCGGCGGGCGGCGTGGCGCCATCGGCATCCACGTAGCCGATGAGGTCGGCGAGGGGCGCGAGCTTGAGGCCTTCGATGATCGCCCCGCCCTTGCCGATGGCTTCGCGGAATTCCAGCACGCTGATGGCGGGATGCTCTGCGGCGGCGCGCTCGACTACGGCGCGGGTGTTGTCCTTGCAGCCGTTGAGGACGACGACGATCTGGAATTTGCCGGGGTAGTGTTGCTGAAAATAGCGGGCGTAGTCGTGCAGCACCGGCTCGATGCGGTGCTCTTCGTTGTAAGCGGGGATGAGGAGCAACAGGCTCGGGGTTGGCTCGGTCACGGGCGGATGATTGCCAAAGAGCCGGCGGAAAGCAATAGCCGGGCGCGCCGGGGGTGTGACTGGAAGTGTCGCGCAGAAATTGTTGGAGTTCACGCTTCAGAGTGTCGGGGCGGAGTGCGGCGTGACGGGAACAAGCTAAAGCTTGAACTCCAACTCGGGGCGGCACTCCGCAGCGCGGCAGTTTCAATCACACCGCGCGCCGGATAGGATGTGCATTGACGGCGACGGTGGAAAAGTATTTGTTGGAGGCGGGTATTGGAATGCCGTGAGCGAAATGTCCTTCAAGAAAGACCAGCAGGCAGTGGCTGCGGCCATTGAGGGATAGACGTTGAAAGTGAAACCGAAAACGAAGGAATAGATTATGAACGAACTTATTCATGCGGTCGGCAAGCTCGGTCCGGCGGTGGTGTTTCTGATTTTGTTCGCGGTGTTCCTCCTGCCGCAGTCCATGCGCATCCTGCGGGAATACGAGCGCGGCGTCATTTTCCGGCTCGGCAAATTGCAGGGCGCGAAAGGCCCGGGACTTATCTTCCTGATTCCGCTCGTGGACAAGATGGTGCGGATGGATTTGCGCGTCGTGACGATTGACGTGCCCAAGCAGGAGATCATGACGCGCGACAACGTGCCGGCCACGGTGGACGCCGTGGTTTATTTCCGCGTCGTTGATCCGAACGCGGCGGTGGTGAAGGTGGAAAATTTCTGGAAAGCAACTTCGCTCATCGCGCAGACGACATTGCGGAGCGTGCTCGGCCAGTCGCCGCTGGACGACTTGCTTTCGCAACGGGATGTCATCAATCAGAAGTTGCAGGAGATTATTGATAAACAGACCGAGCCGTGGGGCATCAAGGTCACGGGCGTGGAAGTGAAAGAGGTCGCACTGCCGGACAGCATGAAGCGGGCGATGGCCAAGCAAGCCGAAGCCGAACGCGAACGCCGCGCGAAAGTGGTGAACGCAGAAGGCGAATTTCAATCCGCCGAAAAAATGGTGCAGGCCGCCGCGTTAATCGCCAAAGAGCCGATCGCGCTGCAACTGCGCTACCTCCAGACCATGCGCGAAATGGCGAGCGAGCATAACACGACGACGTTCCTGCCGCTGCCGATTGATTTGTTCTCGGCATTCCTCAAGAAGTGACGGCCAAACCGTTTTTGAACAGCCATGCCGCTCTACGAATACGAACTCTGCGAAGGCGGCTGCAAGGTGTGCGGCGGCAAATTCACCTTGCGCCGTCCGCTGAGCGCAAAGGAGTTGACGAATTGCCCTGCCTGCAAGAAGCCGGTCAGGAAGATCATATCCACCTTCAATTCGCCGCAAAAACTCAAGCCGCTCTCGATTTCGGACGCCAAGAAAGCGGGATTTACAGTGCTCAAGCGGCTTGGCAAAGGCGAATACGAGCGCCAGTAAAGTTGCCTTTCAAGCCTTCGTTATAGGGCGATGGCGTTCAAATGCCCTTGCAAAAGAATGCCAGCCCGGAAAATGGCGCATCAATGTTCTCGTTCAAAGTTCTTGAATTTTGGCGAATTGCCTGAAATGATGGTTGGAAGTCGGTGCTCCGGGTGATTCTTGCGGTGGAGTAGTGAGTGAAATCGTGACGTCTCCTGCAATCCGGTGAATACATCCGTGGATTGCCATTGTGGGAGATGCAGAATCGGGCTGTTGCAAAATTTTAACACCGAACCGAACGTCGGTTCACATATCAAAGCGCTGGTGTCTAGAAGATGAAATCAAGAAAGTCCATTAGCGTCGTCGCCAACAAGCGCGCGCACAGCAAACCCCCCGTCGTCAAACTAAAGACAGGCAGTTCCCGAAAAACACTGCCCGTTCCCATCGTCAAGGCGAAGGCGAACTTAGACGTCCGAACCAGCAAAAAGGCGAACGATAAGGCCAAGGCCGACAAACACGTTTTGCAGACCGCGACCCAACCCGGCAGCGGTCATGTCGGCGGCGCGGCTGGCAAGGCCGCCGATTCCGCCGAGGTCATCAAAAAACTCGTCAACTTGGCGCACGAGCGCGGCTACCTGACTTATGACGACATCAACGACGCATTGCCCGATGATTTGACGCCGGACGATCTGGATGACATCTACACCAAGCTGAAGAACCTCGACATCGAGATCGTTGACAACGCCGAGGAATCCCGCTCCAAGCAGCAGCCAGAACAGCCGGAAGAGGAAGAAGTCGCTGACCGCAGCCGCCTGGACATTCTTGATGACCCTGTGCGGATGTATATGAGCCAGATGGGCAAGGTGCCCCTGCTCACCCGCGAACAGGAAGTCGAAATCTGCCAGCGCATCGAAGTGGCCGAGGTGGAAATGAAGCGGATAATCTACAGTTTCGGGTTCGCCACCAAAGAACATGTCGCACTCGCTGAGAAGCTGCTTTCCGAGCCGCCGAAGGAGCGTTTCGATCGCGTCATCGTTGATAAGAAAGTCGCCAGCCGCGACCAGCATCTGAAAGATTTGCGCCGCCTCGTCAAAAAAGTCCGCGACATGGACCAGCGCGCCGACGATAAATATGCCGCATGGCAAAAGGCGCCCAACAAGACGCGCCGCAACCGCATCGGTTCAGATTTCAAAAAGATCGACAAGAAACTCCAAGCCTCGTTTCCCAAGTTCTTCTACAAGCAGAAAGTGCTGGAAGAAATGATAGTCGTCTCGGAAAACGTGCATGACAAATTTCAATCCAGCCTCCGGCTCATCGCCGAACTGGAAACCCACCGCAAGTCCGCCGACCAGCAGGCGCGCATCGCCGCCGAACGGAAGAACATCCGGTCATTGGAACAATTCGTCCGCATGCCAGTCGAAGAATACCTGAAAGTCTCAGGGCTTCTGAAAAAGGCCGCCGAACAGGCGCACTTGGCCAAGACGCACATGGCTGAAGCGAACCTGCGCCTCGTCATTTCCGTTGCCAAGAAATACACCAACCGCGGCCAGTCCTTCCTCGACCTGATCCAGGAAGGCAACATCGGCCTGATGAAAGGCGTCGAAAAATTCGAGTATCGTCGCGGCTACAAATTCTCCACCTACGCCATCTGGTGGATACGCCAGGCCATCACCCGCTCCATCGCTGACCAAGCCCGCACCATCCGCATTCCGGTGCACATGATCGAGATCATCAACAAGCTCTGGCGCACCCAGAAGCACCTGATGCAGGAACTCGGCCGCGAGCCAACTCCTGAAGAGCTTTCCGACGAGATGCACCTTCCCGTCGAACGCGTCAATTCTCTCCTGAAAATGGCGCAGCAGACCGTCTCCCTCCACGCCCCCGTCGGCGATGGCGATGAGGTCAGCTTCGGCGATTTTATCGAAGACAAGTCTGCGGAAAATCCTTCCGACGTGACCAGCTACAGCCTGCTCAAGGAAACCCTGAAGGACGTGCTCACCACCCTGACCGAACGCGAACGCAACATCCTCGAGATGCGCTTCGGCCTCGGCGACGGCTACCAACGCACCCTCGAAGAGATCGGCAAACAATATAAGGTCACCCGCGAACGCATCCGCCAGATTGAAGCCAAGGCACTGCGCAAACTGCGTCACCCCACCCGTGTCCGCCAGCTCCAAGGATTCCTCGAGAACTCCGAAGAGGCGGGCTGATCGTTTCCCAAAAACTTGTTGAAAAAAAACTAGGCCGACCAATATTTTCGGCCTACAACCTGAACAGAACCGAAACATGAAAAAAATCATCATCCGAATCGCTCTAGTACTCGTCGTCCTGCTCGTCGTTGCAGTCGTCGCCGTGTTCCTCTCCCTGAATTCCATCGTGAAGAAAGGCGTGGAAACCGTCGGCCCGCAGCTGACAAAGGTGAAGATCACGCTCGGCGGCGTGAACATCTCGCCCCTCTCCGGCAGCGGCCAGTTGTCCGAACTGTTCGTCGGCAACCCGGAAGGCTTCAAGACCCCATCCGCCATCAAAGTAGGCGACGTCAAAGTCGCCGTGGATGTCGGCTCCGTGTTCGGCGACACCATCACCGTCAACTCCATCAAGATCACAGACCCTGAGATCACCTTCGAGGGCGGCCTCGGCGGCAACAACATCAGCAAAATCCTCGACAACGTCACCGCCTCAACCGGCGGCAGCGCCAAACCTGCCGACAAGCCTGAAGCCACCGCCAAAGCCGACGGCAAGAAATTCATCGTCAAAGACATTTTGGTCGAAGGCGCAAAACTTCACGTCAGCCTCACTGGCTTCGGCGGCCAAGAGATGACCCTGCCCCTGCCCCCGTTGCACCTGCAAAACATCGGATCACCCGGCAAAGGCGTTTCCGCCGGTGAACTCGTCACGCAAATCCTCACCCCGCTGCTCTCCAGCGTGACCGACGCCGTCAAGTCCGGCATCAGCAACATCGGCAATGGCACCACCAAAGAAGCCACCCAGCAGGTCAACAAAGTGGCCGATGGAATCAAAGGATTGTTCAAAAAGTAAAACCCCACGCAAGTTTCACAAACAGCGGGCGCTCAACCGCCCGCTGTTTTTTTGTGCCCATCCGCCAGATCAGGCTTGCCGACAACGTTGATTCCGCTGTCAACTTGTCTCCGGCTGACGACTATGCAAAACCTGATCGAGGACTTTCTGCAATACCTCCGCCACGAGCGCGGCCAGGCGGAGCATACACAAAAAACCTACGCCGGGCTGCTCAACAAGTTCGCCAGCTGGGCCGCCGCCCAGAACATCACCGACTGGAAGCAGGTTGAACTCCACCACTTGATGGCGTTCCTCCGACGCGAACAGGAGCGCGATTTGCAGAACGAGGAACGCGTTTCCTCCCGCCGCCTGAGCAGCGCGAGCGTCTATTTGCAAATCGCCGCCCTGCGCGCTTTCTACAACTTTGCCGAGATGGAAAAACTTCTGCCCGCCAATCCCGCCGAGCACCTCTCGTTGCCCAAGCGTTGGAAGCGCCTGCCCAAATCCCTCACCAACGCCGAGATCACCCAACTCCTCGCGCCCGAAGCGCCCGCCACGCCCGCGACCCTTTGCGACCAAGCCGTGCTCGAACTCGCCTACGCCTCCGGCTTGCGCTTGTCCGAACTGTGCGGCCTGCGGTTGGAACAGATCCATCTCGAAGCTGGTTTCATCAACGTCATCGGCAAGGGTAACAAGGAACGCGTCGTGCCCGTCGGAAGCGAAGCGGTTAAATCCTTGAACCGCTACCTCGAAGCCGCGCGGCCCAATCTCATCACCCCGCGCTCGCCGGCGAATGTCTTCCTGAACCGCCGTGGTGGAAAATTCGCAACCGTCACGCTCTGGCTGCGCATCAAGAAGCGCGTCGAGCGATCCAGCATCCGTCGCAACATCACTCCGCACATGCTGCGGCACAGCTTCGCCACCCACCTGCTGGAGCACGGCGCAGACCTGCGCGTCATACAGGAACTCCTCGGCCACGCGAGCATCGCCACCACGGAAGTTTACACCCACGTCGCTGGCAGCCGCCTCCGCGAAGTCCACCGGAAATTCCACCCACGAGCCTGACGCTCCCTACTCAAAATCGTAGATGACCGCCTTCTTGCAGGTGCGTTTGAAGACCTTCTCCACGAACTCGACGTGCTGCGGATGCACCTGATACACCTGCTCCGCCGCCTTGCTCGGGAACACCAGATTCAAAGCCACCTGGTAAGTCTGCTCCACCACCGGCCTCGGGCTGGGTGACATTTTGCCGACGTGAAAGTGCAGTACGCCGGGTATGTCTTTGAGATATAAGTTCGCGCCCGCGACCAATTCCTCAACCGCATTCGGCTGCGCTGGATCTGTCCAAAAAATAACGACGTGTGAGAACATGATTTTGTTTTTTTCCTTTCGTGATTCAACCGATGCGCTCCCAGATCTTGATTTCCGGGAACGCGGTGCAAAGCTCGTCCACGCGCGGCAGCAACACCTGGATGTGCGCGCTCTGAAGATGCGCGTCCAAGTGCGCCTTGCTCGTCCAGTTCTCGTGGAACAAAAACCGCGCCGGGTCTTCCGGCGACTCGTGCAGGTCGTAATTCAAGCAACCCGCCTCCTTCCGCGTCGGCGCGAGCAAGCCCAGCAGTGCCGCCTTCAACTCCGCCTCCTTCCCTGCCCTCGCCTGAAACGTCGCAACTACGGTGATGGTTTTCATTTGTGTTTATCCGTGTGAACCCGTGGTTAAAAAAGTGTTTCCAAAATCTTCTCCGCCGCTGCACGCGGATTCTCCGCCGCGTAAATCGGCCGCCCAATCACCAGCCAACTCGCACCCGCTTGCATCGCCTGCCTCGGCGTGAGCGTCCGCTTCTGGTCATCCGCCTTCTCCGCGCCCGTGCGTATGCCCGGCGTGACCAACTGCACGTGCGCCGGCAAAATCAGCCGCAGATCCACGATTTCCAACGGCGAACAAACCAGCCCGCGCAATCCCGCCTTCACCGCGAGCGTTGCCAGCCGTTCAACCTGCTTTCCCGGATTCGGCTCGCAGCCAATCTCCGCCAGCGTGGTCGCATCCGAACTCGTCAGCACCGTCACGCCCAAAACCAGCGGCGCATTCAGCCCCGCCTGCAAAGCAGTCTTCTGCGCGGACTCCTCTGCCGTGCGCATCATGTCCGCGCCGCCGCTCGTGTGGATGGTGAGCATCTGCACATCCAGCCGCACCGCGTTGGCGACCGCCTTGGCCACGGTGTTGGGGATGTCGTGAAATTTTAGGTCGAGGAAAACCGCCGCGCCCGTCGCGCGAACGCGGCGGACGATATCCGGCCCCGCGCTCGTGAACAGCTCGCTGCCTATCTTGAACGCGCCCACCGCCGGAGCAAGCAGCTCCGCTAGTTTCAGCGCCTGTTCCGCCGTCGGCACGTCGAGCGCCGCGATGATGGGATTTCGGATTTTGTCAGCCACAGGCGTGATGATAATCACGAACAGAAACCAAAGGAAAGTTTATCCGCGATGCTGCGCTGTTTGGAGTTCCGCCTTCAGGCGGCTCGGCGGCCTCACCCCACCCGACCGCGTAAACGCGGAACTCCAAACGCCGGGCAGATTATCTGGATGAAATCTCCAGCATCCGCTCCATCGGCAGGCGTGCGCGTTGGAGAATCTCCGGCGGCAGCTCGATGCGCGGGGCGAGATTTCTCATGCAGTCGCGCACCTTTTCGAGCGTATTCATCTTCATGAATTTGCACTCGCTGCAACGGCAGTTGTCGGTCGGCGCGCGCATCACATCGAAGGTCGGCGCGCAGATGAATTCCTTGCCCGGACATTCCTTCTGCATGCGATGGATGATGCCCGACTCGGTCACAATCACGAACTGCTGCGCCGGGCTGGTCTTGCAATAGGCGATCATTTTTTCCGTCGAGCAGATCGCGTCGGCGAGGTCGCGGACTTCGCGCAGGCTCTCGGGATGGACAACAACCTTCGCCTCGGGAAACTGCCGGCGGATTTGCATGAGACCCTCGCGGCGGAACTCGACGTGCGCGTAACAGTTCCCCTGCCACAACGTCATGGGCCGCCCCGTCTGCTCCATCACCCACGCGCCCAGATTCTCGTCCGGCACGAACAGCAGATCCCTGTCCGCCGGCGCGGCGCGCACAATCTTCTCCGCGTTGCCGCTGGTGACGATGACGTCGCAAAGCGCCTTCACCGCCGCGCTGCAATTGATGTAGGCAATCGTCCAGAAATTCGGATTCGTAGATTGCAAGGCCGCGAGCTTGTGGGCGGGGCAACTTTCCTCCAGCGAACAGCCGGCGTCCTTGTCCGGCAACACCACGATCTTGTCCGGGTTCAGAATCTTCGCCGTCTCCGCCATGAAATGCACGCCGCAGAACACGATGACATCCGCGCTGGTCTTCGCCGCCTGTTGCGCCAGCCCGAGCGAATCGCCGACGAAGTCCGCCACGTCCTGGATTTCCGGCACCTGATAGTTGTGCGCGAGGATGACGGCGTTGAGCTGCTTCTTGAGCGTGAGGATTTCGTACGCGAGCGGATCGAAGCGCGCCTTCGGCATTGGTTTGCGAACAGCGAGATGGTCGAGGCCCTGCGGTTGGATTTCGATTGTGTCAATCACAAGGCAAGGTTACGTCTCCGAATCGAGGTCGTCAACGGAAGCGATGGCGGGCGCAATTGCGGGGTTGCCCGGGCACTTTCATTTCCGATGCCGGGCCATAAAGCCCGGTTCCGCACCCGCGAGATCACGCTTACGTTGTCTGGCCAGCAGCCCGCCGTAAACGCGCACATCTCTGACCAGCATCATCAATCGTTTTTTGAATACTTCGTTCAGGATTTGTCCATCCTTCACGTCATCGCCTTCAACAAAAGAAACCCCGTAAGGCAGTGACCACGCGTAACATTGCCGCGCCTCCGTGCGAAGCTGTTCCGTCACCGTCAGGCCCTTTTCGTGAGAAGCAACCATCGTGGCGAAGAGTTTGCCGGCAAACTCCCGCCAGAAATGGTCGAGGAAATTCTTCATCGCGCTGCTGATGCTCCCGTGATAATCGGGCGTGCCCAACAGGATCACATCCGCCCGCTCCACCCGCCCGCGCAACGCCGCGAAATTCGGCGTTTCATGTGAGGTATCGGGATTGTAGAGGGCGAGCGGTTCTTTCTCAAAATCGAGCAAGTCCACTGCGC
>JANMJO010000019.1:0-4078 GCA_031371425.1 Verrucomicrobiales bacterium | reverse complement strand
C
Source organism: Verrucomicrobiales bacterium (assembly GCA_031371425.1). Taxonomy (GTDB): domain Bacteria; phylum Verrucomicrobiota; class Verrucomicrobiia; order Limisphaerales; family JAFMIX01; genus JAFMIX01. Next base: position 4,077 of record JANMJO010000019.1, on the reverse strand, counting down.
GAAATCGTGACGCAGGTTCACGACATTTCCGAGCGCAAGCTCATCGCCTACACCGGCAATTACACGGACTTCCTGCGGCAACGCGAGGAGCGCTACGAGCAGCAACTCGCCGCCCACAAGAACCAGCAGAAACAAATCGCCGCGCTTCAGGAATTCGTGGACCGCTTCCGCTCCGTCACGTCCAAGGCCTCGCAGGCGATGAGCAAGCTCAAGCAGATCGAGCGGCTCGAACTCATCGAGAAACCGATCGCGCCGCGCAAGCCGTTCCGTTTCCAGATCCCGCCGCCGCCGCGCGGCGGCCAGCGCACGATTGCGCTGGAGGGAATCCACATGGCCTACGGCGCGAACAAGGTTTACTCCGGCCTCGATCTCACCATCGAACGCGGCGAACGCACCGTGCTAGTCGGCCCGAACGGCGCAGGCAAATCTACGTTGATGAAAATTCTCGCCGGTGTGGTGGAGTTCCAAAAGGGCGAGCGCAATCCGGGGCACAGTGCGAAGATTGGCTACTTCAGCCAGCACCGAAGCGCCACGCTCGACCCGGAGAAGACCGTGCTCGACGAAGTCCTTTCCTGCGCGCCCGGTCTGCGCGAGGACGAAGTGCGCGGCATTCTCGGCTCGTTCATGTTCCGCAAGGACGAGATCTACAAGAAGACCTCCGTGTTGAGCGGCGGCGAAAAGAGCCGGCTCAACCTCATCAAGTTCCTCGTGGACCCGCCGAACTTGTTGCTGATGGACGAGCCGACAACGCACCTCGACATCCACACCGTCGAGTCGCTCACGCTCGCGCTGGAGCGTTACGAGGGCACGCTGGTTTTCATTTCGCACGACGTGCATTTCATCCGCCAACTCGCGACGAAGGTGCTGCACGTCAACGCCGGTCAAGTCACGCCGTATGTCGGCGGCTACGAATACTTCCTCGAAAAGACCGGCGCGCTGGACAACGAACGCGCCGCGCTGACGGCTGGTTGATTTCAAAAATTCCGGAAGCCTGTGGCCGTAACCTTTTCTACAGCCTGCCCGTCTGGTCGCGTATCATGAAACGAATTCTCACGGCGGCGGCATTAGTTTTTTTGGCTGGCGGCCTGTTCGCAGCCACGCCTTCCACAAAACCAAACATCATTTTCATCCTTTCCGACGACGTTGGACTCGGCGATGTCCATTGCACAGGCGGACACTACAACACACCGCAGATTGATTCGCTCGCCAAGAGCGGAATGCGTTTTGAATATTGCTACGCGATGCCCTTGTGCGGACCGTCGCGCTGCATGTTCCTTACCGGCCGCTATCCGTTTCGCACCGGCCTCATCAGCAACCAGAGTGCAAGCGCGCTTGAGGATCACAAGGAAATCATGATTCCAACCGTGATGAAAAAAGCGGGTTACGCAACCGCCTGCGTCGGCAAGTGGGGGCAAATGCCCTACGGCCCTGGCCAATGGGGATTCGACGAATACATGAGTTGCAAGGGTAGCGGGCGTTACTGGGCGGAACAAGGCATCGACTATGAGCGGAACGGAAAGTTTCAAAAACTCAAGGATGGGGAATATTTGCCCGACCTCATGCACGATTTCATCGTCAGTTTTCTGGAAAAAAACAAAGACAAGCCATTCTTCCTCTATTACCCGATCGAACTCATCCACGGCCCGATTTTGAAAACACCCGACAGCAAGAAGGGCGCGGACAAAGACCAACTCTACACCGATAATATCGAATACATGGACAAACTGGTCGGCAAACTTATCGCCGAACTCGACCGGCTGCATCTGCGCGAAAAGACGCTCATTATCTTTTCCGGCGACAATGGCACGGCGCACTTCGGCGTCGACATCTCTACCGTGGATGGCAAACCCATCAGTGGTATGAAGGCCACCATGCTCGAAGGCGGCAGCCGCGTGCCGCTCGTCGTCAACTGGCCTGGCACGACGCCCGCCGGCAAGGTCAACCACGACCTCACCGACTTCAGCGATTTCTTCCTCACCTTCGCCGAACTCGGCGGCGCGACGCTTCCCGAAGGCGTGACTATCGACAGCCATAGCATCGTCCCGCAGATCAAAGGCGAAACGGGAATGCCGCGCGACTGGATCTATGTCGAACTGAATGGGAAATCCTACGTCCGCGACGCCCGCTACAAGCTGACCAACAAAGGTGAACTTTTCGACCTCATTGATGCGCCGTTCAAGGAGATTTCCGTGTCCAAGGACACAAAGGAGGCCAGTGCCATCGCGGCGCGGAAAAAATTACAGGAAATTCTGGATCAACATCCCACCAGCGTCGGGAAGCAGCTTGACCCCGCCAAGAAGGCCAAGAAGGAAGCTAAAAAGGCGAAGCAAGCTGCCAGTGCCTAGAAATCTTAAGTTTCACTCCGCGCTAAAACGCGCGGCAAAACAAAAACCCGGAAGCCAGTTTCCTGACTTCCGGGTTGTGAATTTTAAGGTCGCTTAGCGCCGCGCTTTCGGCAGTGCAGTGCGGCCAGCATACACGGCGTTTTTGCCGAGCTGCTGTTCGATGCGCAGGAGCTGGTTGTATTTCGCCAGACGATCGGAGCGGCTCAATGACCCGGTCTTGATCTGCCCGCAGTTCGTCGCCACGGCGATGTCGGCGATGGTCGCGTCCTCGGTCTCGCCGGAGCGGTGCGAGAGGACGGCGCTGTAGCCGTTGAATTGCGCGAGCTGCACGGCGTCGAGCGTCTCGGTGAGCGAGCCGATTTGATTCACCTTCACGAGAATCGAATTCGCCGTGCCGGTATCAATGCCCTTCTGGAGGAACTTCACGTTGGTGACGAATAGATCGTCGCCGACGAGCTGGACCTTGTCGCCGAGTTTTTCGGTGAGCAGCTTCCAATGCTTCCAATCACCCTCCGCGCAGCCGTCTTCGATGCTGACGATGGGATACTTGGCGCAGAGTTTGACGTAGAACTCGACGAGCTGCGCGCCGGTGATGGTCTTGCCTGTGGATTTCTTGAAGGTGTAGGTGCCGTCGTGGTTGTAGAACTCGGACGCGGCGACGTCGAGCGCGAGATAGATTTGTTTGCCCGCCTTGTAGCCAGCGTTCTTGGTGGCTTCGAGAATGGATTCGATCGCGTCCTCCACGCTGTTCAGCTTCGGCGCGAAACCGCCTTCGTCGCCGACGGCGGTGGAGAGGCCGCGCTTTTTCAACACGCTCTTGAGCGCGTGGAAAATTTCGGTGATGGCTTGCAAACCTTCGCTGAAGGTGTCGAAGCCGTGCGGCATGATCATGAATTCCTGGAAATCAATCGGGGCGTCGGAGTGCGCGCCGCCGTTGATGACGTTGGCCATCGGCACGGGCAAGACTTTCGCGTTCGTGCCGCCGAGGTAGCGGTAGAGCGGGATGCCCTTGGACTGTGCGGCGGCCTTGGCGACGGCGAGCGAGACGGCGAGGATGGCGTTCGCGCCGAGCTTGGATTTGGTTTCCGTGCCGTCGAGCTGGATCATCGCTTGGTCAATGCCGACTTGGTCGCAAACGCAATGGCCGACGAGGGCTTTCTTGATCTTGGTGTTCACGTTGGCGACAGCTTTGGTGACGCCTTTGCCGAGGTAGCGAGATTTGTCGCCGTCGCGGAGTTCGATGGCTTCGTGTTCGCCGGTGCTCGCGCCCGAGGGGACAGCCGCGCGGCCGATCGTGCCGCAGCAGAGGGTGACGTCGGCTTCGACGGTGGGGTTACCGCGCGAGTCGAGGACTTCGCGCGCCAGAATGTTAACGATTTTGCTCATGATTAATTTTCAATTTTAAGACCGTCCAAACGAGCGCACAGAATAGAAACCACACGCGGCGAGTCAAGGTTGTGTTCGTGCATTGGGCGTGAGTGGAACTGCCGCGCACCGCCAGCGGGAGCACGATACGCAGCGGAGGCTGTCCCCAAGTTGGAGTTCACGCTTCAGCGTGTCAGGGCGGATTGTTGGGGTTAAAGCTGTAGCGTGTCGGGGCGGATTGTTGGAGTTAAAACGTTTTGATTTTGGGGGGTTTGGAACAAAGAACGGCACAAACAAAAACTTTTAATACAAAAAAGACAGGTCCAACGATGGGCCGCGGGTGAAATCAAAAACTTGAAAAAAAAAA
>JANMJO010000117.1:0-2993 GCA_031371425.1 Verrucomicrobiales bacterium | reverse complement strand
GCGCGCTTGATGGCGGATTGCGGATTGTGGATGGAGCATTTCAGAATGGCTTCCGCGTCGGAGTCGGCGCGCAATTCCACTTTGCTTTCGCTCAACTGCTGGCCGATGACCGGCAGGAACGTGGCCGCGATTTTTTTATCCACGAGCAAAGTTTCCATCGCGTTGCAGACGCCGGGGCGCTGGCACTTGGCGTTCATGACAATTTCCCCGGCCATCTGCAAGTCGGCGGCGGCGTCCACGAAGACGTGGCAGACGCCCTTGTAATGTTTGATGACGGGAACTTTGCTGCACTCGGTCACGGCGCGGATGAGTCCCTCGCCGCCTCGGGGCATGCAGAGGTCAACGTATTGCGTGAGCGCGAGCAGCGCGGGAATCGCCTCGCGGTCGGTGGTGGCGACGACTTGGATGGCGTGCTGGGGAAAGCTTTTGCAGGCGGCTCTGCCGGCTTCGATCATGGTCTTGGCAATAATTTGGTTGGAGTTCAACGCTTCCTTGCCGCCGCGCAGGATGGTGGCGTTGCCGGACTTGAAGCACAGGCTCGCGGCGTCCGCCGTCACGTTGGGGCGCGACTCGTAGATGATGACGACGACGCCGATGGGCGTGGAAATTTTCTGGAGCTTCAGGCCGTTGGGCCGCGTGCGCCGGTCGAGGATTTTGCCGACGGGATCGGCGAGCGCGGCGACTTCGCGCAGACCGCGCGCCATTCCGGCGATGCGTTTATCGCCGAGCTTGAGGCGGTCGAGCATGGCGGCGGTGAGGCCGAGCGTCGCGGCGGCGTCCGTGTCGAGGGCGTTGGCCGCGTTGATGGCGGCGGCGTTGGCTTCGAGCGCGTCGGCCATGGCGAGCAGGCAGGCGTTCTTCTCCGCCGTGGTGAGTTGGGCGAGCTGGCGCGAGGCGGCTTTGGCCTGGCGGGCGAGCGCGGTCATCTGTTCCGTCAAATTCATGCGAGCAGGCTACGGCAAACCGGGCCGTTGAAAAAGCGGGAAGTTAGTGCGCTTGTTTGGAGTTCCGGCTTTAGCCGGTCGGGCCGCCTGAAGGCGGAACTCCGAACGGCGTTGATTTCCTGGACGCAATGCTTCATGGTTTTGCCACCGAAAGATTTTTTATGAGCAACCCAACCCAACTCGATCAACTCAAGCAATTCACCGTCGTCGTTGCAGACACGGGCGACTTCGCATCGCTCAAGCAATTCGCGCCGCGCGACGCGACGACGAATCCCTCGCTCATCCTCAAGGCCGCGCAGATGCCGGAGTATCGCGCCATTGTGGAGAAAGCCGTGGCGGATAACCGCAAGTCCGGTCTCGCTGGACGCGCGCAGATGGACGCGATTCTCAACGACGTGCTGGTGGCGTTCGGGCTGGAGATTTTGAAAGTCGTGCCCGGTCGCGTCTCCACCGAGACCGATGCGCGCGTGGCGTTCGACACCGACGCCATCATCGCGCAAGGGCGGTTGCTCATCGCGCTCTACGAGAAGCAGGGCGTCGGGCGCGAACGCATCCTCATCAAGATTGCGACGACGTGGGAGGGCGTGCGTGCTGCGGAGGTGTTGCAGCGCGAAGGCATCAACTGCAACCTCACGCTGCTGTTCTCGCTCGCGCAAGCCGTCGCGTGCGCGGAGGCGAAGGCGCGGCTCATCTCGCCATTCGTCGGGCGCATCCTCGATTGGTATAAGAAATCTACGGGCAAAGATTACACGGCGGCGGAAGATCCCGGCGTGGTTTCGGTGCGGGAGATTTACGCCTACTACAAAAAGTTCGGTCACGCCACGGAAGTGATGGGCGCGAGCTTCCGCAACGTGGGCGAAATCCAGGAACTCGCCGGCTGCGACCTGCTCACCATCAGCCCGCAACTGCTGGCTGAACTCAAGGCCAGCACCGCGCCGCTCGCGCGGAAGTTAAGCCCGGAGATTGCGCAGCAAAGCGGCATCGCCAAGCTGAACGTTTCGGAAAAGAATTTCCGCTGGCTGATGAATGAGAACGCGATGGCGACGGAGAAACTTGCCGAAGGCATCCGCGCTTTTGCGGCAGACACGGTCAAGCTGGAGCAGATGATTGCGGGGATGATGTGAGCGGATAGATTACGGATTCAAACAGATTGAGGGACGGCGGCGCGCCGTCCCTCAATTTTTTTGGCCGAAAACTTTCAGCGTCACGTTGTCGGGCGCAAGGGGTTGGCGGCAATGGCGCGGCTGCGGTCGCGGAGTTTTTCCAGCAACTTTACCTTTTCAGAAAAGGGCAGAGCAGCAAGACGCTTGCGCGCCGCGCGTTTGCTTTCCAAAATCTTTTGCATCCAATCGCTCATGGTTAGTCCTTGAGAAATCTTTGCCCGAATAGCTCCCATTTTTCAGTCAGTCCGTGCCGTGCGAGGATGGCGTCCAGGTTTTTTTGCGTCCAGCGGAATCACAGCGTCGGACTTCCAAGTTTGTTCCTTCGCATCAATCGTCAGCACGCGCGGCAGCAATTGAATCTCGTGGCCTAAAATTTTCAGCGTCACGTTGCTGGACGCAAGGGATTGGCGGCGATGGTGCGGCTGCGGTCGCGGAGCTTTTCGAGCAGCTTTACCTTCTCGGAAAAGGGCAGAGCGGCGAGGCGTTTGCGGGCAGCACGTTTGCTTTCCAAAATCTTTTGCATCCAATCGCTCATGGTTAGTCCTTGAGAAATCTTTGCCCGAATAGCTCCCATTTTTCAATCAGTCCGTGCCGTGCGAGGATGGCGTCCAGTTGTTTTGCGTCCAGAGCGCCGCTCTCGATGAATTGCAGAATCCGGTTGTGGTCTTTGGCACGTCCGACTTGCAGGGCGATGGCGACGAGGTGTTCGGCGGTCATCACGCGCGTCGGCGCGCCCTCGACTTCGGTGGTGATGGCGTGTGCGAGGGCTTCTTCCACGAGCGGGTTTCCAGGCGGCAGGAATTGCACCGGCCAGCCGCCGATGACAATGTATTCGCCCTGCGTTTGGTGACCGTGCGCCGTGAGATATTCGTAGATGGGCGAAAGG
>JANMJO010000095.1:0-5057 GCA_031371425.1 Verrucomicrobiales bacterium | reverse complement strand
ACCGCCTTCGCCAACCAGCGCATAAGGGAAGGACACGCCACCTAGCGACTTGGCCGCCGCCTCGATCTGGTAGCGGTCGAGCAACCAGATGGGCACGAACGCACGGCGCAGGTCGGCCTGCGCTTCGCCGGCGGGCAGAGCGCGATCGCCGAATCGCGCGATCGCTACTCGGCGGACCTGGGCCATGCGCCGCAGCTCAGCGAGCGGGTCGGGACCATCATCCCAAATCGCTCCCGCGGGATGAGGCGTGTCGACCGCCCGGGCATCGTCGTCGGACACGAACCTCAGGCCTGACGCGCGCGCCTGCGCCACCATCGGCGCGGCCTCGGCGTCGGTCCTCGCCCCGTACAGCCAGCCGATGACCCATTTATCCCACGGCCCGAGCCCGCGGCCATAAGCGTCGCGGAGCGATGGGGCGCCATTCTCCAGCGTGATCCGCGGCGCGGGATAGTCCATCACCGAGTAACGACCCTGGCTGCTGGACGCGAAATTATGCGCAAGGCCGATCGCGTGGCCGACTTCGTGAGCGCCCAATTGCCGCAGTCGCCCGAGCGTCGCCGTCACCGGGTCATCGGGATCGCCGGGAATTCAACGCAACTCGCCGCGCCGAAATCAAATGAAGGCGGGAGACGCAAAGACGCGAAGAATTTTAACCGCGAGCCGCACCCACGCTGCCCACCTCCTGCAAGCCGTCCTCAAATCCGCCTTCACCCCCGCCGCGTGACCAAAATAAGCATGGCAAAGCCGGTGATTCTTGCTACCCTATGAGAGTCAAATGCAACCGGAAAAACCAACCACAGGAAGGCCATGGCCGACGCTAGAAGGACGCTTGAGTCATCCGCTCACTTCACGCGTGGAGGCGGTGCGCCAGCTCCAGATCACGATGCCGCTCACGCGGATCGCACAAGACGTGTTGAAGCAGAGCAGCAACGGCTCATCCAATGGGCCAAAGAAAACCGGAAACTAGGCGGACGGTTGCCGCCGGAATTCACGCGTGGCGGCGAGCATCTGGTTTATTTCCACCGGCAAAAGCACTGCTATCTCAAGGCCACCTTGCCGGAGCGGCAGTTGGGCTACGGCATCGCCCTCGGTTCTAATTCGCGCGGCGCAACTCCGTCCGAATATCTCGACCGGCTGGATTTGCAAAACCAGATTTTCAACGATGACATCCGGCTGGAGCGTGTGGTTGTAAAAAGTGGCAAGCCAATCATCGTCACCTCGCAACCCGCCATCAAAGGCGTCGCCCCAACTCAGGCCGCACTGGATGAATTGATGGCGGGAAAGGGTTATGAAAAATTGACGGACGGCGCTTATATCGATGAACGCATTGGTCTGTTGATCTTCGATCTCTTTCCGCGCAACGCGATTCAAACGGCGAACGGAATCATCTTTCCCATTGATCCAGTCATTCAACGTATCGCGCCCGAGTTCGGCCAGTTCTTGCGTGAACACCCCTACACCATAAATCTTCACTGACACTGACCGCATTGGCGGAGCAAGCGGCGATCGTGGCGCGAGTGGAGACGCTGATGGGGAGCAGCCGTTTGCTGGCGTTGGAGCAGGCCGCGAGGGAATCGTGGCGGGTTGGAGCGCTGGAATCGAGGAATGAGCTTGCCCTGAATAGTGGTTCGGGCAGAATGGATTTGTGACGGCTCGTGCCGGAGCAGTTGCGGTTGTGCGGCGCGGGAGGTCACGTTTTGCATTGGTTCGGGGCGTAGCGTAGCCTGGTAGCGCGCTTGTTTCGGGTACAAGAGGTCGTGGGTTCGAATCCCACCGCCCCGACCATTTTTCTAACTGGACGATTCTTATTTCTCTTCAGGCTGCACTGGCCTTGCTCTGTTTGGTGGTCAGGAATTTTTGTGAAGGATTGGTAGCTTCCGAATTTCCTAGCAAGCAGTCCCACGCGTAGCTGATGGCCAAGGTTGGCGTCAGCCGCGTTGTCTGGTGGCTTCGTAGAGGAACACTCCGGTAGCGACGGCGACGTTCAGGGAGTTCATGTGCGAGGGCATCGGAATTTCCACTAGGTCGTCGCACACCGCCAGCGCGTTCGCCGTGAGGCCCGGCCCTTCTGCGCCAAACAACAAGCAGCAGTCACCGCGCAAGTCCACGGTTGACAGTTTCCTCGCTCCCGGCTGGGGATGCGCCGCCAGACAGCGCACGCCACGGGCGCGCAAGGCGAGCAGAGTTTCCGTAAGATTTTCCACATGCACCACCGGTTGCTCGAAGATTGTGCCCATCGAACCCGAAACTGCCCGGCGCTGGAAGGGGCTGCCGCACGTTTCGCCCACGATTAAAAAATGCACTCCAAAGGCCGCGCAGTTCCGCACCACCGCGCCCAAGTTTTCCGCGCTGGCGATGCCTTCCACGGCGGCGAGCAGCAGCGGACGGTGGGAGTTTCGCAGCAAGGTTTCAAAGTTCGGCAGCTCCGGGATTTTGGCGACGGCCAGCGCTCCTTGATGGAGTTTGTAGCCGGTGATGGTTTCCAGCAATCGCGGCTCTGCGATGTAAACTTCGATGGCTTCGGGTCGCGCTCGCAATTGCGGTTCGAGCTTCTCCAACCACGCAGGCGTGAGCAGTGCGGAGAGCACCGTGAACCGACTCGCCAGCAGCCGACTGATTACTTTGTGATTGGCGGCCACCAGCACGCCTAGCCGCTCGTGTTCTTCAACCCGGCGGAGGGTCAGATACAACGCCAGTTCCGGCGCGTCGAGAGATTGAACAGGTTGGAGGTGTGAAATCGCCACGGCGGAATTTAACCGCGCCGCCGCATCAAAGGAAAGCGAGGAAGCGAGTGAAACCCTGATTCGCATGAAGCCGAATGCGAGTCGCACCCTTGCTGCCGCCCCAACCTTCACCCGGACAAGTAATCATTGCGCGCCGGGTTTTAGCGGCTACATTTTTTTCAAAGGATTATGGCCGCCTCATTTGATTTCACTCTGAATGGCCGCTCCGTTCGCGTCACGGATTGTTCGCCCAACACCACCCTGCTCGAATACCTCCGCGCTCGCCACCTCACCGGCTCGAAGGAAGGCTGCGCCGAGGGCGATTGCGGCGCGTGCTCCGTCGCCATCGTCGAGCGCGGTGCGGATGGCAGGCCGGCGTATCGCGCGGTGAACAGTTGCCTCATGCCCGTCTGCCTCGTGGCCGGTCGCGAGGTCGTGAGTGTGGAGGGCGTTGCCAATTCGGGATTCGGGATTCGGGATTCGGGATTGAAAACGCTCCATCCCGTGCAACGCACCATGGCTGCGGGCCACGGCTCGCAATGCGGCTACTGCACGCCCGGCTTCATCTGCTCCATGTTCGAGGGCTACTACCGCGACGACCTCCATACGCACGACGATCTTGACGAGCAACTCGCCGGCAACCTCTGCCGCTGCACCGGCTACCGGGCCATCCGCGATGCGGCGGCGGAAGCCTTCTTGCTTCGCAGCAGTGGACGTGCGGAGGCTAAAACTAAAATCCGAAATCCGAAATCCGAAATCCGAAATCAATCAGAGCCTCCTCACGTCGTCTCCTACAAAGATGGGGAGGATGATGAATTTGCCGCGCGCCTTGCAAGCGCCAGCACCACTCTCGGCGCGGCGGACTACGAATTCGCCGGTGAAAAATTCTTCCGCCCCACCTCGCTCGCAGGACTGCTGCGTTTGAAAAGGGAGAATCCCGAAGCCCGCCTCATCGCCGGCGCGACGGAACTCGGCCTCGACATCACCAAGCGCTACAAAAAATTCCCGACACTCATCTCCACCGAAGCCGTGGCGGAGCTGAAAGAAATCAAATCCACCGAAGCCGAATGGCACATCGGTGCGGCCGTCACGCTCACGGAAATTGAAGACCGGCTCGGCGAGGAATTCTCCGCGCTCGGCGATATGCTCCGCGTGTTCGGCTCGCGGCAGATCCGCAATCGCGCCACGATGGGCGGCAACCTCGTCACCGCCTCGCCCATCGGCGACAGCGCGCCCGTGCTGCTCGCGCTGGACGCGAAGGTCGTGCTCGCGTCGGAGCAAAGTAGGGCGGGCGTCTCGCCTGCCCAGCGAGCGATTCAGCGCGAGCAGTCGGAATCAGATACTGCGCCGACGTCGTCGGCGCGGGCAGGCGCGACGCCCGCCCTACTTTTGGAGCGCGCGTTGCTCCTCAGCGAATTCTTCCTCTCGTATCGCAAGACCGCGCTGCAACCGGACGAGGTTTTGAAAACCATCCTCATCCCGCGCGGCGCTGCTGCTGCGGGACGGACTCGCAAGGCCGCGTGGTTCAAGGTCTCCAAGCGCCGCGAGATGGACATCAGCACCGTGGCCGGCGCGTTCGTCGTGGAGTTGGATTCGCAAAACATCATTCGCCATGCGCGGCTCGCTTACGGCGGCGCGGCGGCCATGCCAGTGCGCGCGGAGAAGACCGAGGCCGCGCTGCTCGGCAAAGTCTGGAGTGCAGAAACCATCGCAGACGTCCTGCCGATTTTGAGGACGGAGTTTGCGCCTATCTCTGACGTGCGCGGCTCGGCGGAATATCGCAGCGGACTCATCACGAGCCTGCTGGAGAAATTTTTTGCTGATGGTAGCACCCGCGTCTCGCGGGTCGGTTCGGGCGTCGCGCCCGAACCTTCGTTAGACAAATTAGACCAACGATATTTTCGGCGGGACGCCGAAAATCACCCGCGAGACGCGGGTGCTACCGTTCCCCACGAGAGCGCCCACAAGCACGTCACCGGCGAGGCGATCTACGTGGATGACCAGACGGACGGCATGCTCGAAGTCTGGCCTGTCTGTTCGCCGCACTCGCGGGCGAAGATTTTGAAGCGCGACGCCACCGCCGCGAGGCAGATGCCCGGCATCAACGCCGTGCTGCTCGCCGAGGACATCCCCGGCGTGAATGACGTGGGCACGAAGCACGACGAACCGCTGCTCGCAACGAATGAGGTTCTCTTCCACAGCCAACTGGTCGCGCTCGTGGTCGGCGAATCGCAAGCCGCCTGCCGCGCCGCCGCCGAGAAAGTTATCGTGGAATACGAACCGCTCACGCCCATCCTCACGCTTCGCGACGCCATAGCGAAAGGAAGTTTTCAC